>PBXW01000001.1 GCA_002727735.1 Crocinitomicaceae bacterium
GGCAACATTTACAAATGGGAATCCTTCACCCGTTTCATCTTTGACTTTTCCTTTTATACTCCCTCCTTGAGGCTGAGCAAAACTTAGGTGTGATAAAACGAAAATCGAAATTGTAGTAAGTAATATTTTTTTAGTCATAATATTAGTCTTTAGTACTTTTTGAAGAAGCTATTCGCGAACTTAACACAAATTAAATAATAATTAACGAATTTTTAACATTTCAATTAATAATTATATTTCTCCTTAAATTAATCCTCATATTTATTTTCTTTTCTTTGAGAAAAAGCTTTTTTTCTTTTCCACCAAACTAGCCATCTTGGCACCAAAGATTTATTTCTTAATAATCGCTTTGATTTCTTTAATGACGATTTCATTCTCTTTTGGGTTGCCTTAGTTTGTTTTTTTATATGGCTTTTTAGCAATTCCTTTTTGGCTTTTTCTCCTTCTTTTTTATTTCGAATTTCCTGTTTAGCTAATTGTTTTCCAGAAAACCCTTCAAACCTATTGTTTGTATATGAAGGTAATTTGTAATTTTGAGCTACAGCACTTCTTTGACCAACTAAATGTTGTGAGACAAAATCAATGCTACTGAAAAGAAAAACTATTATGAAAAGATTTTTTAACATAAATATTGAACTTACAATTTACAAAATAAAATACATATCTTTTTTTCTGTTTACTGTTTTAGTAATAAGTTGTGTGAGAAATCAAAATATTGTACCCTATGTTTATGTAAATCAATACATCAACATTTCATTACCAAGTTATAGTTCTTTAAATGCTGTAGGCGGATGGATTTACATCACNGGAGGNTCTAAAGGNATCATTGTTTATAGACAATCTTTTGATCAATTTAGTGCATACGACAGGCACTGNACTTATAATGCAAANGACCCATGTGGCAAAGCNAGTGTTGACTCTACAAATTCATTTGTAGANTGTAGTTGTGATGGAAGTCAATATCAACTNTATGATGGGTTGGTTATTCAAGGACCAGCTTTATATTCACTTAAGCCATATCAAACAACTTTTGATCCACTAACAAATCAATTACACATTTTTAACTAGTGAAACCATTTTTACTTTTTATTACTCTTTTAATTACTGTTTCTGTTAATGGACAGGGAGACAATGAATTTGACAATTCATTAGAAAAACAATTTTCAGTTGGATGGTCCAACCCAATCAGCTTTATANCTAATATAAATGAAATTAACAATGAAAATATTGGTATTTATTTTGATTTTATTGCCGAGACTTCAGACNCTGATTTTTTAAGAAGTCACATTAAATTTCACCCATCAAAAACACCATANACCTTGGAAATGAATAATTTCTTAGTGTCAATTGAAAAAGGAAAAATCATCAAATGCTTTGATAAATTTACTGTAGGTCATGGAATTGGACCATATTACAGAACTAANATAATTAGNTCCTCTATTGGNCAGGGAATTCAAGCACAATGGAATTCTAACTANCATGGATTTGGAATTCANTACCATTTATTTAATGATATANAATTCAATAACGGTTGGTCATTAAATTTATTGGTTCAATTAAATTTAGGTTTACATCAAAATTTCACAAGTGCTGTGCTAAACTCCACAACAAATGAAGTNTGGGAATTTAGAACTGCTAATCAGCAACTCTTTTCTTTAGGAGTCAAGAAAAAGCTCTAATTAGCTAATTGGTGTTTTTATAAATTATAGGATTTCCCTGAGTTGATTTATTATTACTCCACACATTATTTTCTGGATTAACATCAGCCAATCTGCTAGATGGGTCAATAGCTATTTGCTTAATTTCGTCATAACTTACTGTAGCTTCAAATTGATAATATTGGTAAACCCAAGGCCAATCAGAAAGAGTTTTAAAATCTTTTAAATAACTATCATTTGATTTACTTCCTCTCATGATTCTTAATGGAATAGAAAAGGATGTTTTATTGTCGCTTTTGTCAATAATTACAATGTCAATAGGCATAGGCATATCACCAATTCTTCGTAAAGTAACTAAAGTGCCATTATTAGTTGGTTCAACATTAAACACTTCATAATCGATGGTATTNGTAGTCTCTACAAATTGTTCAAAATACCAATCCAATTCAAGCCCACTAATNTTTTCCATTATTCGCTTAAAGTCAGTTGGGTCTGGATGTTTAAATTTCCAATCATTAATGTATTTCTTTAATCCCTTTTTCAATACATTATCACCAACAACATAGCCCAATTGATGTAAAAAAATAGCTCCTTTATTATAAGCACTTATTCCATAAACATAATTTCTTTTATAGAAGTCTGCATGTGTAGACAAAGGTTCTTGAGTTCCATTTTCTACCAATCTATAATAGCTTTTATATTGCCTCAATAATGGATTAATAACTTTTCTTCCTTTAAGGTGATTTAATACTTCATATTGAGCATAAGTACAGAAACCTTCATCCATCCATTCATGTTTAGCTTCATTAGTTCCTAAAAGACCTTGAAACCAACTATGAATTGCCTCATGAGCTGTAACGCTAATTAACCCATTCATTGAGCCTTCAGCTGTAATTAATGTACACATGGGATATTCCATCCCGCCATCACCACCCTGAATAACAGAATACTGTGCATATGGATATAATCCATAATGCTCATTCATATACTCAAAACATTTTTTTGCATAAGGTCTCAGCGCAGTCCAATTATCATTTAAAGAATCATCCTTATGTAAAAAATGAAGAATTGTGCCATTTTCTAACTTGGTAGTTTCATGTAAAAAATCAGGATCTGCTGCCCAAGCAAAATCATGAACATTTTCTGCTTTAAATTCCCATACTAACTTTTTACTTTTATTTAGCTTTAGTTTTTTGTTAGGGTCTTGGTATCCATGACCTACCTCTTGAGGATTTTGAATCACTCCTGTACCACCAAGAACAAAAGAAGAATCTATAGCAATATTAACTTCAAAATCTCCCCACACACCATAAAACTCTCTNCCTATATATGGATTTGTATGCCAACCATGCTTATCATACTCACACATTTTAGGGTACCACTGTGTCATAGAATAAGCGACATTTTCCTTATTATATCTTCCAGTTCTTCTAATTTGAACAGGAACTTGAGCATTAAAATTGACTTTTAATTTTATGCTTTTACCTGACTTTAATGGCTTGTTTAATGTAATTTCTAGAATAGTACCATCCTCATTAAATGACAATTTTTCACCCTTACTATTATTTATACTTTCTATTTTCTGAAAACCGATTTCAGTTTTTGAAAGGTTAGCAATTCGATCTTCCACTCTAGAGTCTGGGTCTTCAATAGTCCTTGATCTTACATCCATCATAGAACCAGGTTGAAAGGCATTGTAATATAAATGCATGAACAACTTATCAAGATTTTCTGGGGAATTATTATAATAAGTTATTTCTTGAATACCAGAAAATCGATGATTATCATGGTCGAAATCTATATGCATATTATAACTAATTTGCTGTTGCCAATAATCTTGTGCTAAAAAGCTAATAGATAGTAAAAGAAAAAGACTAAAGCTTAACGTTTTTTTCATAAAAAGTCTTCTTTATTAATATTCAACCATTCAAGCGTGCTATTACAAAATATATCCTCAATAGTTGACTCATCTAAATTCATTTTTGTAATGAAATCACCTATTTCTAAATCTCCCAATGGAAATGGATAGTCACTACCAAGTGTAACCCTTTTTGAACCTTGCATTTTAAGTATGTANTTTAAAATTTCTTGATCATGGGTAATGCAGTCGACCCAAAATCTTCCACAATAATCTCTTGGGTTATTNGGNTTATCTATGGCTACCAAATCAGGTCTACAATTGAANCCGTGNTCTACCCTNCCAAGAGTTGCTAGAAAAGAACCACTAGCGTGACAAAAATTAACCCTAAGTTTTGGGAATTTATCAAATATACCACCAAAAATCATGGAACATATTGCTCTTGAAGTTTCAGCAGGCATTCCCACCAACCAAGGTAACCAATAGCGTCCCATATGTTTTTGTCCCATCATATTCCATGGATGNACCAAAACAGCTAAGTCCAATTTTTCACAAGTTTCCCATATGGGATAATANTCTGGCTCATGTAAGTTTTTATCATCAATATTTGATCCAATTTGAATTCCCTTTAATCCAATCTTTTTAATTCGTTCTAATTCTCTAACCGCTAATTCTGGAGATTGCATAGGAATTGTCCCAAGTCCAATGTAATTTTTAGGGTAGTTATTTACTAAATTAGCTACATCGTCATTTAAAAACATTGAAACCTCTNAACCATCTTTTGGCTTGGCGAAATAGGCAAANAGTACTGGTATAGTACATACTACTTGAACTTTAGTATTAAACTTTTTGTATTCATTAATTCTGACCTCTGGATCCCAACAATTTTCATTGATTTCTCTAAAAAACTTTTGCCCCATCATCATNCTAGCCCATCCTTTTTTATGATGATCTAGCTGAATAAANCCATCATAACCAAACTTCTTTTGCCAATCAGGTAAATTTTTTGGGATGATATGAGTATGCATGTCAATTTTTAGCATCATTTTGTTTTTTCGGGAACAGGATCATGTCCATGACTACCCCATGGGTTACATTTGATAATTCTTTTAAAACCCATTATTCCACCTTTTAAAAATCCAAATCTACCAATAGCTTCTATGGCATATTGAGAACATGTTGGCGTAAACCTACAACTTGCAGGAAATAATGGAGATATCANATATTGATACAATCTTATAATAGCAATTAGTAGGTATTTCAAATTACAAACCTATTTTTTTCTTGATTGATTTAGGAACAGCATCTTTATGCACTAAAATATTCATTGTCTTATATCTTACATATGGAAATGAAGCATAAAAATAACCACCACANTGGTTATATTCAGTTCCCCATGAATTCTTNACCTTNAAATATTTTGTGCCGTTCTGGTCCTCAACTAAACCAGTAATATGCATNCCATGATCATCAGTAGTTTCTTGACTATCAAAAGCATCTTGTCTTTCTTGCTGAGTAACCACTTTTTCCTCTACTGGACTCATAAATGCATTACTNATTTTTTCAGCGCCTGCAGAATTAAAATATCTATTGTCTTTCCCTTTTTCTCTAATTGTAGATTCGTCTTGAGGTAAAATTGCTAGTGCATCTCTAGAAGAAAAACCTTTCTCTGATACATCTGCTCCCCAAGCAAATGTATATCCGTTCATNACCGCCTCTTCCATGACCATCATAAACTCATCTAATGGTAAGTTATAACTCTGTTGCATAGCCCAATTATCTTGAACTTCAAGTACAAACGTTTCATAGAACGGGTGATGGGTATAAGAAGTTAATGAAACATAATCATCCATTTTTAAATTCAATTCCTCNGCATATGAAAATGGATTGTATGATTTTCCATTTACTTCAAATTGAAATTCATTCAAATCGCTAGGTAATTCCCCTAAATAAGCATCAACTACTCCTTCAAAAGCCAATTTCCAATTTGGGGTTAACTTTCCTCTTTGTGGTTTTTTTGCCAATTCTTTTACCATNGCGTGCATTATTTTCTCCATTTCTTCATGTAAATGNATATCAGATCCATAATTCAAACCATCATAAACAGANTCTGGAACAATNCCACATCTATTTATGACCCAAGGAATATCATGAAATGCACCTCCTTGACCAAAAGTAAATGTNCCATACATTCTNAGATAATTCTCCGCTTTTCCTATGTAAGCATTTCTAACAATAAACATTTCGGATAAATTATGAGTNCCTTTCCCTAATCGTTGTAATTCCGATTCAAAAAATGAAAGGGANGAGAAACTCCAACAAGTCCCTGTTCGATTCTGATTTTGAACGGGATTAGCTTCTAACTCTTTAAGAATTTTAAATTCATATTCACTACCTTCTTTATTGGTTAATTTCTCTTGAGCTTGGTATCCAAATAAGATACTAAATGCAAGAATAGTTATGCCTATTTTTTTCATGTTATTTTACTTTAAATGTTTTTTGTATTGTTCCATCACTCATTTGATGAATATATATGTTGTTCCAATTATACATTGACTTTCTTCCAAGAACATCAAATGTATTTATTATTTTTTTATCCTCATTTCTTGGATGAATCCCTACTGTTCCATAAGGCACNAATGCTACATTTTCAACATGTACCTGATCATTTAAAATNCTTACATCTATGGTTTTATCATAATATCCATTCTTAGAAAAAGTAACTTGATAATTTCCATCAAATAAATATCTATGGTAATTCCCAACTCCTTCTTTAGAATAGACGTGAGAACTATCCGTGTCATGTCCTGAAATTTCAACTTTTGCTGTTATGGGCATTCCTGTTAGACTATCTGTTACTATACCCCTTAAACCATATAGNGATTGTTTAATGTAGTTAATCAGAGATCTTTTATTTGCATCCCAATAATATGGAAGAGTAGTTGGATTTGGAATTTTATTAGATGACAACTCTAAGGTTGATTCTCGACATAATTTAAAATAGTTCATNAAATCTTGACGCCCACCATTCACTTCGTACCAATCCCAACCATTAGTAATTCCATTATTAAGGTCATTAAAATATCCNGGTGAAGAATTGACATGAGCTGTATCAGCGTAATGTGAAGCAATGTGAGTCCACCAATTATCATCTGCTGTTAATCTACTCCAGGTATCCCAAGGATAATTAAAAACCTCTGCACCAGTGTGAATGTTACATGATAAATCAAAAGGAATAGAATCTGCTATATCCATAAATATGATAGTCTCTTCTTGCCAAGGATTTCCATCAGGATTAGAACCATCTTGAGGATCAGGAAAATTTCTATTTAAATCTACACCATTAGCATTATACCTTGTTGCTCCAGAAATGGTATTNCCAGAAGCATATGCACCATTTGGATTTGCTAGAGGGTTAATCCANATATCTACACTATTTATCAAATCTGTAAACTCCATNTTATTTCCATATCCATTTAACATTTCATCTATTAATCTTAACATTAATACATATCCTGTTAACTCATTTCCATGCATAGATGAAGTATATAAAAAAGAGGGTTCATCTTCTCTTAATCCAACATTATTTGAAATTTGAACACATAGTACTTCTTTTCCAGATGATAAAGTCCCGAGATTATGTAGCTTACAAATATTTGGGAAAGAATCTGCAAACATTTGCATCATTTGGGTGTATTCGGTATATGTTGGATAATAGTCCCAGTTATTTTTATTAGAGCTGTANTTAACACTGANAGGAACGTTATCTGCAATAACCTCATGTTTGATACCCAATTTCAAAAATTGCTCAAACTCTGATTTATTTGCGTAAGCATATATTTCCTTTTTATTNGATTTATGATCAATCGAAATAATGTTGGATAAAGAGTTAGTTTTTGCAACTGATTCAAACTTGAATTTGAAATAAACTTCTTTTTTATCTTTAAAAAGGTCATCTAAATCTTGAGAATGTAATGGTATAGCAAATAAAAATGAAAAGATTAAGATGAAAAATTNGATTGACTTAAAATGCATAATTAATTTTTTATNGTGTATGAAGTTGTGTNTTTCCCGTCTTTTATTTCTACTCCTATTTTCACTAATTCATCCCTTATTTTATCAGAGATTTGGTAATTTTTATTAGCCTTGGCATCTTTTCTAAGTTCTAGAACAAGCTCAATGAGCTGATTTGTTAAACTAGAATTACCAGTAATTTCATTTTCAAGTCCAAGCACCTCCTCTATAAAACCACAAAAAGTTTTTTGTAGTAATTCAAAAGTAGAGTTAGATATACTCCAGGAAGTTGAATTGAAATGATTAACTATACTCACTAGCTCAAATAGAGAAGCAATTACTTTAGGAGTATTAAAATCATCACTCATAAAAGTAAAACAAGATGAACAAAGAGATTCTACTTTGCTGTTTTGNTGTTCATCNATNTGCTGTTCTACGAAATCATGATNCTTAATTAGATCAAAAGCATTCATTAGCTTTCTAAATCCCTTCTCAGAGGCAATAAGCGCATCATTTGAAAAATCCAATACTCCACTATAGTGTGCCTGCAACATGAAAAACCTAACTACAGAAGGTGAAAAAGATTTTGTTAAATGTGGGGAAGAACCTGTAAATAATTCGAAAGGNAAAATAGTATTTCCTGTTGATTTAGACATTCTTTTACCATTTAATGTCAACATATTAGAGTGAACCCAATAGTTTACAGGGTGCTCATGATTTGCCCCTTTAGCTTGTGCTATTTCACATTCGTGATGAGGGAATTTCAAATCCATTCCACCACCATGAATATCAAATTTATTTCCTAAATATTTGGAACTCATTGCTGAACATTCTAAATGCCAGCCAGGAAACCCAACTCCCCATGGNGAATCCCATTTCATGATATGGCTATCATCTGCATTTTTCCAAAGCGCAAAGTCTTGTGGTGATTTTTTATCCTGCTGTCCATCTAAATCTCTTGAACCAGCAAGTAAATCTTCAATATTTCTTCCACTTAGTTCACCATAATCATTTCCTGATTCTAGAAATTTTTTAACATCAAAATAAACAGATCCATTAACTTCATAAGCAAATCCATTTTTTAAGATTTTTTCAACCATTGAAATTTGCTCATTAATATGTCCAGTTGCTGTAGGTTCTATATCTGGTGGAAGGGTGTTAAAAGAACGCATTACCTCATGGAAATTTAAAGTATATTTTTGAACTATTTCCATTGGCTCAAGCTGTTCTATTTTTGCCTTTTTNGCAATTTTATCTTCACCTTCGTCAGCATCATTTACTAAATGACCTACATCAGTAATATTTCTTACATATCTTACTTTATATCCTAAAAAATGAAAGTATCGGACTAGTGTATCGAAAAAAACAAATGTCCTACAATTACCAAGATGAACTTCACTATATACAGTTGGTCCACAAACATAAATACCAACAAAATTTTCTTTAATTGGTTTAAACTTTTCTTTTTTTCCAGTAAGTGTATTGTTGATATAGATTTCTTTATTATTCATCTTTATTAATCATACTTAAAAGTTCCAATTTAATTGATGGCTCATTAAATTTACCACTATATTCTGCAGTAGTTGTTAAACTATTTACATCTTTTATACCTCTCATGCTAACACATAAATGTTCAGCTTCAAGAACACAAGCAACATCCTCAGTTTGCAAAACATTTTTCAAATACATTACAATCTCTACAGTAAGTTTTTCTTGAACTTGTGGTTTCTTTGAAAGGTAATTGACTATTCTATTAATCTTTGATAGACCAATAATTTTTTCATTGGCATAATATGCCACATGTGCAACACCCTTTATGGGAACAAAATGATGTTCACAAAGAGAATAAAAAGGAATGTTTTTTTCTAAAATACAGCCATTGTATTCAAAAGAATTTTCAAACTTTGAAATAGATGGTGCCAAATTTGGGTCAAGACCATCAAACAACTCTTTGACATACATTTTAGCCACTCGATTAGGAGTATCTCTTAAACTATTATCAGTTAAATCAAGATTTAAAATCTCCATGATAGATCTAAAATGTTTAGCGATCGCCTTTATTTTTTCGTCTTCTGATAAACTTGAATTATTTTTTTCAAGATTAAGACTTATTATTTTTTTTGAATTGTTATTCATAAGTATAAAATACTTGGGTGGATAGCAAATGTAACGAGTAACCACCATATCTTGGCAAAAAAATTATTTTTTTGTTATATCTTAATTTATTAATTAAAAATTATAAATTTAGTTAAGCTATGTATAATACTTTCTTTTGCCANTAATTCATTTTATAAATAANCCNCAATTNAATATNGGGATTTGGAGGATAGAAGACCATGAATATAACCCAGTATTCAGCAGAGTTTTACACCCTAATTATCACCATAATTTTAACTCCTATAAAAATGATAAAAGAAAAATCCAGATTCATGCAAGTAAATTGCTTTTTGAACAACTATCTCCAGGNNATGAATTGTATTTAAANAATAANAAACCTCANATAAGAAATTCTGATAAATTCGTTTCCATTTCNCATACAAAAGATATTATTGCNATGATTATTGCTANATATCCNTGTGGAATTGANATAGAATCCTCAGAGAGAGATACTTCAAAAATTAAACACAAATTTTTAAATNATNATGATTTTACTTCNGGNGAGTCTAATAAAAACCTGATTCAAAATTGGTGTTCNAAAGAAGTCTTATTTAAAATNAATGGNNNTAATGANATAAATTTTAAACANCANTTAACCATTAGAAAAAATGGCGAATATTTTTCTGGCTATTGTAATCANCCNATGATTAAATTCAATTCCACAATCAAAATTNTGAAATTTAAAAACTATTGTTTGGCATTTAACACNAACTATACAGAAGAAGTAAATGTTGCAGTCTGAAATAAATGAAAGGGTTAGAGCAGGTGAAAAATTATGGGCTATTCTTATAGANCCTGATAAGCTGCCATACGATGAAATTACAGATTTTATGCTGATGGCAAATCAATCATCTTGTGATTATATTTTAGTTGGAGGTAGTCTTATAAATCATAACCAATTTCAATCCTANCTCAAGAAGATTCACGAAATATCTACCAAAAAGGTCATTATATTTCCTGGGAATAACCATCAAATAAGCAATCATGCTGATGCTTTGCTGTTACTAAGTTTAATAAGCGGAAGAAATCCTGAACTATTGATTGGACAGCATGTTAAAGCTGCATTTAAACTGAAAGAAAGCGGATTAGAAATTTTACCATGCGGTTATATGTTAATTGAATCTGAATCGCTTACTTCAGCAATTTACATGAGTGAATCTTTACCCATCCCAAAAGATAAATATGATATTGCTGCTGCTACTGCACTAGCAGGAATTCAATTGGGTCTAAAATATATTTACATGGATACTGGATCTGGCTCTAATACAGCAATTAATANTAAACTAATACAAGCTGTGAAAAGCAATATTTCGGTACCNTTATTTATAGGAGGTGGTATTACAAGTCAAAATCAATTACAATCATGCTGGGATGCTGGTGCAGACATTGTGGTCATTGGGAATTATATTGAAAAAAACTTTCATAAAATGTACGATTTCAACAAAGGAACTTTGGCAAGTTAACAGCAACCAATCGATATAATAGCCAAAATTTGTTGTCTTTTGAATTATTCAATTTTTNATTGATTAAAATGAATTTGTACAACATAAATACGAAAGTTTATTTTTTGGGNTTCATCTTACTTTATCAATCAGTAGTTATTGGTCAAAGTTTAACAAGGAAAGAATATATTTCCATGTATAGTCAAGATGCTGTTTTTCAGATGCACAAGTACAAAATACCTGCAAGTATTACAATGGCACAAGGCATTTTAGAAAGTAATAATGGAAATTCTAGATTAGCGGTAAAAGGAAATAATCATTTTGGGATTAAATGCCATGATTGGACTGGNAAAAAGATGTACGAAGATGATGATAAAAAAAATGAATGCTTCAGAAAGTACAATAGTGCTTTGGAATCATTTGAAGATCACTCTAAATTCTTGAAAAAATACAACAGATACGCTTTTTTATTTGACTATAAAATTACAGATTATAAATCTTGGGCTAAGGGATTGAGTAAAGCTGGATATGCTACCAATAAAAAATATGCAGATATCTTGATTAAACTTATTGAGGAAAATAAACTCCATGAATTAGATCAAAAAAGTGAACCAATACATTTTACAGCTAGTTCTTCAAGAAGTGTTTATTTACATCCAAATAATATAAGATATGTCATTGCCATAGAAGATGATTCCTATTTAAATATTGCCAAAGAATTTGACATGAGGCTTTGGCAATTATATAAATATAACGATACTGATAGCTACTATGAGCTAACTAAAAATGAAAAGGTTTTTATTCAACCAAAGAGGAATAAGGCAAAAGCAAAAGTTCATTTAGCAAATGAAGGAGATAGTTTTCGTTCAATTTCTCAGCTTTATGGTTTGAAATTAAAAAAACTGCAAAAAAGAAATAAACATCTTTTAGGACATAAAATAAAATCTGGTTACGAAATTAAACTTCGTTAAAATATTTATTAAAATTGTCCTCAAAATAAACTTATGGTTTCTCAAGAACAACTCAAAAACACAAGTGATCGCCTGGAAGCGTTAAGGGGGTATCTTTGACGTTGATGAAAAAAGAGAGGCCATAAAAGAAGAAGAGCTCGTTACTCAAGATCCTGAATTTTGGAATGACCCAAAAAAAGCTGAGCTTGTTTTAAAGGGAATAAAACAAAAAAAATTNTGGGTCGAATCTTATGANAACATCAAATCTTATTTAGAGGACACTCAGGTGCTTCTTGACTTTTACAAAGAAGGAGAAGCTACAGAGGANGAAGTTAATGAACTATTTCAAAAACTCATAATACAATTAGAAGAGTTAGAATTAAAAAACATGCTTTCATCTGAAGAAGATCATCTAGATGCTGTTTTACAAATTACTGCAGGTGCTGGCGGTACTGAAAGTTGTGATTGGAGTTCAATGTTNTTAAGAATGTATTTAATGTGGGGTGAGAAAAATGGGTATAAAATCAGAGAACTACATTCTCAGGATGGTGATGTGGCAGGAATTAAAACAGTAACATTAGAAATTTCTGGAGATTTTGCTTTTGGATACCTTAAAGGAGAAAATGGGGTACATAGGTTAGTTAGAGTAAGTCCATTTAATGCTCAGGGTAAAAGAATGACTTCTTTTTCTTCTGTATATGTCTATCCAAGTGTTGATGATACTATTGAAATTGAAATTAACCCTGCTGATATAAGTTGGGATACTTTTAGAAGTGGAGGAGCTGGTGGACAAAATGTAAATAAAGTTGAAACAGGAGTTAGGTTAAAACATGCTCCAAGCGGAATTGTTATTGAAAACACAGAATCAAGATCNCAGCTTGGAAATAGAGAAAAAGCAATGCAGCTTTTAAAGTCTCAACTATATGAATTAGAACTTAGAAAAAGAAGAGAAAAACAGGATGAAATAGAAGCTGGGAAAATGAAAATTGAGTGGGGATCTCAAATTAGAAGTTATGTATTAGATGATAGAAGAGTTAAAGACCACAGAACAAATTTTCAAAGCAACGACCCATTTAAAGTGTTGGATGGTGATTTACAACCCTTTTTAAATTCATTCTTAATGACATATGGAAAATCCGTTTAATTATGATGTATTACCACAACCCAAGATGTAGGAAATCAAGAGAAGGTTTANCCTACTTAAATGAAAACAATATTTATCCNGAAATAAGGGAGTATCTTAAAGATTTAATAAGTAGAGAAGAACTGAAATCTATATTGAAAAAGTTAAATATAGATGCAAAAGACTTATTAAGAAAAAACGANTCTGTTTATAAAACAAATATAAAAGGGAAAGATTTAAACAATGATCAGATAATAATAGAAATGGTTGAAAACCCCAAGTTAATTGAACGCCCTATTTTAGTTTCTGAAGAAAAGGCAATAATTGGTAGGCCAAAAGAAAACCTACTTAAAATCAAAGGTTAAACGTCTTTAATTAAACCTCTTTTTGCCAGTTGTGCTTTTGTGATTTCAATTAAACCCCAATTGACCCATACGCCAATAAAACCAAATAAAAACAATAAGACCCAAAAGGCCATACCAAAGAAAAATAAGAAAATAGCAACCCCTATTGACATATGTATTAAATTTGAATTTTAAACGAAATTAGCAATAAATTTTAATAATGAGTTACAGAATTGAAAAAGATACCATCGGTGAAATCAAAGTTCCATCAGATAAGTATTGGGGTGCACAAACTGAACGATCAAAAAACAACTTTAAAATTGGACCAGCAGGGTCAATGCCTATTGAGATTGTCCATGCTTTTGCGGTTCTAAAAAAAGCCGCTGCGATAACCAATTCTAAGCTTGGCGTTTTAGACCAAAATAAAATGGAACTTATTTCATCTGTTTGTAATGAAATTATGGAAGGTAAATTAGATGATCAATTTCCTTTAGTAGTTTGGCAAACTGGNTCTGGTACGCAAAGTAATATGAACGTAAATGAAGTCATTGCAAATAGAGCACATGTGATTAATGGTGGGAAATTAGGTGAAGGGGAAAATACTTTAAAAGCTAATGATGATGTGAACAAATCTCAATCTTCAAACGATACATTTCCAACAGCTATGCATATAGCTAGCTATAAAATAATAATAGAAAATACTATACCAGGAGTTGAAAAGNTGAGAGATACATTAGCTAAAAAGTCAAAAGATTTTGCAGATGTTGTTAAAATTGGAAGGACTCATTTAATGGATGCTACTCCATTAACCATTGGACAAGAATTTTCAGGCTATGTTTCTCAATTAGATCATGGATTAAGAGCTTTAAAAAATACACTATCTCATTTAAGTGAATTGGCATTAGGAGGAACAGCAGTAGGAACAGGTCTTAATACACCTAATGGATATGCAGAAGAAGTTGCAAAACAAATTGCTTCTATTAGTGGCTTTCCATTTATNAGTGCTGAAAATAAATTTGANGCTTTAGCCGCTCATGATGCAATGGTTGAAACTCATGGTGCTCTTAAGCAAATTNCAGTGTCATTAAATAAAATTGCCAATGACATTAGATTATTGGCATCTGGACCAAGGTCTGGAATTGGTGAATTAATTATCCCTGCTAATGAACCGGGCTCNTCAATAATGCCAGGTAAAGTGAACCCAACACAATGTGAGGCACTTACCATGGTTTGCGCACAAGTAATGGGAAATGATGTTGCATTATCTATTGGTGGTACACAAGGACACTATGAATTAAATGTTTTTAAACCTATGATGGCTAAAAATTTAATTGAAAGTGCAAAACTAATAGGAGATGCTTGTGTTTCATTTAATAACCATTGTGCTATTGGCATTGAGCCCAATTATAAAAACATAGAGAGATTNCTNAACAATTCTCTNATGCTTGTAACTGCNCTAAANACCAAGATTGGTTACTACAAAGCTGCAGAAATTGCCAATACTGCNCATAAAAATGGGACCACACTAAAGGAAGAAGCTGTAAGATTAGGCTATGTTACAGCTGAAGAATATGAAAGTTGGGTTGACCCTAAAAAAATGATATGATGAAAAAGAATTTATATATAGGATTGGTTTTAGTATTAATAATCTATGTTTTTCTTTTTTATTTATTTAAACCAGTAATATTAAGAGTTTTAATATCAATTATTTTTATAATTGCAGCATTATTAATAAAGACATTAAATAAAAAAAACAATGAGTGAAATAGAAATAGAACCAAAAAACATATTAAAAACAGTGCTTATTGGTGGTTTAGGCGCCATTTTAGTAATAACATTTTTCATGTCTTGGACAGATGTAAATCCTGGTGAAGAAGGATTTATATACAGACCATATACTGGTGGAATTGACCAAGAAAATGTTTATTCTGAAGGAACTGTTTTTATAGCTCCGTGGAATGAGATGATTACCTACAATATCCTACAACAAAGTAGAAACTATAGTTCAAAGGTGATGGAAAAAAACGGAATGGAAATAGGGATAGATGTTACTATCAATTATAATCCAATGCAGAATAATTGTTCAAAGCTTCATCTAAAGCATGGAAAGGCATTTGAGAATTCATTTATTGATGCAAAAGTTAGAGGTGTAATTAAAGATGTTATTGGTAGATATACCTATGAAGAAATATATTCAACTAAANGAGAAGCACTNGAAACTGAAATGGATACTATTTTCCAAGCAGAATTTCCTGCAAACTTTATNTCTTATAACTTCTGTGAAATAGCTGATGTTAATTTACCTGAAAATGTCAAATTAGCCATTACAGAAAAAGAAACACAAAAACAAAGAAACCAGAAAGCTAAAGAATTGGAAGAAGAACAACAATACTTAGCTAATGCAGAAATTAAAAAGGCTGAAGGTGAAAAAACTGCAGCTATTTTAAGAGCAGAAGGTAGAGCAGAAGAAATAAGATTAGTTCAACAGCAACTTACAAGATCTCCTAACTATATTGAATTAGTCAAGTGGAAGGGCTATGCTGATGGAAAAGGGTCACCATTTGGAGAAAATAATGTATTTGGTGCTGGNACNTCAGTAATCAAAGGATTAAAATAAATTACATAAATATCGNNCAATAAAAAAGCCCACATAAGTGGGCTTTTTTTGTAACTAAAGAAACGCTCATTTTAAAAATNATGAGCCGCATGAAACGCAATNNTCTGGATCNTCCAAAGAACAACTAATTTCGGCCATTCTCTCCTCTTCTGTCTTTGCNACTGGCTCTGCNATNGCTGATTTATCNAANGTGAANTTNATAGCATCNGTTGCTGANTTTGTCCTNANATAATACATTCCTGTTTTTAAACCNGCTTTCCAACCATAAAAATGCATNGAAGTNAATTTNGCAAAGTTGGCATTCTCCATAAATATNTTNANAGANTGAGATTGATCAATGTANGCNCCTCTNTCTGCAGCCATATCCAAAATCTCTTTCTGAGATATTTCCCAAGCTGTTTTATACAACNCCTTTATNTTNTCTGGAATTTCATCAATTTTTTGAATTGANCCATTNGATGCCATTAACTTATTTTTAAGTCTATCGTTCCAAATACCCAACTTAACTAAATCTCTTAGTAAGTGCTTATTTACAATAATGAACTCTCCCGATAAAACTCTTCTTGTATATATGTTAGAAGTATATGGTTCAAAACATTCATTGTTTCCAAGAATTTGAGCAGTTGAAGCNGTAGGCATAGGNGCAAGTAANAAGGAGTTTCTTACACCATGCTTTTTNACTTCTTCTCTTANNAGATCCCATTCCCAACGATCTGTNGGTTTAACCTTCCACATNTCAAATTGAAATNTTCCTTCAGAAATTGGAGAACCTTTCCAAGTTTCNTAAGGTCCATTTTCAATGGCTAAATCTTTAGAAGCAGTTACAGCAGCATAATAAATGGTTTCAAAAATTTCTTTATTTAATTGCTTAGCTTCTGCTGAGTCAAATGCATGTCTCATTAAAATAAACGCATCTGCCAATCCTTGAACACCAATTCCAATTGGACGATGTCTCATATTAGAATTCCTAGCCTCTGCAACTGGATAATAATTAGCATCAATTACTTTGTCTAGATTTTTTGTAACCCTATATGTTACATTGAAAAGTTTTTCGTGATCAAATTTACCATCCACAACAAACTTGGGTAGAGCAATAGAAGCTAGATTACAAACCGCTACTTCATCGGGTGCTGTATACTCAATAATCTCTGTACATAAATTAGACGACTTTATAGTNCCTAAATTTTTCTGATTTGATTTTTCATTGGCAGCATCTTTATAAAGCATGTAAGGAGTACCTGTTTCAATTTGGCTTTCTAAAATTTTAAACCACAACTCCTGTGCTTTGATTGTTTTTCTACCTTTTCCTTCAGATTCATACTTTTTGTACAACTTTTCAAACTTCTTACCATAAGTATCAGAAAGACCTGGACATTCATTTGGACACATTAAAGTCCAATCACCATTATCTTCTACTCTCTTCATGAATAAATCAGGAANCCATAGCGCATAAAACAAATCTCTTGCTCTTTGCTCTTCTTTACCATGATTTTTCTTTAAATCTAGAAAATCAAAAATGTCTGCATGCCAAGGCTCAACGTATATGGCAAACGAACCTTTTCTTTTACCGCCACCTTGATCAACATACCTTGCAGTATCATTAAAAACTCTTAACATTGGCACAACACCATTAGACGTACCATTAGTACCTTTGATGTAAGATCCAGTTGCTCTAATATCATGAATAGACAACCCAATACCTCCNGCAGATTGTGATATCTGAGCGCATTGTTTTAGTGTATCATATATACCNGAAATACTNTCTTCTTTAGTAGTTAATAAAAAGCAAGAAGACATTTGTGGTTTTGGCGTACCAGAATTAAACAATGTTGGTGTTGCATGTGTAAACCATCCCTCACTCATGTAGTTGTATGTTTCAATAGCAGAATCTATATCTTCTTTATGAATACCAACAGCAACACGCATCAACATTTGCTGAGGTCTTTCTGCAACTTCTCCATTTAATTTTAACAAATAAGATCTTTCTAATGTTTTAAAACCAAAGAAATCGTATCTAAAGTCCCTGTCGTATATAATAGTAGAATCAAAAACATCTGCGTTCTTCATAATCACATCATAAACTTCATCAGAAATCAATGGTGCTTTTTCATTGGTCTTTGGATCTATATATTCATATAAGTCAGTAACNGTTTCAGAAAATGATTTCTTGGTATTCTTGTGCAAGTTTGAAACAGCAATTCTTGATGCTAACAAGGCATAATCAGGGTGAGTAATNGTGTTGGTAGCNGCAACCTCAGCAGCTAAATTATCTAANTCGCTTGTTGTTACACCATCATATANGCCTTCAATAACTTTCATAGCCACTTTTTCTGGTGTAACCAAAGGATTCAACCCATAGCAAAGTTTCTTTATTCTTGCTGTGATTTTATCAAACTTTACGGATTCTCTTCTTCCGTCTCTTTTTACTACGTACATATATTAAAACTATTTAAAGGATTTAAAAATCTGCNTCAAGACTAAAGCTTGTGTCATTGTTATTATTTAATACTCCCGCTTTTTGATACTCTCCNACTCTTTTTTCAAAGAAATTAGTTTTTCCTTGAAGATTAATCATATCCATAAAGTCAAANGGATTTGACACGTTATAAATTTTATCATTACCAAGTTCAGCTAATAATCTATCAGCAACAAACTCAATATATTGACTCATTAAATCTGAATTCATACCAATTAATCGAACAGGAAGTGCCTCGGTGATAAACTCTTTTTCAATATCAACTGCTTCACGGATAATTTTTTCAACTTCAGCTTTTTCTAATCTATTTACCATGTGGTTATTGTAAAGCATNCATGCAAAATCACAATGCAAACCTTCATCTCTTGAAATCAATTCATTGGAGAAAGTTAAACCTGGCATAAGACCTCTCTTTTTTAACCAAAAGATAGAACAAAAAGAACCTGAAAAGAAGATTCCTTCAACTGCAGCAAAAGCAATAATTCGTTGNGCAAAATTCCCNTTNTCTATCCATTTTAGTGCCCAATCAGCCTTTTTCTTTACCGGGTCAAAAGTTTCAATTGCATTGAATAAGTAGTTTTTTTCTTTTGTATCCTTAATGTAGGTATCTATTAGTAGNGAATAAGTCTCTGAGTGTATGTTTTCCATCATTACTTGAAATCCATAAAAAAACTTGGCTTCTGTATATTGAACTTCACTCAAAAAATTCTCTGCTAAGTTTTCATTTACGATNCCATCAGATGCTGCAAAAAATGCCAATACATGTTTAATGAAAAATCGTTCATCATCATTGAGTTTACTATCCCAATCAATGAGATCTGGTGACAAATCTAATTCCTCGGCAGTCCAAAAACTTGCTTCTTGTTTTTTGTACATTTCCCAAATATCAGCGTGTTGTATAGGAAATAGAACGAATCTATTAGGGTTCTCTTTTAAAATTGGCTCCTCAACATGTAAATTTTTATCAAGATCTTTTTTTAAATCTACTTTGTCATTGGCAACTTTTTTTTCGGCTGATATTTTCTTTTCCATAGTTATAATTTATTTTGTCAATTTATAATTNTACTTTCTTTTAGGGCAAAAAATTCTTATTGAAAAAAATCTAATTTTTCAAAAAAATGTAGTTAAAAATGTATTTGGGTGCCTACTAAAAAAAACTNTTAGCGGACTACAAAAGTTGGAATTATAAATGCTTTTAACAAGCAATTTTAACACGCATTTTTAATAGTTTTCAACAAAGTCATATAATAACTTCATAACGTTCTGAATGTCATACATTTTACATGTGAATTACCCTAAATAAAGAACTTTTATAGACTTTNATAAAGGTAATTTTTGTTCTCTTTCAGATGAAACACGTCTAATTTGGTTTATTAAAAATTTGGTGTTAATAACAACAACGTTTTATTTNTTTGAAATATGACCAAANAATAGAAGAAAATAAAGGAAGTTTNTGAAATAATATTTTCCTGTTATTTTTTTGAAAAAAATTGCTCAAATGCTTGATTTAGTTGATTATAAAATTCTAAGNCCCATTTTCTAATGATAGCTGATTTTAGAAATTTAAATACGGGAACTTTGAGTTTTTGACCACATTNACANGCNGGTTTACATACATGCCAATCGTGTATATTTACACCTTGAAATGATTCATNATTTTTAACTCGAATTGGATACAAATGACAGCTTACTGGCTTTATAAAATTTATCTTGTTTTTTTGGTATGCAATTTCAATGGCGCATTTTGCAATATTATTTTTATCAAAAACTACAAAAGCACATTCCTTGTTGTTAACTAATGTTGTTACAGGTTCACCAAACTCATCTTTATAAAAAACACCATGTTCTTCAATGGCTAAAATACCTTCCTCACGCATTTCCGATTTTACTTTAGGATAAATTTCTTTTAAAATTTTTACCTCATCATTCTCTAAGGGTGCACCAGCATCTCCCTCTACACAACAAGCACCTTTACATTTAGTGAGGTCACAAACAAACTTTTTTTCCAGGACATCGTCAGAAATTATTTTATCGTCTATTTCAATCATAAAAGGTTTATAATACAAATTGATGCATTTAAAGATACTCCTTTCAATGGAAGTTCTATTTTTGTTAGAAATTATTGCATTTCATCATGAGTGAAGATCATTTTAAAAAAATAATAAGCCACGCAAAAGAGTTTGGATTCATTTTCCCAAGTAGTGAAATATATGACGGATTAAGCGCGACATATGATTACGGACAAAATGGTGTTGAATTAAAAAACAATATCAAAAAATATTGGTGGAAATCAATGGTTCAAATGAATAAAGATATTGTTGGTTTAGATGCTGCCATTTTCATGCACCCAACAACCTGGAAAGCTTCTGGTCACGTTGACGCATTNAATGACCCATTAATAGATAATAAAGATTCTAAAAAAAGGTATCGTGCAGATGTTTTGATAGAAGATTTTATAGCTAAANTTCATGAGAAAAATGAAAAGGANATTTTAAAAGCAAAGAAACGATTNGGAGAATCATTTAATGAAGAAACATTTACAACAACCAATCCTAATATTTTAAGGAGAAACAGACAAATTGCCGAAGTAAATGAAAAAATGACTTCAGCATTTAACAGCGATGATTTAAATGAAATTTACAATTTAATAATTGAACTAGGTATANCCTGCCCCATAAGTGGATCAAAGAATTGGACTGAAGTAAGGCAATTCAATTTAATGTTTGGAACTGAAATTGGATCAGTAGCTGATGAATCTTCAACAATTTACCTAAGACCAGAAACAGCTCAAGGCATTTTTGTAAACTACCTAAACGTTCAGAAAACAAGNAGAAAAAAACTTCCATTTGGAATAGCACAAATAGGTAAGGCATTTAGAAATGAAATTATTGCTCGTCAATTTATTTTTAGAATGAGAGAGTTTGAGCAAATGGAGATGCAATTTTTCATTAAACCAGGCACTCAAAAGGAATGGTATGATTACTGGAAAAAACAGAGAATGTCATGGCACAAATCTCTTGGAATTGAAAAAGATAAATTACAATTTCACGATCATATTAAATTAGCTCATTATGCAGATGCTGCATGTGATATTGAATTTAAGTTTCCTTTTGGCTTTAAAGAATTAGAAGGGATTCATTCTAGAACTGATTTTGACTTAAAACAACATGAACTTTATTCCAAAAAGAAGCAGCGTTATTTTGATCCAGAAACCAATGAAAGTTACATTCCATATGTTATAGAAACCTCAATTGGACTAGATCGAATGTTTTTAACCCTACTTTCAAATGGACTAAAAGAGGAAAAATTGGATGATGGCAGTTCAAGAACTTTACTTTCTGTTGCCCCTGCTTTGGCCCCAACAAAAGCAGCTATTCTTCCTTTAGTTAAAAAAGACGGATTAAGTGAAATTGGAACTGACTTATACAATAAACTTAAATTAGATTTTGAGTGCGGTTATGATGAAAAAGATTCAATTGGAAAACGCTACAGAAGACAAGATGCCGTTGGGACACCGTTCTGTATCACTATTGATCACGATACTAAAATAGACCAAAAAGTAACCTTNAGAGAAAGAGACACCATGAAGCAAGAAAGATTATCAATAAATGAAGTGTCCAATATTGTTTCTAAAAAGGTAAATATGAATTCNTTATTTTGAGTTTAGCTCCTTTTTTCACCACATTTAATGAAGCAGGTTGCGATGAAGCAGGAAGAGGTTGTTTAGCAGGACCTGTGGTAGCTGCNGCTGTAATTCTCCCTAAAGATTTTAAAAATGAATTACTTAATGATTCCAAGAAAATAAGTGAAAAAAACAGAAATAAACTCAGACTGATTATTGAAGCTGAAGCTACTTCATGGGGTATTGGATTTGTAAGTCCTAATGAAATAGATAAAATAAACATTTTACAAGCTTCTTTTTTAGCCATGCATAGAGCAATTGAACAATTACAAGCTAAACCCAAACATTTAGTTATTGATGGAAACAAATTCAACCCTTACAAAAAGATACCACATACATGCATTATAAAGGGTGATGGAAAATATATGAACATTGCTGCAGCTTCAATTCTTGCCAAAACACATCGTGATGAATTGATGTACAACATTCATGAAAAGTTTCCTCATTACAATTGGAAAAAAAACAAAGGGTACCCAACAAAAGAACACAGGGAAGCCATCTCAACTCATGGNACTTCTCCACATCATAGGATGTCATTTAAATTAATTCCTGAACAGTTAAAAATGAAATTTTAACTAAATTAAATAAAATAGTTCACCCATAATTGTTTTATAACATATTGATTTACAAATACTTAAATAAAGTANNNTTAAAATAATATAATTTTGGTTCAAATTTAAAAAGTATTTAAAATGGAAATGGTAAAAAACATNGTTTACGCAGGAGTTGGCTTAGCNACCATGACAACTGAAAAAGTAAAAGAAACTATAGATGAATTAGTGGAAAAAGGCAGAATTTCTGATACAGAGGGTAAAAAAATAGTAGATGATTTCTTTTNATCAACTGAAAAAAGAAGAGAAGAATTTGAAACTAAATTTAAATCAGTTTCAGACAAAGTTGCTGAAAAGTTTGAATTTCTAAATAAAGAAAAAGAAATCCAAGCATTAAATGATANGATTCAATCTTTAGAAATTGAATTAGCAAAAGCAAAAGCNAGCGCTAAAAAAGCTACAACTACTGCAANAGCTACAACAAAAACAACTAGAACAAAAACAACTAGAACAAAAACAACAACAAAATAAAATGGACACTATTAAAACATTAGCTTACGCTGGACTAGGTTTAGCGGTGCAAACCAACGAAAAAGTAAAAAACCAATTTAACGAATTAGTAGAATTAGGTAAAAAATCTGATTTAGAAGGTAAAAATATCGTAGGTGATTTTTTCAAAACAGTTGATACTGCAAAGGAAGATTTAGAAGGTCAGATTGAAAAAAACAAAACCAAATTGTATGATACTTTTCCAGGNCTTAAAGAATTGGAAGAAAAATTAACTGAAAAAGCTGGTGAGATGAAAACTACTTTAAAAGACACCATCAGTAATGCTAAAAACTCTTTTAATAAAGAAGAAGAAGAAACAAATACTGAAGAAGCTGAAATCGTTGAAGAAACAACAAAATAAATTTTAGTATATCACTTAAACAAAAAAAGGGGACGATTGTCCCCTTTTTTTATAATAATTTAAAGCAGCTTAAGAAGCTAAAACCGTCACTTTATTTGACGAAACCTCAACTACTCCTCCAGGAATATCATAAAATTCCTCTTTATCTTCATTTTTTACTTTAACCACACCTTTAACCAAACTAGAAACTAGAGGGGCATGGTTATTTAAGATTCCTATTTGACCGTCTGTACATGGAACAACTACCAAAGTAGCTTCTCCATTAAAAAGCATTTTATCAGGTGATATGATCTGAACTTCCATAATTAAATTACTTTACTTCAGCCAACATCTTTTCACCAGCTTCAATTACTTCCTCAATGGTTCCTTTAAGGTTGAAAGCAGCTTCAGGATATTTGTCAACATCTCCATCCATAATCATAGTGAAGCCTTTTATTGTATCCTCGATACTTACAAAAACTCCAGGCATTCCAGTGAATTGCTCTGCAACATGGAAAGGTTGTGATAAAAATCTTTGAACTCTTCTAGCTCTGTGTACAGCTAATTTATCTTCTTCTGAAAGTTCATCCATACCCAAGATAGCAATGATGTCTTGTAGTTCATTATATCGTTGTAGTAGCATTTTAACTCGTTGTGCACAATCATAATGGGCATCACCTAAAATTTGAGGAGTAAGAATTCTAGATGTAGAATCAAGTGGATCAACAGCTGGGTAAATACCTAAAGCAGCTAATTTCCTAGATAATACTGTTGTTGCATCAAGGTGAGCAAATGTTGTTGCAGGTGCGGGATCTGTTAAATCATCTGCAGGAACATACACCGCCTGAACAGATGTGATAGAACCTTTTTTAGTTGATGTAATTCTCTCCTGCATTGCTCCCATTTCTGTAGCCAACGTAGGCTGATAACCAACTGCAGAAGGCATCCTACCTAATAGAGCAGAAACCTCAGAACCTGCCTGGGTAAATCTAAAAATATTGTCAATGAAGAAAAGAATATCTTTACCTTTTCCTTCTCCATCACCATCTCTAAAGTTTTCAGCTAAAGTCAAACCAGAAAGAGCAACTCTTGCTCTTGCCCCTGGAGGCTCATTCATTTGTCCAAAAACAAACGCTGCTTGAGAATCTTTTAATGCTTCTTTATCAATTTTATCTAAAGGCCAATTTCCTTTTTCCATCTCTTCCATAAACTCATCTCCATACTTCACAATGCCAGATTCTAACATCTCTCTCAATAAATCATTTCCTTCTCTAGATCTTTCTCCAACACCAGCAAATACAGAAAGTCCATCGTGACCTTTTGCAATATTGTTAATTAATTCTTGAATTAAAACCGTTTTACCAACACCTGCACCACCAAATAAACCAATTTTACCACCTTTCGCATAAGGCTCAATTAAATCAATTACTTTAATTCCAGTAAATAGAACCTCTGT
Organism: Crocinitomicaceae bacterium; assembly: GCA_002727735.1. GTDB lineage: Bacteria > Bacteroidota > Bacteroidia > Flavobacteriales_D > Parvicellaceae. The sequence continues at coordinate 25,218 of PBXW01000001.1, forward strand.
AGCAGTTGAAAGGTCTTCAAATTTTGGCGCTTCTCTGTGGATAGGTAATTTTTGATCGGTATCACAATTACCAATTCCGTCAATTGCTTCACCAACAACATTGAATAGCCTTCCTTTAACTTCATCTCCGGTTGGCATACTAATTGGCGATCCAATAGCTATAGCATCCATTCCTCTTGTTAAACCATCGGTAGAGTCCATGGCAACAGTTCTAACGCTGTCTTCTCCAATGTGTTTTTGGCATTCTAATACAATTCTAGTACCATCCTCTTTAGTAATTTCAATGGCGTCCATTAAGTTTGGTAGTTTTTCTGCATTTTCAAAACTAACATCAACAACTGGTCCAATAACTTGTGAAATCTTTCCTTTAATTTGAGACATATAAATTGGTTTTAATTTTTACGCTGCAAAACTAATATAATTTACATTACTTATGCAGATATGTTAATAAAATAACAAGTTGTTGATTGTGAGGCGAATTATACTGCTATTTTTAATCGAAAAAATAGGTTAAATTCGCTAAATTTTTTTTGTGAAAGTACACAGAGATTTTTCATCTTATTTCAATATTAAAAACCCAGTTGTAACAGTTGGAACATTTGATGGCGTTCATTTGGGGCATCAAAAAATAATTAGCCGTCTCAAAAAAATTGCAAAATCGGTAAATGGGGAAACTGTACTACTCACTTTTCATCCACATCCCAGAAAAGTCTTATTTAACGATAACAACATAAAACTGATTCACACTTTAAATGAAAAGATTGAAGTTTTAAAAGCAAATGGACTTGATCATCTTGTAATTTATCCATTTACAGAAACTTTTTCCAAATTCAGTGCTCAAAAATATATTGAAGAATTACTTGTGAAAAAACTCAATACTCACACCCTTGTAATTGGTTATGACCATCACTTTGGTAATGACAGAAAAGGAAATATTACACTTTTAGAAAAACTTAAAGGAAAATATAACTACAAATTAGAGGAAATAAGCGCACACGAAATTGATGAGATTAAAGTTAGCTCAACTAAAATTAGAAACGCCATCAATAATGGTGACGTGCATTTAGTGCCTGAATTTAGTGGTTACCATTTTGAATTCACCGGAATGGTAATAAAAGGTCAAGGAATTGGACAAAAACTAAACTACCCAACCGCTAACATACACATTGAGAATGAGAATAAAATTATTCCTAACAACGGAGTTTATGCTGTTAAATGTAAGTTGCTTAATGGAGTAGCAAAAGGAGTAATGAATATTGGNAAAAGGCCAACTCTTGGAAATAATAATAATTTAAGTATTGAAATACATATTTTTAATTTTAATAAAGATATTTATGGAGAAGAATTAAAAGTAACTGTTATCCAAAAAATAAGAGAAGAACAAAAATTTGAAAACATGTCTACTTTAAAAAATCAAATTGCAATAGATTGCAAAAGCGCACATCAAATTCTTCATAAAATTGACTAAGTTTTTATCCTTTTATCTGCTTTCCTTTTTAGCATTTAACCTTCAAGCACAAAGGGATGTCATTTATAAAAACCTCGAAAATGCCCTGAATAACAAAGACCATGTTTACCATCTGGATCTTTCGANAAAAAAATTAACTACATTCCCATTAGAAATTCTGAAACTTCGCCACCTTGAAAAGATAAATCTGAGTAAAAACAGATTAACAGATCTCCCACCTCAAATTTNCAATCTGAAAAATNTAGAAGTTATTAATCTTTCAAAAAATAATTTTACTTCTTTTCCATTAGCGCTTACCACACTTAAATCTATTGAAGAAATTATTCTCAGCCGAAATGAAATTGTGGCAATTCCTTCAGAAATAAAGCGAATTAAATCTTTAAAAAAACTCGATTTATGGTCGAATGAATTATCAGAAATCCCCAATGAAATTAGTGAACTAACAAACTTGAAAGAATTAGACCTTAGGGTAATACAATTTTCTGATAAGGAAATAGAAAGAATTATCTCTCTACTACCAAATACTAAAATCTATTTTTCTAATTCATGTAATTGTGGAGATTAATCACACCCCACATTCACTCCACCAGTTAAAAGTGAAATAGCCACGGCCTGTGTGGCCGAATTTTGCGGCAAAATATTGGCAGAGTCACAACAAAACTTAAATCCACTTGTCTTTTGTCCTGCACAAATCTCTAACATAGAACCATCAGAAAGAAAAGTACTAACCTTTGTGCTGTATTTACTAGCGAAAATTCCAATACCGTTGTTTACATTAGTGAATATGGGTCGTTCCGTAACAATACCAGTTACTGGCTCATTGACCTGCATATAAGTATTTAAATCTTCATTGCCAGCAGTTAAAATAATTTCTACAGCATCCATGCCCAACACCCTTTTCATTACTTGATCTTCGTTTTCATAATTCTGCAATTGAGTTTCAACAAAATTGAAGAAAGAACCGCCTGATACATCTTTAAACATTTCCTCACCTCCGGATGATGAAACACTTATTTGGCGACCTAAATTCCATTCTAAATATTTTTCTTGTTCAGTTAAATCATTATAAACCTCGGTGTAGTGTAATCTCAACATCAATTCATAGCGCTTTCCTCTTTCAGCCGTTGTCCATCTTAAAGTTTGTTCTAAATAACCATCTTCCGTGGTAGCTAGATCAACATCTGCAACTTTAAAACCACTACCAGCTAAATACAAGATGGTTTGAAATTTAAAATTCAACCATGTGCCTTTGATTAGATCTGTTTCTGCATCAAAATTCAATCCCTTATCAGGAACAGAAACCTTTAAATGATACGTGTTTTCTTCTTTTAGCGAATCATTATCAGTCTCTAAGTAATATACTTTTTGAGAATCTTCATAAAATATTCCAGGTTGTCAATTGCCTACCATGAGCT
>PBXW01000002.1 GCA_002727735.1 Crocinitomicaceae bacterium
AGTTACGTCTGCTGTATAACCATGATACTCAGCGCCTACATCACTTAAAAGCAGATGATTACCCTTCATCGTTTTACGGTTAGTAGTGTAATGAAGTATACATGAATTCTCTGCTGCTCCCACAATAGATGGATATCCTGGATATTCAGCTCCATTCATTTTAAATACGGCTTCTACCACCGCTTCTGCCTGATACTCTTTCATCTCTGGTTTTAGCACTTTCATCAATTCATTTTGTGCATCACATGTTATGGAAATGGCTTTTCTCATCAGTATCATTTCTTCCTCGGTCTTGATCTCCCTGAGTTGGTTCATCCACTTTCTTGACTCGCTTTCATCAATGGTCATATCCTGAAGCAAACTGTCGCTGATAATTGATTTTTTTCTAAAATCTTTTTGAGGATCATGAAAAAAAATACTGTCAAAGTCCAATAAGTTTAAACTATCCATATTAAATTCTTCAATGTCATACGATTTTTGCATTTCCAGTACTAGCTCAGATCCATCAATACCTAATTTTTTACCCACCCAGNTTTCAGATTGTGGATTTCTTTTCTTTAGTAATAATAGCTCTTGAATAGTATCCTCTTTAAAAACGGTTGGCTCTTTGAATAAAAGCAGCACACTATTTGGCTCGTTCAAACCTGTTAAATAATAAAAATCAGGATCTTGATGAAACTCATAACTAACATCATTAGAACGTACTTTCTCTGTTCCAGCATAATAAATAGCCATAGTTCTCTCAGGCATGAGTGCTCTAACTTTATTTCTATTGCCTGCATGAAATGAGGGNGGNANTAAATCTTCATCANAAATNCCCAANGTATCATAGTTTGTTTTGATACTTATTTTTTCAGGTANTTCTTGTGAAATAACTGAGNCAATTAAAAATAGTGAAGTTAAAAGAAAACAATAACGCATAAAAAAAGCCTTAGTACTAAAGTAATAAGGCTTTTACAATTGAAAAAATTTTTTTTANAAATGTCCTTGAGCTTTGGCTTCAGCCATTACTGCAGAAATNCCTTTTTTATTGATGTTTCTTAATGCAGACGTTGAAACTTTTAATGTAACCCATTTATCTTCTTCTGGGATGTAGAATTTCTTAGTTTGTAAGTTTGGATAAAACTTTCTTTTAGTCTTCTTATTAGAGTGAGAAACGTTGTTTCCACTTACNACTTTCTTACCTGTTATTTGACAAACTCTTGACATCTTTTCTTATTTTGAGGTGCAAATTAAATTCATTTTAACGGGATAAACAAATAATTAAACCAATTTTCAACGCTTCTTTTTTTGTTGTTGTTTGGCTATGTCTTCCATACGTTGTTGAAATTTGGACTTTTTCTTTGGCTTTTTCTTATTCTGTTCAATTTGAGTACGAATTTTATCTTCATCTACCATGTATTTCTTAATACCCCACATAATACCCATATTCATTAAGTTTCCGCATAGATAATAATAACTCAACCCNGATGAATAGGTGTTAAAAAAGAAAAGCATCATGATTGGAAACATGTACATGATAATTTTCATATTCGGCATACCTGGACCCGTTGGTGTCATTTGATTACTATTCATCATAGTGTAAAANAATGTTGAAGCAGCCATCAACAATGTGAATAAGCTAATGTGATCACCGTAAAATGGAATTTCAAATCCTAAATCAAGAATAGAGTCAAAAGAACTTAAATCTTCGGCCCATAAAAATCCCTGATGTCTTAGGTCTAAACTNGCTGGGAAATATCGGAAAACTGCAAAAAGAATGGGCATCTGGATGATGACTGGTATACATCCAGCCATTGGATTTACTCCNGTTTGACGATATAATGCCATGGTTTCTTGCTGCTTCTTCATAGAGGCATTTTTATCTGTTTTGCCCTCATATTTACTATTGAGTTTGGTGATTTCAGGNTTAAGTACTTTCATCTTAGCAGATGAAACATAATTTTTGTAAGTCAAAGGCATGATAATAATCTTCACAAAAAGAGTCAATAATAATATGGCTAAACCATAACCTAGGCCCCAAGTTTTAATCCAATTAAAGATTGGACCAATCATGAATTTATTTACCCATCCAAAAACACCCCATCCAAGGTTTACAATGTCTTCCATTTTATTATTGTATGAAGAGAGAACATCATAATCATTTGGNCCAAAATAAAATTTAAGTGGAACGTTTTCATCTGCAGGAAGCTCAACAGTAGTGAAATATTCGATAGTGTAGTCATCACTTTCAAGTTGTCTTTGCCTCATTTTACCACTTGTAAAACCATCNTCTTCACTAATTAATATTGAGGAAAAGAATTTATGTTTAAAGGCAATCCAGTTCATGGAACCTTTAATATCTTCCTCCTTGTCAGAACGTTCACTTAAATAATCTCTTCCTTCACCAAANTATCGATACATAATAGAACAAATCATTCGCTCATCATCAGCCAACTTTTCGGTTGAAAGACCCAACATATTCCAAGCTAAATCAACTTGAGGGCCAAGTTCGTCTTCTGGAACATGAAAATCAATATTAAAATCAACCTCATATTTTCCTNTAGAAAGNCCATAAGAGAATTCAATATACCTATCGGGACTTCCTGCACTAGCTCTTAGAATTAAAGAACTATCTGTTTGTTGATGAACAGAGAAAAATAAATCTTTTGTATAAACAAGATTAGAGTTTTCTACATCTTCTAGGGTCAAGGACATGCTAGACGTTTTCTTCTCGAAAAGAGCTAAAGGATTTTCAATTTCGTTAACAAAATCGTGATGTGTTTTGTACTTATATTGACCCTCATCATTTTTCTCCACCATTTTAGCCTCACTNACNCCTCCTCCTTTTGTAGAAATTGACAAACTAATTTTATCGTTTTCTATAATAACATCTTCTTCAATGCCTTTACCAGCCTGATAAAAAATACCAAACTCGTTGATTAACTTATCTTTCTCTTTTTGTTCTAATAATTGAACTGCAATTAAACTATCTTCTTGAGAGATTTCTTGTTTGACAGTATCAATACTAACTTCTGAATCAACTAAATTATTGGGGTCTACTTTTTCTACAACCTCTTCTTTTGTATTTTGAACAATTGGGTCCTCTTTAGGCTGTTCAGGTGTTCTGTTCAACATGAAGAAAGCAACCATAACAGCTCCAATCAAAATTAATCCGGTTGTTGTGTTTTTATCCATTCCTAAAAATTTCAGAGGACAAATATATTTTTTCTAAAGGAACTATCCTCGAATGTTAACAAATATTAGATTTGAATAGTTACTAACAAATAAACTTGGTTAATAACTTTGTGAATAATCCAAAACACATCATTTAGCTTTATGAGGTTCCATAAGATATTTTTGTGATAACCAAAAAATGCAGATGTTTACTTCACTTTTTGTAAAGAAAAAATTATCTCACAAACAAATTGCNTTCAAATTTGTTCACCATACTTTGCAAATTATTGACGAAACTTATGGTGATTTTTTGGATGCTATATTTTACGATCCAGAACTCACTGAACATCCTAAATTAGACTATAAAGATCCANCCAAATTATCTTTTATNATAATAGCNGGTAATATGAAGTATTTTGAACAGATATTACCTGCNTATGANGAAAATAATTTGTGCCAAGCAATTATTGAAGAAATGGCANCNNTTTATGAAGTTAGNTTNCATGAGATGCAAGCTAAACTAGAAAAATATTCTTCNTTTATATCAAGGGTNAATCATCCATCCAAAAACATTCTTTATGGAATGTCAAAAGCAGTATTTTTTAAATTTAAACTTGGACAGTTTCAAGAAGATTATTTTGCACAACTAAATACGCCTAATCCTATTTTCTTAAAGCGTATTGACAATCTCATAGAAAACTATATATGGGATTGGAAATCCTTTTTTGACAAAACAAAAATTACACTTTAATCCTAAAAGTTAAATTTTTCCTTAGCCATCTTTGAAACGTCATTNCCAATAGCCAAAGATGCTGTTGCAGCAGGTGATGGAGCATTTAAAACATGGATACTTTGATGTCCATATTCAATTCTAAAGTCATCTCTCGTGTCACCATCTTGACCCAATAAAAGTGCTCTAACNCCAGCTCTTCCAGGTCTAATGTCTTCCATTTTTAATGATGGTATTAACTTTTGTAATGTTTTTAAAAATAAATTTTTAGAAAATGCTCTTCTATATTCATTTATGCCATAACTGGCATTTTTCATAAACAACTTCCATGTACCAGCATAAGTTAGAGCATCATAGGTATCTTTTAAACTAAAGTCCGTTTTCCCATAACCTTCTCTTTTGAAACTAAATACTGCATTTGGACCACACTCTATATCACCGTTAACCATTCTAGTGAAGTGAACACCTAAAAAAGGAAATTGCGGATCAGGTACTGGATAGATTAAATTTCTTACTTTGTGTTTTGCATGATCCTCTAACTCATAATAATCTCCTCTGAAACCTACCACTCTTTCATTCAATTGAACATCATCTGCTTTGGCCAATCTGTCAGCTTGCAAACCAGCACAAACAATAAGGTATTTAGACTTAATTATTTTATCCTTACAATGAATAACTTTATGATTTTCAAGTTGCTGTATATTAATCACTTCACTTGATGTATAGCATCTGCTATGAGAATTTAAGCCTGTAGCAACTTGCAGCATTTTATTGGTAGCCCCTACAAAATCAATAATACCCGTGCATGGCACCCAAATACCCGCAACTCCATTAACATGTGGTTCTATTTCTTTGATTTTATGAACATCAATCCGCTCAACTCCTTCAATTTTATTTTCCAAACCATTTTTAAGGATTTTTTCTAAAAAGGGTAATTCTTTTTGATCAGTAGCCACAACTACCTTTCCACAAACATCGTGATTGACATTATATTTTTTAGCAAAGTCTACCAATTCATGTCTTCCATTAACACAATTTTCTGCCTTTTTTGACCCAGGTGTATAATATAATCCTGAATGAATAACTCCAGAATTGTTTCCTGTTTGGTGTTGAGCAAGGGAAGATTCCTTTTCTAATAAAACTATTTTTTGATCTGGAAATTTTCTTTGTAATTGATAAAATGTGGCTGAACCTACAATACCACCACCAATAATTGCTATATCAAAATGTTCTTCATTCATTACTAATTTCTACTTCTTTTTTGGGAACAAAATACAATAGGATTAAACCAGCTGTAAAAAAAGTTATAAGTGCTAAAACAGAATTTCTCATGTTACCAGTTAGCTGATGAATAAACCCAAATGAAAACATACCAATAACGATTCCAAGTTTTTCTGAAATATCATAAAACGAAAAGAAAGAAGAGGTGTCATTGGTTTCATGTGGTATATATTTTGAATAAGTACTTCTAGAGATAGACTGACTACCTCCCATCACTAAACCAACAAAACCTGCCACACAATAAAATTCGAAAGGTTCATGAACGAAAAAAGCGCAAAAGCATAGTAATATCCATAAAATAACCGAAGTTTTGAGCGCAAACAAATTGCCTTTGATTTTTGATATTTTTGATATTAGATAAGCACCAGGAATGGCAATCAATTGAATTAGTAAAATACTTACAATTAATCCCATTTTTGCTTTTAACGCTCCCTCTTCACCTTCTCCCCAATTTATTTCTTCTGCACCAAAATATACAGCTACTAACATGATAGTTTGAATAGCCATACTATACACAAAAAAGGAAAAAATAAATCTTTTTAATCGTTTTGTTAAAACAACATAGGACCATACTTTTTTTAATTCTTTAACTCCTTTTGAATAAGTTGTCTTATCATTTAAGACAATCTTGTTACCCTTCGGTAAACGTTTAAACGTAACATGACTGAACCCAAACCACCAAAATCCTGTTAACGCAAAACACAGTCTTGTATAAAAGCTCCTATTTTCTTCTGGGGTTAAAAAAATTAATCCTAAACATGTAAGTAATAGTATGACAGCTCCTAAATATCCCATAGAAAACCCCTTTGCAGAGAGCTTATCATGATCTTTTTCATCTGCAATTTCTGGTAAAAAGGCATTGTAAAAGACCAAACTACTCCAGAATCCGATTCCAGCCATCACATATATAAACAGACTAATTTCAATGTAATTAATATTAAAAAAGGAAAGCATGATACATGAAAATGACCCTAAATAGCAAAAGAATCTAAGAAATGCTCTCTTATTTCCAGAAGAATCTGCAATTCCAGTTAAAACAGGCAGCAATAATACCAATAGAAAAAAGTAAGCTGAACTCAGAATGGTTATTAAAGCAGTATTTATAAATCTATAACCAAAAAAGTCAATGTATTTTTTTCCATCAACAATTTCGTGTACAGCATATCCCTCAAAAAAAATAGGGAAAATAGCAGTTGTTATAACTAGGGGGTAGACAGAATTAGCCCAATCATAAAAAGTCCAAGCATTCTGAACTTTTTTATTGTTTTTGATTTCCAATTTACTTGGTAATGATAAATTCTACTCTTCTGTTTTTAGCTAAACTCAACATNCTTAAGCCAGGAGCTGCCGGCTGATCTGAACCCGCATCCATGGTAGTTAATCTATCAGNTGAAANTCCCTTTTTAACTAAATAATCCTTAACTGATTTAGCTCTNTAATTACCTAGNTTTATTAAAAGCTCATTTTCAGGNTCGTTCTTTATAGCTTCAGATTCNTTTTTATCTGAATGTCCATTAAGCTGTAATTTTAATTCTTTATTCTCTGTTAAAAGCAGCGCAAGTTTATCTAGTGATTTTTTAAACATGTCATCAATTTTTGCAGTTTCAACATCAAAATAAATTGTATGTCGTTTTAAACGTTCTTCGATAGTAAGCTCTTCACCATTGTCAGCAAAATCTCTATGGTATACTATAGATTCACGCTGCTTTTTGGTCCCCATCATACAATCACAATCTGACGGGTTTTCAATCATAAAAACTTCAACTTGATCAATGTAGTAATAGGCCAAGGGCTTCTGAGTGCCTTGAAAATTAGCTAGTTTTTTTAACTTTTGATACTTTGTGTCTTTGTTGTTGAAGAAGTTACCTATGGTAATATATTTCTCCTTACCATTTGCTCTGAACGTACCGCAAACAGTTTCCCAATTGTACCTTGCATTATAAATTTTATTGGTAGCGTTTTTTACAACATTGGAAAATTCTTTACGATTATTAAAGATGATATCTCCCTTAGTATCTAAAACCAATGGATCTACTCCTATATGAGCTGTAATGTTATTGATGGCATATTTACTTAAATCTGATAGACTAACATGAAATTTCACACAATAGTCTAAGCCACCTGTTAGTTGATTAATTAGTGGTGCTTGAACATATGTTCTTGGGGTTTTGTTGTTGTAGCTATATGCTACAATGCCTGCATAATTATCTCCATCTTTAGGGTGTTCTTTACCATAAATATTTACTGGTGCACCAATAGCTCCTTCTTTTTTAGTAGAGAATAAATCTGCACTTAATGCAGTTGGGGAATTCCAATCCTTTGCTGCATTTAATTGTTTTAATTTTTTAAGCTTTCCGTCTAAACTTTCAAAACTTGAATTTGGAACAAGGTTGTTTTGGTCTTGACCAAATGAAAAAACAGATAAAAAGCAAAATAGAATTGTAATTAGATTGTATTGGTTCATAATTATTTTTTAAGTGTGGGATTTTACCGTTTCAATAAAACATTTTACATGGTCTGGATTTATATCTGGGTATACTCCATGGCCCAAATTAGCAATATGTCTGTGGTTAGCAAAAGAATTTAGCATTTCTTTAGTTTTTTGTCTTATTAAAGAAAAATCTCCATAAAGCACACATGGATCTAAGTTTCCTTGTAAGGTTTTAGTATTACTAAAAATANTAACTGCTTTNGANATATTCATATTCCANTCTAAGCCTATGGTATTGCATTTTAAGTTATTCATGTCTTCTAAAGCAAAATATGCTCCCTTAGCAAAAANGGTTAATGGAACTTCTTCAATAGCATTACAAATCTGATTGACATATTTCATGCCAAACTCTAGGTATTGATCATGAGTTAGTATTCCCGCCCATGAATCAAATAACTGAACAATATCAGCACCNGCAGAAATTTGNGCTTTGAGATAGGCAATAGTGGTATCTGTAATTAACTGCAACAACTGATGTGAAGTTTCTGGATTTCTATACAAAAAAGCTTTTGCATTACTGAATGTTTTTGAGCCTTGCCCTTCAATCATNTAAGCAAAAATTGTCCANGGAGCACCAGCAAAACCAATCAAAGGAACTCGACCATTAAGCTCTCTTTTAGTGATTTTTATTGCTTCTGTTACATACCAAAGTTTTTCATCAACATCAGGTACTGTTATATTAAGCAAATCATCAGCTGTACGAATCGTCTTAGGAAAATAAGGACCTTTTTTTTCAATCATCTCATAAGATAATCCCATAGCTTCGGGAACAACTAAAATATCAGAAAATATAATTGCTGCATCAACATCTAAAATATCAACTGGTTGAATAGTTACTTCTGCTGCTAAATGAGGAGTTTCAACCAATTCTTTAAAACCACTTAAAGCATTTCTAATTTTCCTGTATTCTGNAAGAATTCGTCCAGCTTGTCTCATNAACCATACTGGTGTTCTATCAACTTTTTGGCCATTAGCTGCCCTAATTAAAAGATCATTCGCTAATTTCATAGTGCAAATGTATAAAAGACAACAAATAAGTTCCCCCATTTATTTAAATACCATCACATATATTTTTGTAAGCATANCTTTTATCCTTTTGACACNAAAAGTTAATGGTCAAAATAACTTTGACCATCATTCTGATTCTATTGCAATAATAACTACTTCTTCAAACCAAGAGGTAAGNGGGATTCTTATCAAAGAAAATAAACAAATAATAACAATTGAAACTGCTAATGAGGAAAGAACTTTTAATAAAAATGAAGTAAGGCATATCAGATACATTACCAGAAATGAAATATTTAATTCTAAGGAATTTGAAAATCCCAACCCGAATTACACTNGGTATTGTTTTATGCCGTCATCCTTCATAAATAAACCAGCTGAATTTAGCACTTCATCACATTATTTTGTAACGGCAAATTCCAAAATTGGATTACATAAAAATGTTGAATTTTCTATAGGAAATTTCTTATTATTTAATCTTTATTCAAGTATAACTTTTTCAAAAAATATAACCAACCACTTTCTTGGTAGGAGATCATTAACNGCTGCTGGATCAGTAATGGGAAATTACTTAATAGATATTAATAATAATAACTCAAATAATATAAATGGTTGGGGAGGCATAGGAAGAATTACATTAGGAAATGAGTACAGAAATTCATCATTGGGATTTATTGGCTACAATATGAACTTATTTGGTGGTTTTTTTTATGGTGGATATTTAGGAAGTCAAATTAAAATAAAGGAAAGGTTTACTATTGCNGGNGAAAGTGTAGGGCTTACTTTTGATAACGTNCAGTACCTATTTCTAAATAGTATTATTTTAAACTGGATAAGAAACAGTAGCGAGGATTGGAGTGTTGGTGTAATTTATATTGGAACTAATGTACAAAACGGTATAATCAACATAAATAATAATGCTTTAGTTGTTCCGTATGTTGGATATCAAAGAAGGTTTTAATTAGAAAGAATAACAAATCCTTTTAACTCTTTATATTCTCCACTCTGAATATCTTTCAAGTTAATTTTCCAAAGGTAAGTTCCACTGGAGGCAAAATCGCCTTTAAATTTACCATCCCAATGCACCAAGGGATCTTTTGTTTGAAATACCATCTCTCCCCATCTGTTATAAACTTGGAAATCATAATTATTTGGATCAATTTTATCACCAACTGGATAGAATTCATCATTCAAACCATCTCCGTCAGGTGTAAATGTATTGGGTAAAAACAATGCAAACTGACCTTCCACTATTTGATAATTATAAGCTGTATCAGTACATCCATGCTGATTTTCAACAATTAGTTCAACCAAGTATGCATATTCTTCTTGATCTGGAAAATTAAATGTTGGATTTTGATCAAAACTACTTCCTAATATATTCATAGAACTATCCATAAAGTTCCATTCAAATAGAACAGCACCAACTGAAGTGTCCATAAATTGAACTGAAGGTGTTAATACCGAAACTGGATTTGGAACCGAAAGGAAACCAGCAACAGGATAATCAAATGCTTCTATAAAACTGAAAAATGTAGTATCATTTACACAACCTTCAGGTGATGTAACTTCTAGAGACACATCAAAAAGACCTGGTGTATTATAAATGGTACTAACAGTATCTGTATTAGTAGAAGTCAACCCATTACCTAAGTTCCAAATACAAGTTTGTACATTAGACGACAGGGTGTTATTTGTAAACTGAACTTCAACTGGGTAGCAACCATCAAAGTTATTGGCATCAAATAAAACTATTGGAAGATCGTGCCAATCAACCAATATAGAATCAGTTTTTGAAGGAGTTTCACAATTATCCTCAACAGTTACATAATAATGGGTATATGCATCCGTTGGAACAGGGTAAATAAAAGAACCTGTACCAGATGCATTTGAAGAAATTGTATTACCATTATCATCAATCCAATTATATATGTAAGGGCCACCATTGCCGCCTGTTGCATTAGCTAAACCAAAAGCCGAATCGTATGGACATATTGTAGTATCATTATAAACAGATAATAAAATAGGTGGATTAAGTGCAACAAGTACTGAATCTTGATCAGAAACACAATTGGCAGAATCAATTACATTGACTTTATAATACTGAGAATATGTAGGTGATACTTGATGAGGGCCATTGCCAGATAAACCAACCCAATTGTAAGAGTAAGGCTGAGTACCTCCAGAAGCCGAGACATTTATTGTAGCAGTACCATCTAAACATATTATAGTGTCATTGCTCATATTTAAAACAATGGGAACACCATCAGGTATGGTTATCATTGTATCTGCATAACAACCTGTTGTATCTAATGACCTTATGATATAATCCCCAGCCGATAAACTGTCAAAAAAGAAATTAGTAGTTACGTTACTATCAACAGCATAAAGATTTATACCAAAACCATCAAGCAATTGA
>PBXW01000003.1 GCA_002727735.1 Crocinitomicaceae bacterium
CTAGAAGTGGAGCGTATAATAGAACATTAACTCCTTTTGGGTTTCAAAGCGAGGAACGTTCCTACTGGGAGGCTCCTGAGATTTATTACAATATGTCTCCATTTATGCATGCTGATAAAATGAAACATCCGTTGTTGCTAATTCATGGAGAGGCGGACAACAATTCAGGTACATATCCCTTGCAAAGTAAGCGGTATTTTAATGCACTTAAAGGCTTAGGAGCAACAGTTCGTTTAGTGATGCTTCCGAAAGAAAGCCATGGATACAGAGCCAAAGAAAGTATCCTTCACGTACTTTGGGAGCAAGACCAGTGGTTGGAAAAGTATGTGATGAATAAGAATGATTAAGAGCAGATTTTAAATTACTCCACAGTAACAGACTTCGCTAAGTTCCTTGGCTGATCTACATTACATCCTCTCATTACAGCAACATGATAGCTCAATAACTGCAGTGGAACAGTAGCTAATAATGGAACCAATAATTCATCACATTTTGGAATTTCAATGTAATGGTCTGCTATCTTTTTCACTTCAGTATCTCCTTTAGATACAATAGCAATTATCTTACCTTTCCTGGCTTTAACTTCCTGAATATTGGATACAATTTTTTCGTAACTAGAGTCTTTAGTAGCAATAACAAAAACGGGCATTTCTTCGTCAATTAAAGCAATTGGTCCATGCTTCATTTCTGCTGCAGGATAACCCTCGGCATGGATGTAAGAAATTTCTTTAAGCTTTAGCGCTCCCTCTAATGCTAAAGGGAAATTAATTCCTCTTCCTAAATACAATGCATTGGTAGATTCATGGTAAATTTTAGCAATCTTCTCAATCTCTTTATCTTGTTTTAGAACCGTTTTTAATTTTTCCGGGATGGCATTCATTTCAACCACTAAACGATTGAATTTTTCTGCACTAATGGTTCTTTTTCTTTTGCCAATCATCATGGCCATCAAGGTAAGAATGGTCACTTGAGCTGTAAATGCTTTGGTAGAAGCTACACCAATTTCAGGCCCAGCATGCGTGTAAGATCCGCAGTCTGTTTCTCTTGAAATCGAACTACCAACAACATTGCAAATACCTATTATAGTAGCTTTTCTTTCTTTAGCTAATTTAATGGCGGCTAGGGTGTCGGCTGTTTCTCCAGATTGAGAAATGGCAATAACCACATCATTTTCATTAATAATAGGATTTCTATATCTAAACTCAGAAGCATATTCCACTTCTACAGGAATTCGAGCTATTTCTTCAAATAAATATTCACCTACCAAACCGGCATGCCAAGAAGTGCCACACGCTACAAAAATTAATCGATTGGCATTGATTAGCTTTTCTTCATAATTCTTTATACCGCCTAATCCTACTAAACTTTTCGTAATATTTATTCTACCCCTCATGGAGTCTAGTATAGATTGAGGCTGCTCATAAATTTCTTTAAGCATAAAATGCTCATATCCTCCCTTTTCCAAAGCTTCAAGGTGCATTTCAAGCTCTTGAATGTAGGGCGTTTTAATTTCGTTACTAATGGTTTTTAGCGTAAGGCCATCTTTTAAATCAATTAAAGCAATTTCATCATCATCTAAATAAATGACGTTTTTAGTGTATTCCACAATTGGAGTCGCATCAGANGCTAAGAAATATTCATTTTCTCCTATTCCTATNACTAGCGGACTTGACTTTCTTGCAGCAATAAGTTGATTTGGATTGTCTTGATCTAGTACAACTATAGCGTATGCTCCAACAACTTCACTTAAAGCAACTCTAACAGCTTCAAATAAAGGTAGATTCCCTTTTTCCTGAATTTCTTCAATTAAATGGACTAATACTTCGGTGTCTGTTTCGCTTAAAAATGTATGACCTCTTTCTTCTAATTCNTGTTTTAAGATGGCGTAGTTTTCTATAATTCCATTATGGACTAAACTAATTTTCTTATTACCAGACTGGTGGGGGTGAGCATTAATATCGTTGGGTAATCCGTGGGTAGCCCATCTTGTATGACCAATTCCTAAGCTACTTTTTGTGTCATTNTCTGCTATAAAGTTTTGTAAGTCATTTACCTTTCCCTTTTGCTTAAAAACATTGATTTCTCCATTTTGGTGAAGCGCAATTCCAGCACTATCATAGCCTCTGTATTCTAATCTTTGTAATCCCTTAATGATAATTTCATACGCATTTTGTTGACCTAGGTATGCTACAATTCCACACATGTTTTAGTATTTGGTATAGGTTATTACTGCTTTGGCTTTATTTTTTTTGATGCTATTCATCCCATTAAGAATTACACGATTCGCTGAAACGCCATTTCCAGAGGGTAAAATTTTAATGGTGTCATTAACTAAAGAACTATCTGCCATCAATTCATTAACATGTCGGGTAATGTTAAAGGAGTAGTTTTTGGAAGTATTATTATANCCTCCACCAAGATTTCCTTCAAATAAGTCAGGTAAAAATTCATCAGTAGTGTCCTTTTTCCTGGATAAGAAAAGACTTACAGGAGCTAAAAACTCATCATAGGCGTAATCTTCAAATGGAAGAATAACTTCAGCTCTGTTTACCATAATGTTTTGAGTTCTTAAGCTATCAAAACCTGGTATAAACATACGGCCATTGACACCAGCTAAACTTTGAACAAAAAATTGGTTGTTTTCGTTGTTGTTAAGGGCATTTTCAATAACGGTATTGCTGTAGTCATGTTCTACATGATGAAAAAAGGCACAATTTGAGTTTATATTGAAATCAAAATCTAANGTATCGTGNTCTGTTTCATTTCCTGTAGTATCGCGGTAGAATAATCTTATTCTTGTATAAGAGTCGGTCATGTCTATATAGTAAAGACCTCCATTGGTTGCAGTTGAAGTACTAATCTTAAGCCCAAAAAACCAGGATAAAAATTCNCCATCCTCATCATTACCATTAAGGGTGGTATTACCTGATTCATTTATGATAGGTTGAGCAAATAATTGAGGATCTAAAGGAATATTTAAAACAGATTTATTTACAGGTTCACCTGCAAAAAACCCCGGTAACATGGGGTCAGATTTTACAGTTAATCCAAGTGATATATCCGTGGTATTGGAGGAGATACTCGTATTGCTGTAGTAAGAAGAGTCTTTAAAAATTTCTTCATTTAGTTGCTCCACTCTNATNGTTTGNGGATTTATNTCACCATAAAAGCCATTAAGGGTTAGATAAAGAATGACTGAATCAACAACAATACTATCTAAATCNCCATGNTCTGGTCTGAAATCATAAGATTGTTCTAACCTTATTTGGGTGTAAATANTAGAGTTAACATTTCCAAAAATGGGATCAACGTAATTNCCNAGCGGACTTGGACCATTGAGCTCGTCAGTTCTAATGCTGTCAGAAAGCACGGTGAANGTATGTATATCGAATGTATCT
This sequence comes from Crocinitomicaceae bacterium, assembly GCA_002727735.1. Classification (GTDB taxonomy): domain Bacteria; phylum Bacteroidota; class Bacteroidia; order Flavobacteriales_D; family Parvicellaceae. The sequence goes on from PBXW01000003.1 coordinate 3,399, forward strand.
GATTGAAATACAGAAATAAGCTGGCTTTCCGGGTTAATTTCCAGACCAAAAGTGTTGTTTTTATTGCATGAGTTTAAGGTAGCTAAACCAAGCGTAAACAAACAAAAAAATAAATAAAATGGATTTTCCCAATTACGCAAGAACGCCACTTTCGCTAAGAACTTTTTCATAAAAATCTTGATGTACTTCTATTGTTTGTTCTTCGCTGTGGAATTGAAGCAAAGGCTTATCAGTGTTATTTAAATAAGATTCAAAATGATCTTCTGCATCACTAGCACATACGCCAATGGCATCACACCAATCTAGTCCAATTTTATGTAGTGTTTTAACGTCTATTGTACCATTGATATCAAGTTCATCAACAGGAATTTCGTCAAAGGCTAACTTGTCTTTAAAATCTTTAGAGAATTTATTTTTATTCTGAACATCGTAAATGCTGTAGATAACTTTAGCATTTGAAAAATGTGGGTCGTTATCATAAACTGTTTTAAGATAAACAGGCATAAGAGCAGACATCCATCCATGACAATGAATAATCTCAGGAACCCAGCCAAGTTTTTTTACTGTTTCTAAAACTCCTTTACAGAAGAACATAGATCTTTCATCATTNTCATTAAAAAACTTCCCATTCTCATCATTAAATACAAGTTTTCTCTTGAAATACTCCTCATTATCTATAAAGTACACTTGAATTCTTATTTGAGGAATTGAGGCAACCTTTATAATTAATGGATGATCGTAGTCATTAACAATTAAGTTCATTCCAGAAAGTCTGATGACTTCGTGAAGTTGGTGTCTTCTTTCATTAATAACACCAAATCTGGGCATGAAGATTCTTATTTCTTTATCAGTTTCATAAACGCCTTGAGCAAGCGTTCTGACTAAATTTGATATTTCTGATTGTATTAAAAATGGGTTTATTTCTTGGGTAACGTAAAGAATTTTGTTTTTTTCCATANCTTCTAAATCTCCTTCTAAATTTAACGAGCTACAAAAATATAAAAAAAAAACACATAAAACCAACAAATAGAGTAGCTTTATTCCTAAATAAATGGCTATGCAAGTAGTTCATACTGTTGAAGAGATAAAGCAAAAAAGACTAGAATTCTCCCAGCGAAAAATCGGGTTTGTCCCCACCATGGGAGCTTTACANGAAGGCCATCTAGCATTAGTTAAAAAATGCAAATCCGAATCAGAATTGTCAATTGTCTCCATTTTTGTTAACCCAACCCAGTTTAATGACAATAAGGATTTAGAAAAATACCCTAATACCATAGAAGCCGATTTAAAGTCTTTAGAACAGATGGATGTAGATATAGTTTTCATTCCAAATTTTGAAGATTTGTATCAAAATGAGCAAAAATTAACCGTTAATATTGCTGAAATTGAACAAAAAATGGAGGGCAGCAAACGACCTGGGCATTTTGATGGTGTTATTAGAGTTTTGAGTATATTTTTTAATTTAATAAAGCCAAAATATGCCTATTTTGGGGAGAAAGATTATCAGCAAGTTCTTGTTGTTCAACAGTTAATAAATCAACATTTTCCAACTATATCATTAATTAAATGCCCTACTATTAGAGAGCNTAACGGNCTGGCAAAAAGTTCGAGAAANAAGCTCCTTTCTGAATCAGCTTTTAATCGTTCTGGTGAAATTTATAGTACCCTCAAATGGATAAAAGAAAACATTACAGCTCAATCCATTAATTCTATTTTAGATGATGGTATGCGAAAACTATCAGAAAGATTTGAGGTGGAATATTTAGAGTTGAGAAATGAAAATAATTTAGAAGAGACTTCAAATTCACTTGAAAATTCTCGTTTATTTGTTGCGGTACAAATAGAATCNATAAGATTAATAGATAATATTGCATTGAATTAACAGGTTTTAGTTTTGAAGGAAAAAATCATTAAAGTATTGAAGGTAATTTTACCAATTTCTATTGGTGTTTACCTGACTTGGTATTTCATATCAAATTCAACAGAATCCGAAAAAGAACATTTTATTTCTGCCTTTACAGGGGCTAATTATTTATGGATTTTACTAGCACTTGTTATTGCTTTTTTAAGTCATTTTAGTAGNGCATACAGGTGGAAATATTTATTGCAGACATTAGACCTTAAACCAAAAGTTAGNTTAATGTATCATAGNGTTATGATAGGGTACATTATAAATTTAACTATTCCTCGTTCTGGTGAAATTGCAAGAGCAGGTTATTTTAGTAAATATCAAAAGGTATCAGCGGACAAAATTTTTGGCACCATAGTAGTTGAGCGTGTTGTAGATTTAATAATGTTTGGTATTGTTATTTTNACGGCTATCTATCTTCAAGCTGATCAACAGCAATTTAATGCCATTACCCAAACGGAAGAAACAGTTACTCCAGCATGGCTTTTACCTTTGATAGTTACTATAGCTGTGATTGGTATTGTAGTTGTTCTTGCTTTGAAANAACTTAGATTAAAAGTTNTCAAATTTNTAAAGGGAATAGTTGAAGGTTGTTTAACCATAGTTAAATTAAAACAAAAGGGGGCGTATCTNTTCCATACNTTTTTTATNTGGATAGCTTATATNGCNATGTTTTGGGTAACTGCTTTAGCGCTGCCAGATATGAANACCATTTCAGTNAATGCTGTATTTGCTTGTTTTGTAGCTGGTTCAATAGCCATTGGAGCAACACCTGGTGGTATAGGTCTTTATCCAATTATGGTTGCTGCAGTACTTACTCAGCTNTATGGTTATGAAGGAGAAGTAGCTAAGTCATTTAGCATGTTGATGTGGTCTTCNCAAACAATTTTNATTGTTTTANTAGGACTAATTTCCCTTTTTGCCATTACAAAACAAGATGTTTCAGTNACAGATAATTAGTCAACTAAATTAATTCCAAGTTCTTTTAGTTGAGTATTGTCTAATTTTGAAGGGGCATCAAGCATAGTATCTCTACCACTATTATTCTTTGGAAANGCNATGAAGTCTCTAATGCTATCTTGTCCACCAAATAANGCACAAAGTCGATCAAATCCAAAAGCAATACCACCATGTGGAGGGGCACCATATTCAAATGCATTCAGAAGAAAACCAAATTGTTCATATGCTTCTTCATTGGTGAANCCTAAGTTTTTGAATATTTTTTCTTGAAGCAATCTGTCATGAATTCTGATAGATCCACCACCCACTTCAACTCCGTTAATTGCCAAATCATAAGCATTGGCTTTAACCTTCTCAGGAGTGTTTTCTAATAAATGGATGTCTTCATTTTTTGGAGAAGTAAAAGGATGATGCATGGCGTGCAGCTCATTAGTTTCTTCATCAAGTTCAAAAAGTGGAAAATCAACCACCCAAACAGGTTTATAATCACCCTCTTTAATTAAGCCAAGTTCNTTACCCATCTTCAATCTCAGTTCATTCATTTGATGCTGAGTATGGGTGGTTTTTCCTGATAATATTAATAACAGATCTCCTGGGCTGCATTGGCATCTTTCTCCCCATTGCTGAAGTGTTTCTGGATCGTAAAATTTATCGATAGAAGACTTTGTCGTACCNTCTTCATTGAACTTAACATAAGCTAAGCCTTTTGCTCCAATTTGAGGTCTTTTTACCCAGTTGGTTAAATTGTCTAANTGTTTTCTAGAATAATTGGCTGCGCCTGTAGCTTTTATAGCTATTACACATTCTGCGTCATCAAATACTCGGAANCCCTTATCAGTAGTGAGGTCTTTTATGTAATTAAATTTCATATCAAATCTCAAGTCTGGCTTATCAGAACCATATGAATTCATGGCATCATCATAGGAGATGATGGGGAATGAATTTTCAAAAGAAATTCCAAGCACAGTTTTGAATAAATGTTTAACCAACCCTTCAAAAGTTGATAGTATGTCTTTTTGCTCAACAAAAGCCATTTCACAATCAATTTGTGTAAACTCAGGTTGCCTATCAGCTCTTAAATCCTCATCTCTAAAACATTTTACAATTTGAAANTACTTGTCATAACCACTAACCATCAGCANTTGTTTAAAAGTTTGAGGAGATTGTGGTAAAGCATAAAAATCGGTTTGATTCATTCTGCTTGGAACAACAAAATCTCTAGCTCCCTCTGGTGTTGATTTGATTAAATATGGAGTTTCAATTTCTAAAAAGTCAAGANTGGATAAATACGTTCTCGTTTCAATACCTACTTTATGTCTAAGAGAAATATTTTTCTTTAATACATTTCTTCTTAAATCNANGTATCGGTATTTCATTCTCAATTCTTCTCCACCNTCAGTTTCATTTTCGATGGTNAATGGNGGTGTCTTAGATTCATTTAAAATGACAAGATNCGTAACTTCTATTTCAATTTCACCAGTGGNAAGATNTTTNTTTTTATTAGATCTTTCTTTAACAATTCCTGTTATTGAAATCACCCATTCTCTACCTGCACAGCGAGCTTTTTCACATAGATCTTTGTTGCTATTCTCGTTGAAATTAAGTTGCGTTATACCATATCGATCTCTTAAATCGATGAATGTCATGCCGCCTAAATTTCTAATTTTCTGTACCCAACCACAGAGTTGAATTTTTTTATCAACATCCGTTATTCTTAATTCTCCGTTATTATGTGTTCTGAACATACTCTTATTTTCAGGGGCAAAAATATAATTTTTTTACCCAAACCAAACTACTTACTCACATTGTGTATTTAGGGATTGTTAATAGTTATTTTTTTAGAAGTTTGATTGTGCGTGAAAATCTCCTAAATTTATTGGTAAACCAAAATACTTATGCCATGATTGATCATAGCCATTATCATTGTCCTAAGTGTAGTAGATCCTTGACTAAGGACAAAAAAGTAGTGCTAAATTTCAAGAGAAATGAGGCAGATGAATGGAATGAGATATTTCTCAATCCAGAACCTGGAAATTATGATTTTTATACTGTTCCTACTACTTTTTTTGAAAAGGGAGAGCATGTTAAATTTTGTTGCCCTAAATGCAATGCTGATTTAACAAGTAAAAAAGACCCAAAATTTGTAGAGTTAAAAATGAAAGTAAATGACTTTATATATTTCGAGGCGCTTTTCTCTTCTGTATATGGAGACAAAAGGACGTATGTCATTACCCAAGACGATGTTGATGTTTATGGAGACGCTAGTTATGAAGATATTCCGTTTCCAGATTTGTCGATTGGGGAAGTGCCTTACTAGTTGTTAAGTAATTTAACGGCTAATTGTACATCATTATCATCAAACGCACTTATGATGTATCTTTCGTTTTCTGTGAAGTAGTAACTAGATAATTCTAGTTTGATACTTTTATTGAACATTTCGTAATCCTCTACATCTACAATCTTACCTAATCCTTCTTTTGACAAAAAGGCATTTAAATCTTGCTTATTAAGGCTAAAGTTTTTATTAAATTCACTTAACTCCTTGTGTATTGTTTCTGGATTATTTTCATAAAAATCAAAACAAAAATCTCTCCATGACTGACTGTAAATTACGTTATAGAATGGCGATAAATAATTTGACGTATCTATTGGTGAAAAAGCATCTGGCCAAATTCCTCCCTTAGCTAAATCATTTGTCAAAGAGTCTTTGTTGGATAATTCACCATTAGCTATGCGATTAATTAAATCTTCTTCATAGTTAATTGTGTCGCCATAGGGTTTCTGAATACATCTGCCTAATGGGGTATAATACCTTGAAGTAGTAATTCTAATTTCAGAGGAATCACTTAACATCAATGGACTTTGGACCAATCCTTTTCCAAATGTTCTTCTTCCAACAATAATTCCTCTTTTGTGATCTTGAATAGCCCCACTAACAATTTCACTGGCAGATGCAGTTGTGCTATTGACTAAAATAGCTAGTGCTCCTTCTTTGAAGAGACCAGCATTTGTTGCATATTGAGACATCTTTGGGCTATGCGCACCTTCAGTGTAAACAATCATCTGATCTTTTTTAAGAAATTCATCAGCAACATTGATGGCTTGATGTAGGTAGCCACCACCATTAAATCTTAAATCAAGGATAAGTTTTTTCATTCCCTTATTTTTTAGTGATTTAAGTGCAGTTTGAAGTTCTTTGTCAGTAGAATTAGAAAATGTAGTTATTTTTATGTAACCAACTCCAGGAGCTATAATAGCATTTGATACTATTGATTTTAATTTAATTTGGTCTCTTATTATTGTTTTTTCTACAATTAATTGATTCTTATTAAGAATTTTAAGTTCAACTTTAGTGCCTATTTTCCCTTTTAACTTTTTTAGAACATCATCATTGGTTAGGCCAATACTGGCTACATTTTCCCCATTAATTTCGATTATTCTATCTCTTTTTTCAATTTCATTTTTTGCTGATGGTCCTCCTTCAATTACACCTACTACAGTTAATGTATCACGTAAAATCATAAATCTGATACCAACCCCACCAAAATGACCAACTAAAGATTCATTAGCTGAAATTCGTTTATCTGCAGGAATGTAACTTGAATGTGGGTCTAGATCTTTTAGTATGTTTTGAATGGTTTTTTGTTTTAAATCTTTTGAGTCAATAGAATCAACATAGCTATTTAGCAGATGATCTAGAATAAAATTAACTGATTCCCATTTTGAGGACTTATTAGGGTGAATCCCGCTTTTATTGTTTTGGTAAAATCCTATCCAGTAGGTAGTAGCGGAGAAAACACCAATAAAAAGTACTAGAGTTAATAGTTTAAAATTTTTATTTCTCAATGGTAAATGGATTAAGCTGACAAAGTTCAATACCTGCTTTTTTTAAGAATTTTAAACCAGAGGTATCTTTGTATTCATTGATGTAAACCAATCTCTTTATCCCTGATTGATGTATCAATTTTGCACATTCTTTACAAGGTGAAAGTGTTAGGTAAAGCGTTGCATCTTCACAGCTATTGGTACTTTTAGCCACTTTTAAAATTGCATTTGCCTCTGCGTGTAGAACATACCATTTAGTATAGCCCTCTTCATCTTCACAGGGATTGTCAAAACCGGTGGGGGTTCCATTAAATCCATCTGAGATTATCATTCCGTTTTTAACAATTAGAGCACCAACTTTTTTTCTTTCGCAATGGGATAATTTACCCCATTCTTGAGCCATTTTTAGGTAGGCCAGGTCATATTTTAGTTGTTTATTAATAGTGTTGTAGCTTAAGAAAATTTGTACCGAAGGTGGGAATCGAACCCACACGCCCGAAGGCACACGAGTTTGAGTCGTGCGCGTCTACCAGTTCCGCCACTTCGGCATAAGATTTGCGAAGTTAATCTCAATTTTTTATCTACCAAAATAATTTTGAATTATAGCTCAATAGATATGTTTTCTACATTTTATTACATTTAATAGCAAAATATTAATGAAATATTTTTTTAGCATATTATTTGTGGGTGTTTTCATTTTGGTAAATGCGCAGTCAAAAATGGCTTTAACNAAAGAATTGGTTGAACAGCAAGGTAAATATTACCTAAGAGGAGAGCCTTTTAGTGGGATNGCNTTTGCTAAAAACAAAAAAGGNAAATTTATAACTGAAGAACCTTTTAAAAATGGATTACTACATGGTAAGCGTGTGAATTATGATCACAACGGACATGTTTTAGCTCGTGAAAAGTTTAAAAAAGGGAAAGGCATCTACAGGTTGTATCATTTTAACAATAAACTAAAATGTCTAGGGGCGATGAATAAAAACGTCAAGCTTGGAGAATGGAAATATTATAGCACTAAAGGAGTGCTTAAAGCGAAAGAATTCTGGAGTGAGGATATTCCTAACCAATTAGAATGGGAGAAGTTTTACAACAAAAATGGAAACATTGAAACAGAGTTATTTTATAAATCTGGATTACTTAAAAAAGAGGTGTATTACGATGAAGAGGGAAAAATTTATAAAACCAATGCAAATTAATCATAAATAATTTACATTTGCACCCCCAATGTCACATCGAGTAAAAATATTAGCTTGTTCTGCATCTGATAAATTAGCCAATGAAATTGCTAATAAATATGGTCAGTCAATAGCAGAATATGAAAGACAAAGTTTTAGTGATGGAGAATTTCAGATATCTATCAATGAAACAGTAAGGGGATGTGATGTATTCATAATCCAAAGTACAATACCACCTGCTGACAACCTAATGGAAATGCTTCTTATGATTGATGCTGCTAAGAGAGCATCTGCTCACAAGATAATAGCTGTTATTCCTTATTTCGGTTGGGCAAGGCAAGATAGAAAAGATAAGCCAAGAGTTGCTATAGGTGCAAAATTGGTAGCAAACATGTTGGTTTCTGCAGGCGTTGATAGGGTGATGACTATGGATTTACATGCCGATCAAATTCAAGGTTTTTTTGAAGTTCCTGTAGATCATTTATATGCCTCTACATTATTTGCTCCTTACATGCAATCTAAAAATTTAGATAATTTAATCGTTGCTGCACCAGATGCAGGAGGGTCTAAAAGAGCCAATGCTTATGCTAAATATTTAGATGTTGATCTAGCACTTTGTTACAAACAACGAAAAAAAGCCAATGAAATTGAAAGCATGACAATAATTGGTGATGTTCAAGGCAAGGATGTTGTAATTATCGATGATATGATTGATACTGCTGGAACACTAACCAAATCTGCTCAACTTTTTATAGAACATGGAGCAAAGTCAGTATCTGCATGTTGTACTCATGCATTGCTTTCAGGACCGGCACATGAAAGAATTGAAAACAGTGTATTAAAGGAATTAGTGGTTACAAATACGATACCACTCAAAAAAGAAAATAAAAAGATTAAAGTATTATCTGTTGCTAGTTTGTTCTCTGATATAATGAAGCAACACGTTAATTTAAAATCAATAAGTAAACATTTTTTGTTTGCCAATTAATAAATAAAAAAAAACAAATATGAAAACAGTATCGTTGAGCGGTTCTCCAAGAGAGAACGTAGGGAAAAAAGGTGCTGCCAATCTTCGAAGAGAGGGAAGTATTCCTTCTGTTTTATATGGAGGTAAAGAGCAAATTCACTTTTTCATTCCAGAAAATGAAGCCAAAAAATTGGTATTCACTCCAAATGTATATCTAATCGAAATGGATATTCAAGGAAAAAAATATAAAGCAATTCTTCAAGAAACCCAGTTACACCCTGTAACTGATAGAATATTGCATCTTGACTTTTTAGAAGTTTCAGAAGAAACTCCTTTCAAGGTTAAATTACCAGTAAGATTAGAAGGTTTTTCTAAAGGAGTTAGAAATGGTGGAAGATTAAGACAGAATTTTAGAAAACTAAAAGTATTTGGTTTGGCCAAAGACATGCCAGAATCAATTACTATAGACATTACTCCTATTAAAATTGGAGACAAAAGAAGGGTTTCAGACTTAACTATTCCTGGACTTAAATTTTTAGATCCTTCAAATGCAGTGGTTGTAGCTGTACAAATGGCAAGAGCAGCTATTTTAGATGAAGAAGAAGAGGAAACTGAAGAAGGAGCTGAGGGAGCTGAAGGAGAAGGAGCTGCTGAAGGAGCTGAGGGAGCAGAAAAGGCAACTGAATCTGCTGAGAAGGCTGCTGAATAAACTTCTACCTAAGTTGAAATTCTTAATCGTTGGTTTAGGAAATCCTGGGGAAGAATATTCTGACACCAGACACAACATTGGATTTAAGGCATTGGATTTTGTTTCAGAACAAGCCAGTGCCTTTTTTAATGTAGATAAGTTAGGCCATATGGCTTCTTACAAACATCGTGGAAGAACCATTGTGTTACTAAAACCATCCACTTTTATGAACTTAAGCGGTAAAGCAGTCTCCTATTGGATGAAAAAGGAAAAGATTAAACTCCAAAATCTTCTAGTTGTTACGGATGATATAAATTTACCTACGGGTAAGTTAAGGTTAAAAAAAAGAGGGTCAGACGGTGGGCATAATGGATTAAAAAACATACAAGAATTATTGGGAACTCAAGATTATGCAAGGTTAAGGATAGGGGTAGGTAATGAATTTAAGAAAGGGAATCAAGTAAATTATGTTTTAGGAAAATGGTCTATTGAAGAAAATGAAACTTTAAATCCTAAGCTTAATTTAATTCACAAGATAATTGAAGATTTCTCATTCATTGGTATAGACAGAACAATGAATAGCTACAATAACAAATAAATTTAGAGACTAAAAAAGTCCGTGAAGTTCAGCATCTATCTTAGAAATGATTTTGCCTAAATCTTCTTGATTCTCATTGTAGGAATTTTCATCGACATCAATAATAAGTAGCTTGCCTCTATCATATGTTGAAATCCAGGCTTCATATCGTTCATTCAATCGCTTTAAGTAATCCAAACGAATACTTTCTTCGTAATCTCTACCCCTTTTTTGGATATTTTGAACCAATTTAGAAACAGAAGCTCTTAAGTAAATAAGTAGGTCTGGCGCAGAAATAAAAGATTCAAGAAGATTAAATAAACTAAAGTAATTTTCAAAATCTCTAGTTGTCATTAAACCCATTGCATGAAGATTAGGAGCAAAAATGAAGGCGTCTTCGTAAATAGTTCTATCTTGAATTACAGTCTTTTCATTCTTTCTAATCTCTTGAATTTGAGTAAAACGACTATTTAAGTAATAAATTTGAAGGTTAAACGACCACCTTTGCATTTCATCATAAAAGTCCATCAAATATGGGTTATCATCTACATCTTCAAAATGGGTGTCCCAATTGTAATGTTTGGCTAATAAACCAGTTAAAGTTGTTTTACCAGCACCTATATTTCCAGCAATTGCGATATGCATTATTATATAATTTTTGGTAATCTAAGGTAGAAAAATAGGCCAAGGAAAAGTCAAATGTTAATAACTTTTATGTGATTTTCATGGACTAAATTCAATCATTTCAATTGTTGTAGAATTGGATGAAATACCAATAATATGTTGTATTTCCCCAGTTACTTTTTGATAAGATTTATTTTGACAAATGGTATCAATTTTAAATTCAAGTTTTTGGTATCGTTTAAAATATATTCCATCGTAGAATAAATAATTATCATTTCCAATAATAAAACCTTTAGTGGCGTCTACGTTTATAGTGCTTATTAAGGAACCAAATTGATCAAACTCATAAACATGTGTTTTTGTAACTGCAAAAAGGTGTTTGTTAAATTCACGCATGTTAATTATTGGTCCATCGTAATTTGCAAGAATAGCAGATAAGTTTCCACTTCTGTAAATAATAGATGAATGAATATCTATTTTTAAAATTTCATTTACATCAACATCAAATAACCAAATTCCGTTATCAAAATTACTGTTAGCTATGCATGTTGTTTGATATAGTGATAAATTATTTAAGTCTATATTGTTTTCTTGAAGACTCAATGTATTATCTAATATGCTTATCACTCCTAGGTCTTTATATAATATTAGCGGCCTAAGCGGATTGCTTACATCAAGCTGGCCAATTTTTCCTAGTTGTTTATTGCTGTAAGAATATTGCAATTCTCCATTAATATTTTTTTTAAATAGGTTATCATATACTACTTCATAAATATATCCGTAACGGTCTACAGTAATATCGTCAGCTTTATTTTTGAGCACCAATTGGTTGGTTATTTTTTGGGCAGAACAAATTTTAACGCCACTTATAAATAGCGCGATAAATAAGCTAAGATTAGATAANAATTTGAGTAATTTCATTTACACAGTTATTTGAATTATCAATTCTCGGAACTTTGTGTTGACCACCTAATTTACCTCTTTTTTTCATCCACTCATAAAAAGNACCTTTTTTAACTTCAATTATTTTTAGACANGAAAGNGGTGTNTTNTTTTTTCGTTTTGCAGCATAATCGATNTTAATTTTTTGAAGTTCTAANTCNAGTACTTCATTAAAATGATGAATGTTTTGAGGTTTTNTTTCAAATTCAATTAACCANTTATGAAANCCAATTTGGTGTTTACTCTCATTACTAAATTGAGGCGNNACAATGAATTCTTTTACTACNGCATTACATTTTTCCTGTGTTTTAATAATNGCTTTTTCAAGATGATNTACCATAATTTCTTCTCCAAAACCATTTAAAAATTGCTGAGTTCTTCCACACACTTTAATTTTAAATGGAAATGTATTTGTNAANTAAATGGTGTCTTTTAGTCGGTATCGCCAAAGTCCACCATTGGTGGAAATNACCATTTCATAGGGCTCTCCTNCTTTAACTTCGCTTAAATTCAATGTATTAGGTTGATCTGCACCCCAGTCTTCTTTTTTTATAAATTCAAAATAGATTCCATAATCTAACATCAGAAGCATGTCGTTCACACCATTTTCATTTTGAAGACCGAAGTACCCTTCTGTAGCATTATAGTTTTGATAGTACTGAATGGGTTTCCCTAAAACAGCTTTAAACATGGGAATATAAGGGTCAACACAAACCCCACCATGAAAAAAAAGTTCAAAATTTGGCCATATCTCATGGATGTTNCTTGCATTATGATGGGAAAGCATCTTTTTAATAATCATTAATATCCAAGAAGGAACNCCAGCAACTAAATGGATGTCATCTCTTGATGAGGTTTCGCAGATGTAATTTAATTTGTCATCCCATTTATTTGAAATAAGTTTAGCAGTGCCTTTTGGTGACCTTCTCCATTCACACCACCATGGAAGGTGTTGCATGATAATGGCAGAAAGATCACCAACAATAGTTTTTTTATTTCCTGTAAATGTATTTAATGACCCACTAGCAATTAAGTGTTTGCCATTAAAAAGCTTAGTATTTGGATTTTCATTATAGTATAGAGAGATTAAGTCCTTACCNCCTTTATAGTGACAATTCAAAAGAGAATCCTTAGAAATAGGAATATGTTTTACTGTTCCACTTGATGTTCCTGATGATTGAGCAAACCATTTTATTAAACCTGGCCACAAAACATCTTTCTCACCCATTTTCATTTGTTCAATTTCAAATGCTAAATCNGNGTAATTATGTAGAGGAACGATTTTTTTATACATCTCAGAATTCGAGATATAATCAAACCCATATTTTCTACCTATAGTGGTCTTTTTTGCTTTTTGTAAATTCTGAAGTAGTGTATTTTCTTGAGTAATGATAGGGTTACTCATGAACCCATTAATTTCTTTAATACGTTTTTCTATGTACCAAGAAAATAAGGAATTAAGTGGTTTACCAATTAAGGTGTTCATTTTTGGTTAATCATCCAAAAAAGACAAGGGATATGATAATAAGTAATGCAATCGTAACATAAACATATCCTATGATTCCTGTGCTGCCGTGAAAGTTCTTATCTGTTGACATTGATTTTTTTATACAAATATATATACTTATTTAAAGCTGATAACTTATTTAATTAAAAATTCAAAAGGCATTAAGGTTTGATATCGATCTTTACTACTTATACTATTAGAAGAAGATTCAAGTTGGTTATTTAGTTTATGCAATAATTTAGATAATTCGTTTTCATTATTTGATTTAGCATTAATATCTAATTCTGAAATAATTTCAAGAAATTGATCATTTTCCTTTTTTGGAAGTTCCAAAATTTTAATGTTACTTTCTTTTAAACTTACCTCTTTGGCTGCGTATGAAATGGCATCATTTATCGTTCCAATTTCATCAATTAATTCATGGTCTAATGCTTTTTCAGCTGTCCAAACTCTACCTTTAGCAATTTTGTGAACATCATTAACTTCTAGAGAATGTCTTCCATTAGCCACCCTGTTAATGAATGTGGTGTAGATTTCATCAACAGCTTTTTGATATATATTTAATTCGAATTCATCAAGAGGATTAAACATGGACATGGCAGAATGAGGGTTTGTTTCAACTCTGTCAAAGGTCACACCAAGTTTTTCATTTAACATTCTTCCAAAAGTTGGTATTACACCAAATACGCCAATTGAGCCCGTAATGGTATTTGTTGATGCAAATATTCTATCAGCTCCACAAGAGATGTAATAACCTCCAGATGCTGCAACACCACCCATTGAAACAACTACAGGTTTTTCTTTTTTTGTGAGTTCTAATGCTCTCCAAATTACATCGGAAGCGAGTGAACTACCTCCAGGAGAATTGACTCTTAACACTACAGCTTTTATAGCGGTATCATTTTTTGCTTTGTTAATTGCCTTTACAATGGTTTCTGAGCCCATTACTCCTTCTTCACTTTTACCACTTCTTATTTCCCCTTCAGCATATATAACTGCAATATTTGATTTTCCAGATAAGGGATTTAAATCTCTTTTTGCACCAAATTTTTCTAGGTATTTCTTAAATGAAACGGAGGAAATATCACTTTTTTGTTCTAAATTAATTTTGGATTTTATAATAGAATCTAGCTCATCTTCATAAAGCATATCATCTATTAATTTGTGTTTTAAACAACCAATAGCATTGTAGGTGTATACAGAATCTGCTATCTCATTGATTTTTTCTAGCGAAATGTTTCTATCATTTCTTATGTCGTCATTTAAGTTGTTCCATAACGTAGTTAAAATAGATTTAATTTGAGTGCGATTTTCCTCACTCATTTTATCATACATGTAAGGTTCAACAGCGCTTTTGTATGTGTTTCCTGTTCCTCTTATAATTTGGACATCTACCCCGAATTTATCTATAGCATTTTTAAAAAACATAATCTCACTACTCAGACCTCTAAAGTCAATCATTCCTTCAGGATATAAGTATACTTGATCAGAGACACTGGCCAAATAATATGTGCCTAAGGAGTAATATTCACCATATGATATAATAAACTTACCACTCGATTTAAAATCGGTTAATTTATTTCTTAATACATGCAAATTAGTCATCCCAATTGATAAGTTTTCTAGTTCAAGAACTATTCCTTTTATTTTATCATCATCCTTTGCTTTATCAATTGCATTAGTTACGTCTTTAATNCTGTAATTTCTAATTACAGGATTGAAAATGTCATTGTTTGAAACGATCCCACTCCTTTCTTTAANNCTGAAATCTAATTTCATTTTTAGATAAGAGTTNTCTTTAATAGAAAGTGGTTTTTTTGCACTCAGAGATCCNCCAATAGAAAAAATNAAAATGTTAATAAAGACTATAATTAANATACTTAAAATGATNTAGGCAAAAATCGAAGCCCAAAAGCTTCTCCAAAATGGTCTCATAATAAAAGGATTGGTTATTTTGGCTAAATATAACTCAATATGATTAATGNAGGTTTAACATTGGATAATTTTAAAATTTTTAACTNGTGATTCACATCGTNTCAATCGCTTTGGGTTCAAATCTTGGGGATAAAAAAGAAAATATCAATAGAGCAATCTNTTTGATTAAACAATTTTCAACTGTAANAAAACATGCTAAATTATATATGACCGAACCTTGGGGCTACAATACCAANAATAATTACCTAAATACAGGAGTNACTATTGAAACGNAATATTCACCATTTCAACTNTTAAAAAAATTAAAAGAAATTGAAAAGAAAATGGGGAGAATTAAATTAAGNGANGTATATGAAGATAGAATCATTGATTTAGATATTTTGACATTTGATAATTTGAAAATTTCAACAAAAGAGTTAATAATTCCTCATCCAAAAATTGCAGAAAGAAAATTTTCTATTGTAATTTTAAAAGATCTTTACTTGAATAAGTTAATTCCAGGATTTCAAGTTAATGCTCAAAGCCTACTTGAAAAGTGTGAAGATAAACAAGAAGTGCAGTTAGTTAATGAAGTATAATCACATAGCAATTGAGGGAAATATAGGTGCAGGGAAAACCACACTTTCTAATTTTTTGTCGAATATTTTAAGTGCTTCTTTATTGCTAGAGGAGTTTGAAGAAAATAAATTTTTAAAAAAATTTTATGAATCTGGGGACTACGCTTTACAGGCTGAAGTTCAATTCTTGTTAGATAGGAGTAGACAATTAAAAGAATTTTATGAAAAACCACACTCTACCATTGTCTCAGATTATTATCCAAATAAAAGTTTAATCTTTTCAAAAATGAATCTAAACGAGGAAGAATTTAACTTGCTTAAAGATTTCCATCATTATCTTTTTAATAAATTTCCTACGCCAGATTTACTCATATTTTTAGATAGAAATATTGATTCATTATATACCAATATTAGAAGAAGAAACAGGTCATATGAATTGAATATGGATTTGAATTACCTCAAAAAATTGGATTATTATTATGAAAATTGGTTGGAAAAATTGGATATTCCTATTATAAGAATTGACGCTGATACGATAGACTTAAATAATCCAGAATTTTTAAGTTTAAGGTTTAAGCAGTTATTAGATTTAGATTTCCCAAAAACTCAACGTGTAGTAAAATTAGCTATCACATAGTTGTTTTGTTAACATTCAAAGGTGTTTATTTTAATGAATAGTCCTTTTTTTTTATGAAATAAAGTGCTTATACTTGCACGAAATTTTAAAAAGGAAAAAATATTCTTATGAAAACAATGAATATCAATAAATTAAGCATCTTAACAAGTTTATTTGCTTTTTTATTTTTTGTAAGCTGTTCAATGATTGAAGAGCTTGAATATACTGTAGTTCAAGATCCTCTTCAAATGCATGGAGGTGAAGTAACTCTACAGATTAATGGAAAATTTGTAGAAAAAGGAATTAATGCAAAGGCTGTTGCTGAAGTTACACCTGTTTTATTTTGTGCAGACGGTAACGAAATCCCTTTTCAAACAGAAATATTTCAGGGGCCTAAGGCTGCTGGAAATAGTAAAGTTGTTCCAAAAGAGGGAATGGCATTTTCTTACACAAGCACTATTCCTTATCAAAAATCAATGGCTGAAGGAGAGCTTAAAGTAATGGTAAAGGCAACAATGGGAAGTAAAGAATTAGAAGTAACTAGTCCTAAAATTGCTGATGGAACAACAACAACTCCTCTACTTATGGATCTAGATGATCAAGTTATTGTAACAGGAGATAATTTTGTTAGAACAAACTCATTTACTAAAACAGCAGTTATAAATTTTGCTAAAGGAAAGCATAATATTACATCTAAAGAGATGAGAGATAATGATGTTAAAGAAGTTTTAGATTTCATTTCATCTTCAATGGAAGAAGGATCTAGAATAAGTGTTAAATCAATACAAATAAGTTCTTATGCATCTCCAGAAGGTGAAGTTGATTTAAATACAAATTTAGCTGAAGACAGGGGTAATAGTGCAATGAAATTTTTCATGAGCAAAGCAAAAAGAATGAAGTTTGATCCTGCAAAAGAGGAATCTTTTTATACTGTTTCCCCAAAAGGTGAAGATTGGGCTGGTTTTAAAGAAGAGGTTACAAAAACTTCTCATGAAGACAAGGAATTAATATTAAGGGTTCTTCAAATGACTTCTGATGTTAACAAGAGAGAGTTAGAAATAAGAAATATGGCTAAAACTTACAGGTTTCTAGAAAAAGAAGTTCTTCCTCANTTAAGAAGGTCAACAATTACANTTAACTATGANCAAGTTGGTTATAGTGATGANGAACTTAAAGAACTTATAAGCTCAAACCCTGACACTTTAAATGTTGAAGAAATATTACATGCAGGAAATGTTGAAAATGATTTGAANACTAAATTAAANGATTATAAAGAAGCTCAGCGTTTATATCCAAACGATTGGAGAATAGCTAATAACTTAGGTTATGTTCTTTATATGATGGGTGATGTTGATGGAGCTGGAGAAGCTTTTGAAAAAGCACTNTCAATTACAGATAATCCAACTGTAACAAATAATGTTGCTGCAGTCAAGCATAGACAGGCAGGAAAGTCAAGTGATGACATCATTTCTTATTTAGAATCTTCTAACACAACTGAATCAAAATATAATTTAGGCTTAGTAAGAATTGAAGAGGGTAAATACGAGGAAGCGATTACACTTATGGATAAGTCTAAGACATACAATGTCGCTCTTGCTAATGTTCTAGCCGAGCATTATGATGTTGCTGGTGATATTTTAGATGACGTAAATAGTGGAGATGCAAAATCGCACTATGTTAGAGCCATTTTAGGTGCAAGAACAAATAATAATGAAATGTTATTTGATAATCTNAAAGCTTGTTTTGGTAAAGACNCTTCNTACAAAGCAAAAGCTAAAAAAGATAGAGAGTTTGTTAAGTTTTTTGAAAACGCTGATTTTATTGCGCTTTTCTAAATTCGAATAATNCGCATTATNNAAAGAGGGGGCTTCGGCCCCTTTTTTTTATTCTTCTTTTTGNATTACTTTCAANGGAAACTTTTTTCTCACAACCATTGTGTTNTCAAAGGAATNNTCTAATTTTTTNTGAAGAGANACGGCATCACTCATGGTAAAATATTTACCTGCGTATAAAAATATNTTTGGAGCNATNTATTCATCAAATAAATATTCTTCAGGAAATAATTCTGTAAANATTTTCCTTAANTCTCTNACNTTTTTTGTGTCTTGAGTTACAANNAGTTGAACAGCAAAACCATTTAGTGTNCCTTTGTTAGATAANTATGAATTCAAACTATCTAATCTATAATCAGCTTTTATAATNACATGCCCATTTTCAGCAATGTAATTAATTGGCTTTATGTTTTGTCCTGAATCTAATAATATTGAACTATCTGAAATGACAATATTAGAGTCTTTAGAAATATTTACTGATACTAAAGAATCTGTTGTTTTTGATGAGTCTTTTGCTGGATACAATTTCCAGTCGTTTTGACATAAAACATCATTTAAAAAAAAGACAAAAAAGATTAATATTGTGATTTTTACAAAATTCATTGGATCAAACTTATCAAATATTAGATTTCTAAAATCATGCCAATGTAAAATTCAAGAAAAATTGTTGTTAAAAACCCTGTTTGTTTAAGCTTTCAAACAGAAGAATAAACAAATTATTTAGAAGTATTCTAAATTAAGATATTTCCATGACAATTCTACAAACATTTGATATGATTTGAGTATCACGTGTTACATTTGTCCTGCTTATTTATGCACGTACTAATTAGTTTAAAATGAACATATATTTTAAAAAGCATTTAGCTAATTTTCTCACTTTATTACTTTTCGTTTCAGTATCCCTTTTTGCTTATTCTCAAGATGGTGAAAAATTATTCAAGGCCAATTGTGCTTCTTGTCACCACCCTGTCAAAAATGCTACTGGGCCTAAAATGCAAGGAGTATTACAAAAATGGGAAGACAATGGCGAAGGAGAGTTAATTTACGAATGGGTTAAAAACCCTGCTGAGTTGTACAATAGTGGTAAATCTAAAATGGCGAAAGCCATTTGGGATTGGTCTCCCACTGTAATGACCCCACAAGGTCATCTATCTAAAGAAGATGTGAAATCTATTTTTGCTTATGTAGATGCTTATGCACCTCCAGTAGCTGCTGATGGTGCTGCAGCTAATGATACAACTTATGAAGCCGAAGATGAATCTGTTTCATTTTGGTGGTGGATTGTTATTGGGCTTTTAATTTTTGTATTGTTTGCCACATTTGGTGTTCGAAGAGAGCTTTCTGAGGTTATTGCAGCAAAAGAAGGAGCGGAAGTTGATCCTAAAAAAACTTTTATTGTTAGTGCTAGGAAATGGGCTTTAAGAAATTGGTTCGTAACTGTTTTGCTTATTGTTGCAGTTGCACTCTTTTCAGGTGTTGAATTACTTGGAAGACTCTATCAAGTTGGCGTTTATCAAGACTATCAACCATCACAACCAATTGCTTATTCCCACAAGCTGCACGCAGGAAACATGGGTATAGAATGTAAGTACTGTCATCATTCTGCAGAGAAATCAAAACATGCTGGTATTCCATCTGTAAATGTTTGTATGAACTGTCATGCAGTAGTTCATGAAGGACCTCAATACGGNACTGAAGAAATTGATAAAATACACCTTGCTGCTGGTTATAATAAAGCAAAACAAGCTTACGAAACAGATGATAATGGAAATAGGATTGAGCAGCCATTAGTTTGGAATAAAGCCCATAATTTNCCNGATCATGTCTACTTTAGTCATGCCCAACACGTACACCCAAATACTGGTAATATTGATTGTAGACAGTGTCATGGACCTGTTCAAAATTACACTTTAGGAAGGGTGTCTACTACAGAAGAGGTTAATGCCTATGCAACCACTGATGAAGGAATGGAAAAGGGTATAATTCAATTGACTAAACCTATTTTGACGATGGGTTGGTGTATTGAATGCCACAATAAAAAGGAAATTGACTTGGCTAGCTCTGGTTATTATGAAGAAATACACAATAGATTAAAATCAAGAGCTGACATTCACAACAATATTTTTGAAGACGATAAGGTTACCGTTAAGGAATTAGGTGGATGGGAATGTGCAAAATGTCACTATTAATGAATATTAAATTTAGTTCATGAGTAAAACTAAAACATATTGGAAGGGATACGCGGAAAAAAACAACACTCCGGATTTTGTAAATTCTAGCCATAAAGAATTTCAAGATAAAATTCCTGTAGAAGAATTTTTAGCAGATGAGGGAATTCAAGATTTAAAAACTGGAAGAAGAGATTTCTTGAAATTTATGGGCTTTAGTGTTGCTGCAGCTTCATTGGCTTCTTGTGAAGCTCCCGTGATTAAATCGATCCCCTATGTAAATAAACCTGAAGAAATAACACCTGGAATTGCAAATTGGTATGCTTCTTCATTCTATGATGGAAATAATTTTGCCAATTTATTGGTCAAATCTAGAGAAGGTAGACCAATTTGGTTAAAAGGTAAAAAGGACGGCTTTACATCTGGAGGTATAACTCCAGCAATTTCTACTTCTGTACTTAACTTATACAATAGTTCTAGACTTAATGGTCCAAAAAAGAACAATGAAGAAGCAAGCTGGTCATCTATTGATACTGAAATCAAAAATCAGCTTTCAAGTATAGTTGATAATAATGGTTCAATTAGAATNCTNACNAACACCATTATTTCTCCTTCAACAAATGCTGCTATTAATGAGTTTGTTAGTGCGCATTCTAAACTTGATGAAGAGGGTAATAACCAGTCTAATATAAAGCATGTTCAATATGATTCACAATCTTATTTTGGTATTAGACAAGCTAATGAAAAGACTTTTGGCGATGCTTTTATTCCAACTTATCATTTTGATAAGGCAAAAACCATTGTTTCTTTAAATGCAGATTTTATCAGTTCATGGCTTATGCCTACAAAGTTTGCTCTTGATTACAGTAAGTCTAGAAAACCAGAAAATGGNTGGATGTCAANGCANTTTCAATTTGAATCTAACTATTCTTTAACNGGTGCTAATGCAGATTATAGAGGAAGAATTAAACCTTCAGAAGAAGCAGCTCTTGCTTCATCCATATTGTCTATGTTAGATGGTGGCAGTGCTAAACACGACTTTTCTCAGGATGTATTAACTAAGTTGTCTAATGCAGTTAATTCCTTAAAAGAAAACAAGGGATCTTCTCTTGTTGTATCGGGATCAAACGATGCGCATATTCAGGCCATGGTTAATAAAATTAATTTCAAGCTTGGAAATTATGGATCAACCATCAATCACGCCCAACCTTTAAATTTATTTAATGGTAATGACACCGAGGTTGAGCAGTTAGTCAATGATATTTCTGCCAACAAAATAGATGCTTTAATTNTNTACAATTGTAATCCAGTTTANTCTNTNCCTAATGGNGATAAATTAGGGGAAGTNTTGNCTAANAGTAAAATGCTNAAAGTNTCTTTTGCTGATGTAATGGATGAAACGGCAGCATGTTGTCAATATGTATGTCCCGACCATAACTATCTAGAATCATGGTGTGATTTAGAGCCAACCCCAGGTCATGTTAGTTTACAACAACCGATCATTAGACCCCTTTACAATACAAGACAAGCTCAAGAGTCATTTTTGGTGTGGGCTAACAAAGCAAATAGAGGCGGTAGTGAGAGTAAAGTTTTTTACAATTTCATTAAAGAAAATTGGACAGTTAATAGTATAGGTGATCAATCAGATTATATCACATTTGATGAATTCTGGAATTGGACAGTACACAATGGATTTACCAATACGGCATCCTTAGATGCTATTGAATTACAAGATTTTGAGATAGATGCCAATGTTGAAGTTTCTTCATCAGAATGGGAAGTTGCTCTATATCAAAATGAACTAGGATTAGGGCAATATGCATCAAATCCATGGCTGCAAGAATTACCTAGCGCTATTACAAAAGTTGTATGGGACAATTATATAACTATGTCACCATCTGATTGTTTTAAATTATTTGGAATTAATGATGGAGACCCTAAAGCTGCTTGGGATGGGATTCACCTTGGCCAAGAAGAAAAAGCATTTGTAGCTACAGTCAAGGCAGGTGAAAATGAATTGACTTTGCCAGTTTTTCCTCTTCCAGGACAAGCTGATGGTACAATTGGTGTTGCAATGGGCTATGGTAGAGGTGCAGGGGACTTAGACATAGGTAAAGCTGCTTTTCAATGCGATGAGTTTGGTAATCATTTGAAGGATGAAAATGGAGCATTGATACCTGTTGGAGGTAATGCGTTTAAATTGTCAAGTTTTTCAAATGGCTTATTAAATTATCAAGGTGCAGTTGAAGTTACTGCTACAACTGAAAAGTACTCATTGGCCTGTACACAAACTCATCATACTATAATGGGGAGAACTTCGATAGTAAAAGAAACTACTTATGACTTCTGGAAAGAAAACCATGAATATAATCAAGAGGCTTATAACCCAGTAGTTAAGTTACATAGCCACGCAGAAGGAGGGCATTCTGAAGTAAATGCTACAGAATATTCATTATGGGAAGAGCATCCTGTTGAGAATGTAGGTCACAGGTGGGGAATGTCTATTGATTTATCTTCTTGTAACGGATGTGGTGTTTGTATCACTGCTTGCCATTCAGAAAATAATGTTCCTGTTGTTGGAAAAGATGAAGTTAGAAGATCTCGTGATATGCATTGGTTGAGAATGGATAGATATTTTTCTTCAATTGAAGATGATAATAGATCAAAATGGGAGGAATCAAGACGTTCTGAAGGAGATTTTGATTATGGCAAATTAGAAGTGCCAGAAGATAACCCATCAGTTGTGTTTATGCCCATGTTATGTCAACATTGTAACCATGCACCATGCGAAACAGTTTGTCCTGTAGCGGCTACTACGCATAGTAATGAAGGGTTAAATATGATGACTTATAACAGATGTATTGGTACAAGATATTGTGCTAATAACTGTCCTTATAAGGTAAGAAGGTTTAACTGGTTTAATTACAGAGACTATAGAAAGTTTAAAAACGTCAATCCAAATCAGGATATGATGGCGAGAATGGTTTTAAATCCAGATGTTGTGGTAAGATCAAGAGGTGTTATGGAAAAATGTAGCTTCTGTGTTCAGAGAATACAAGAAGGTAAGTTAGCAGCTAAAAAAGACGCTAGACCGGTAATTGATGGTGACGTAACCACTGCTTGTGCTGATGCATGTCCAAATGATTGTATCACTTTTGGAGATTGGAATGATGAATCTTCAAAAATTAGAGAGGTTTCTGGTTCAGACAGAGCGTATCAAGCGTTAGAGGAAGTTGGAGTTAAGCCGAATATTTGGTATCAATTAAAAATTAGAAATAACAATGATGAAATTGCTGCAAATGAAGTTTCTGAAGAAACTCATGCAGAATCTCATTAATAGTAGAACATTATGCATAAAGAAGCCGATATAAGATTACCTCTGATCCTTGGTGATAAATCATACAAGGATATTACAGAAGATATTGTTAAGCCTATAGAAGGAAAGGCACCAAAAACTTGGTACTTGCTTTTTATGATTTCTGTTGTCATAGCTCTTTGGGGGGTTGGGTGTATAGTTTACTTACTTGGTACTGGAGTTGGAGTTTGGGGATTGAATAAAACAGTTGGTTGGGCATGGGATATCACCAATTTCGTATGGTGGGTTGGTATAGGGCATGCCGGGACATTAATCTCAGCTGTACTTTTACTTTTTAGACAAAAATGGAGATTTGCTATTAATAGGGCTGCAGAAGCTATGACCATATTTGCCGTTATGATGGCTGGATTATTTCCTTTAATCCACATGGGTAGGTTATGGTTGGGTTATTGGGTATTCCCATTACCTAATCAATTTGGTTCATTATGGGTAAATTTTAACTCTCCACTTTTATGGGACGTATTTGCTATATCGACTTATTTTTCAGTGTCTTTGGTCTTTTGGTATATTGGTTTAATTCCAGATTTTGCTACAATTAGAGATCGGGTTACTAAACCATTAGCAAAAAGAGTATATAAGGTATTGAGTTTTGGATGGACTGGTGATGCTAAAGCTTGGAATAGATTTGAAATAGTTTCTCTAGTATTAGCTGGTTTAGCTACGCCACTTGTATTCTCAGTTCACTCTATCGTGTCTTTTGACTTTGCTACTTCAGTTATTCCNGGATGGCACACTACTATTTTCCCNCCTTATTTTGTTTCTGGTGCTGTGTTCTCAGGATTTGCAATGGTACAAACCNTAATGTTAATATTAAGAAAAGCATATAAATTGGAAGCATATTTACATGTCAAGCACGTTGAGTACATGAACATTGTAATTATTGTAACAGGTTCAATAGTTGGTGTTGCTTATATTACAGAGTTGTTTGTTTCTTGGTACTCAGGTGTTGAATACGAATCTTATGCTTTCTTAAATAGAGCCACTGGTCCTTATTGGTGGTCTTACTGGGCCATGATGACCTGCAATGTTATTTCACCACAGTTGTTTTGGTTTAAAAAGTTAAGAACCAGTTTAATGTTTTCATTCTTTATGTCTATAGTAATAAATATTGGAATGTGGTTTGAAAGATTTGTAATTATAGTAACATCATTACANCGTGATTATGTCCCATCATCTTGGTCGTATTTCCACCCAACATGGGTTGANATTGGTGTTTTCATGGGGACTCTAGGTATTTTCTTTGTTTTCTATTTATTATTCTCAAGATATTTCCCCGTAATGCCAATTGCGGAATTAAAGACCATTTTAAAATCTTCTGGTAAAAATTANAAAGAGGGTTATGGTCATGGTAAAGGATATTGGGATAAACATGCAGAACATTAATTTGAATTATGGCAGATAAAGTAATATACGCAATGTATGACGATGATGACACGCTCATGAACGGAGCTAAACATCTTGTCAAAGAAGGAGTAAAAGTATCAGATGTATACTCACCAATGCCATTGCATGGTATTGATCCAATTATTGGAGTTGAACCAACAAGATTAGGNATTGCAGCATTCCTTTATGGGCTTACTGGAACCATGTTGGCTATTATTGGAATCCGTTANATGATGATTATTGATTGGCCCATGAATATTGGAGGTAAACCAAACTTTAGTCTACACGAGAACATGTTATCATTCGTTCCTATCTTTTTTGAATTTACAGTTCTTTGTGCTGCTCACGGNATGGCCATTACTTATTTACTAAGAAATAAAACTTTACCNGGAATGCCTGCAAGAAATCCAGATCCAAGAACNACNGATGATAAATTTATTATTGAAATTAAATCTTCTGAAAATGCTCATATTGAGGATAAAAAATTATCAGACTTAATTAAGAGCACAGGATTTATTGAAATAGAAGAAAAAAAATATTAACATGAGCAATAGAATTTTAAAAAGCCAGTATACCTTATTGCTAATTCTTGTAACAGCAATGTTTTTTCAGTCTTGCGTTAAGCATCCTGATTCTCCTGGATATGAATATTCGGATGATATGACAAGATCACAAGCTATTGAAGCATATGTAGATTATGGTCTTGTTGCTGATAATGTAAACGATTCATTAAAGCAAACAATATCTGCAAGAATTCCTGCTGAAGGTTCTATCCCTTACAGTGAGAATAAAAATACAGCTAGTCTAAATATGCCGTTTAACTATGCTGCAGGTGAAGATGAAAGAATTAGAGCNGGACAAGAAGTAGTATTGCCTACTCATTATTATAATAATGATGATATAGCAAAAGCTAATATAGCTGAAGGTAAAAGGTTATATGGTCTATTTTGTGCTCATTGTCATGGAGACAAAGGAAATGGAGATGGGAAAGTTATTACAGTTGGTGGATATCCAGCAGCTCCACCTGCATACAACACCCTTCAAGATAGAACACCTGGTTCAGTATTTCATACAATAACTCATGGAAAAAATGCAATGGGACCACATTCCTCTCAATTAAATAAGGATGAAAGATGGAAAGTTGCCATGTATGTAAGAACAATGCAATTTGATGGGGATTTAAACATGGAAGAATTAACAGCTGATAACGCTACTACAGAATAATTAAAGAAGAGAAAAATGGAATATACAATTTCAGATAGAGCTAAAAAAGTTACCCTCGGCCTAGCTATAGTAGGATTAGTTTTACTTGTAATAGGGTTCTTTAGTCAAAAGGATTTCGTTTATGCTGAAAAAATAAACGACCATGCTGTTTCTATAAAGTACAATGGTAAGGCAGGAGCTGATCTTCAAGATCAACTTAAAGAAAAAATCCGTGAAAAAATGCATGGATATAAGGTAGACTTTCACGATGCTCACGCTCACCACGAAAATCATACTGAAAATCATCATGCATCTGAGGAATCAGAAGCAGAACATGAAACTTTACATGCAAGTACGGGCTCTGAACACGCTGATGATCATGGAGCACACCATGGTCCAACTTTTATTTGGGATGTTCATTTAGATCACCAAGAAACTGCTGAAAATCATGTTGGTCACCATGAAAGCGGTGCAGATCAATTGGTATCCATGGTTGAAAGTGGAGAGATTTCATTTGCAGATAAAGGAAACAGAAGATTTTGGTCAAACTTATTAGTCAATGGGTTTTTCTTTTTTGGTATTTCTTTGGGAGCTTTATTCTATTTAGCGCTTCATTATGCTACTGAATCTGGATGGGGTGTAGTATTATTGAGAATATTTGAAGGAATCATGTCTGCTATGCCTATTGGAATAGCGGTATTGCTAGTCGTTTTAATTGTTGGATCATTTGGAGGTCATCACATCTACCCTTGGATGGATCCAGAATATACNGATCCNANTTCTGCTCATTTTGACCCTATTATTTTTGGTAAAAAAGCATATCTCAATCTACCNTTTTTCTGGATTAGGGCACTAGCTTATTTTGCTACATTTTATCTTTTCTTAAGATGGTTTAAAAAGAAATCGCGTCAAGAAGATAGAGAAGGAGGAACAGAAAGNCACTTTAAAATGTANAGAAGAGGAGCCTTGTTTTTAGTATTCTTTGCAGTTTTTTCATCAACAATGGCTTGGGATTTCATTATGTCCATTGATACTCACTGGTTTAGTACTTTATTTGGATGGTATGTCTTCTCTGGAATTTGGTTGAGTGGAATGATAATGGTAATGATGGTAACATTATATTTAAGAAAAAGAGGATATTTACCTTATGTAAATGAAAGTCACATCCATGATGTTGGTAAGTGGATGTTTGCATTAAGCTTTTTATGGAGTTACTTGTGGTTCTCTCAATTTATGTTGATATGGTATTCAAACATACCAGAAGAGGTAATATATTTTACNGANAGAATAGAAAATTATAAAATTTTNTTTTTTGGAACATTCATTGTGAATTTCTTCTTCCCTATGGTGTTCTTTATGTCAAGAGATACAAAAAGATCAGCTGGTTATTTNATTGTTATTGGCTTGATGATTTTTGTAGGTCATTGGTTTGATGTATTCAATATGGTAATGCCAGGAACATTATTTGATCAGTGGGAATTAGGNTTATTAGAATTAGGTATGTTTATGATGTTCTTAGGAACATTTGTATACACTGTTCTAAGAGCAATATCTAAGGCCCCATTATTACAAAAAAATCATCCCTATTTAGAGGAGAGTAAACACCATGAATTTTAATATTAATTAGTTATGGAAGGTAAATTCATTATAATCATTGCAGTAGCACTATTCTTCATTGCATTAGTGCAGTTAATGAAAATTTATGATTTAGCAGCAAAGGTAAGAGGAGCTAAATCTCAAGAAAAAATGACCAGAGGGGAAAACATGTTGATGGCTAATCTCATGTTAGTATTTATGGTTGTGTTTTTTGGTTTTATTATATGGTTAATTGCAAAATATGGAGCAAATGCTGGCTTGTACAAAGCAGCATCTGAACATGGACAGGAATTAGATGATTTATTAATGATTAACTGGTATATTATTCTTCCAGTATTTTTCATTACAAACAGTCTATTATTTATTTTTTCTTGGAAATACTACCATAGAGAAGAGAGAAAAGCGCTCTATTACCCACACAATAATAAGCTTGAGCTTATATGGACAGTCCTTCCAGCAATTGCATTAGCTATTATCATCGTGTTTGGTATTCGTACATGGAATGGTATAATGTACAATAAAGAGGAAGGTCAAGTTATTGAGGTATATGCTTATCAATTTGGCTGGTTAGTTCGTTATGCTGGTGCAGATAATGAATTGGGAGAAGCAAATTATAAATTGGTTTCTTCTACTAATCCATTGGGTGTAATTACTGATCAATCTATTCAAGACACATATAATGAAATTGACACAAAAGTTTCTGGAATTGATAGTGAACTTAAAGAGAATAGAAATTCTAATGGAGATCTTTTAATGCCTAAATCTAAAGCAGACAAAAAGTTAGAAGAATTAGAAAGATTGAAGAGAAGAAAATATAGAATTGAAGCTGCAATTGATAAAAGAGAAGCCAACAAAACAGCTTATGCATCTAGTGATGATGATATTGTTGTTCAGGAACTACATTTAGTTAAAGGCCAGCCATACACGTTTATTTTTAGGTCAAAAGATGTTATTCATTGTCCTTGGCTACCTCATTTTAGGGCTCAAATTAATTCAGTGCCTGGAATGGAAACTAGCTTTAAACTAACACCAACTATTACGACTGAAGAAATGAGAAATATGCCTGAAGTTCAAGAGCATTATAAAAATATAAATGTAATTCACAATGAGCGAAAAAGAAGGATTGGTGAAGAGGAAGAAAAAGTTTTATTTGATTATGTGCTGCTATGTAATAAGATATGTGGGGCAGGGCACTCAAATATGCAGATAAAGGTAGTTGTTGAAACTCAAGAGGAATTTGAAAATTGGATTGAAAATAATGGAGATAAAAAGCGTTTAACTTTTTCAGGCCAAGAGGTTAATTGGAGTGAGACAAAAGAACAAGCGTCTCTTTGATTCTTAAATTTGTAAAAAATAATTGATATGGCACACGATCATCATCACCACAAAGAAAGTTTTATAACTAAATATATTTTTAGTCAAGACCACAAAATGATTGGTAAGCAATATTTACTTACCGCTATTTTCATGGGTGCTATAGGTATTACCCTATCTGCTCTTTTTAGAATGAAGTTGGGTTGGCCTGACACCCAATTTTCAATTCTTGAAACTATTTTAGGTTCTGACGCTGCNCCTGATGGNATGTTGGATTCCAACTGGTATCTTGGTTTAGTTACCCTTCATGGAACAATTATGGTATTCTTTGTNCTTACTGGAGGATTATCAGGTACATTTTCTAATTTACTTATTCCTCTTCAAGTAGGTGCAAGAGATATGGCATCTGGCTTATTAAATATGATNGCCTATTGGTTATTTTTTATTTCCAGTGTTTTGATGGCNGCATCATTGTTTATTGAAACAGGACCAGCTATGGCAGGATGGACAGTATACCCTCCCCTTAGTGTACTTGAAGAATTTCAACCAGGTTCTGGTTTGGGGATGACACTTTGGTTATTATCAATGACTGTGTTTATTGCTTCTTCTCTATTAGGTGGAATTAATTACATCGTTACTATTCTTAATTTAAGAACCAAAGGGATGAGTATGACAAGATTGCCATTAACGATTTGGGCTTTTTTCATAACAGCAATTTTAGGAGTATTATCCTTCCCAGTATTATTATCAGCTGCTGTGCTTTTACTGATGGATAGAGGATTTGGAACAAGCTTTTATATGAGTGATATTGTAACTTCATCTGGTGCATTAGATGCAACTGGTGGAAGTCCAATTTTGTATGAACATTTATTTTGGTTCCTTGGTCACCCAGAAGTATATATTATTCTTCTACCTGCATTAGGTATGACATCTGAAATTATTTCAACCTGTTCAAGAAAACCAATTTTTGGTTATAGGGCAATGATTGGTTCAATGTTAGCTATTGGTTTCTTGTCGTTCATTGTATGGGGACACCATATGTTCCTAACGGGAATGAATCCATTTTTAGGAGGGGTATTTACTTTTACAACATTATTAATTGCTATTCCATCTGCAGTTAAAGCTTTCAATTACATAACTACTATTTGGAAAGGAAATGTTATGTTGACACCCGCCATGCTTTTCTGTATTGGCTCAGTATCTACTTTTATTTCTGGAGGTGTTACAGGTATTATTTTGGCAGATTCAGCATTGGATATTTCTCAACATGATACTTATTTTGTTGTAGGTCATTTCCACATAGTAATGGGTATGACAGCTATTCTTGGAATGTTTGCAGGTATATACCATTGGTTCCCTAAGATGTATGGAAAATCAATGAATAAACGTATGGGAATGGTTCATTTCTGGATAACTATTGTTACTGGATATGGCGTATTCTTACCTATGCACTTTTTGGGTGAGGGTGGTTTACCTAGAAGGTACTATGAGAACACAAATTTCCCCATGTTTGATCATTTTTTAGATCTCAATATTATGATTTCTATTTTTGCAACTATAGGAGTTTTAGCCCAGGTTATATTTTTCTTTAACTTCTTCTACAGCATTTTCAGAGGNCCAAAAGCTTCTTTAAACCCATGGAATGCCAATACTTTAGAGTGGACAACTCCAATTGAACANGTTCATGGAAACTGGATTGGTGAAATACCTACTGTTCATAGGTGGCCTTATGATTACAGTAAGCCAGGTAAAGAACAAGATTTTGTTCCACAAACAGTACCACTGGATGATAATGAAGAAGAACATTAAATCCANNAACATAAATATTTTNAAAAGCCCTCTATATCTATATTGGGCTTTTTTATTTTCTCTATTTGCTATTAANAGTAGCTATAGTCAACTTGATTCATTAAAATATAAGTTTGATAGNAAACCAACNATTGGGCTNAAAATGGAAACTAAAAACTTTGTTATTCAGAATTATTGGTCAAGAATTCAAGAGATTAAACCNTATTTAGAATTTGAAAAAAATATAAGAATAGGTGTTGGATATGCGTGGTTAAAAAAGGGTCATGAATTTTCTAGTCAAAATGATACGNTAACACTAAAAATTAATGCTATTTCATTATTTGGAGCGTATGTNTTTGAATACAATAAAAACTGGACTATTGAACTTCCTTTGGATTTTGGCTTTGGCTTTGTTTCATCTAATGACACTGAAAATAATAGGGGGTATTATTCATTTTATGAACCCTCTCTGATTATGGAATATCATGGATTTAAGTATGTAAATTTAGGTTTAGGCACAGGCTTTAGAATATCAGGTCACAAGGAAGAAGTTTACCCTAATGCGTTAACTACGCAAACATTTATTTTTCGATTTAGTTTAAAGTTTTCAGAAATATATAAGCAGTTCANGGAACTAAATAATTCATAAGTATATTTACATTATGATAGAAGAGTACGATTTTAGATCTGAACAGGAAAATCAATCTGANAAAGCCTATGAAATAGCATTNAGGCCAAAAATATTCGATGATTTTGCTGGTCAAGACCAAGTGGTAGAAAATCTTAGAATTTTTGTTTCTGCTGCCAAAATGAGAGAAGAATCGCTTGATCACGTACTTCTTCACGGTCCCCCTGGATTAGGTAAAACAACATTAGCACAAATTATCGCCAATGAGATGGGTGTAGGAATAAAGATCACTTCTGGNCCTGTATTGGATAAACCTGGCGACTTGGCAGGATTATTAACAAATTTAGAGTCAGGAGATGT
The DNA here is from genome assembly GCA_002727735.1 of Crocinitomicaceae bacterium. GTDB lineage: Bacteria > Bacteroidota > Bacteroidia > Flavobacteriales_D > Parvicellaceae. The sequence continues at coordinate 35,332 of PBXW01000003.1, forward strand.
TCTATTTATTGATGAAATACATAGGTTAAGTCCTGTAATAGAAGAATATTTGTATTCTGCAATGGAGGACTATAAAATTGATATNGTATTAGATACAGGTCCAAATGCAAGAACTGTCCAAATAGATTTAAACCCATTTACATTAATTGGTGCTACAACAAGAAGTGGGNTATTAACAGCTCCATTAAGAGCAAGGTTCGGAATCAATTGTAGATTACATTATTATAATCATGCTATATTAGATGGTATCGTCAAAAGATCTTCAGATATTCTAGAAATCTCTTTAAAAAAGGACGCNTCTGTTCAAATAGCAAGCAGAAGTAGAGGAACACCTAGGATTGCAAATGCTTTATTAAGAAGAGTTAGAGATTATGCTCAAGTAAAGGGTGATGGAGTTATAACGAACGATATTACTCAAGTGGCATTAAATGCACTACAGGTAGATCAACATGGCTTAGATGAGATGGATCATAAAATTTTATTAGCCATTATAGATAAATATAAAGGAGGACCAGTTGGAATTAACACAATAGCTACAGTAGTAGGGGAAGAGTCAGGAACTATAGAAGAAGTGTATGAACCTTTTTTAGTTCAACAAGGGTACTTAATCCGAACAGCAAGGGGTAGAATAGCGACAGATTTATCATATAAACACCTTAATAGAACTAAAGGATCTGGAGGTCAACAAGAAATTTTTTAATGGATATTAGTTATAAAACCAAGCTTATAAAACAAAAAGCATTTGAACTTGGTTTTTCTCATGTGGGCATATCAAAATCCATGTTTTTAGAAAAAGAGGCTAAACAATTGGAAGTTTGGCTTTCTAATAATTTTCATGGAAAAATGCAGTACATGGAAAACTATTTTGATAAAAGAACAGATCCTGGAAAATTAGTAGATGGAGCAAAATCAGTAATTAGCTTATTGTTTAATTACCATAACCCTTTAAAACAGCAAGATGAAGATGCTCCAAAAATATCACAATATGCATATGGTAAAGACTATCATTTTGTATTAAAGAAAAAACTTTTAGAGCTTCAAAGTTTTATTACTACCAATTTTGGGGAAATAAATTGTAGAGGTTTCGTTGATTCAGCACCAGTGATGGATAAAGTTTGGGCAGAAAAAAGTGGTTTAGGTTGGATTGGTAAGCATAGCAACTTAATTAATAAAGAAAAAGGATCNTATTTTTTCATCGCTGAGCTTATTGTTGATTTGGAACTAACCAGTGATATTCCAATAAAAGATTATTGCGGTACATGCACTAAATGTATTGACGCTTGTCCTACCAATGCTATTATTAAACCATATGTTGTAGATGGATCAAAATGTATTTCATACCTAACTATTGAACTAAAGGATGAATTACTTCCTAAAGAATTTGAGGGTAAAATGGATAATTGGATGTTCGGGTGTGATATATGTCAGGAGGTATGTCCTTGGAATAGGTTTTCAACCCCTCATAAAGAACCAATGTTTGAACCTCATCCAGATCTTTTAAAGCTAACTAAAAATGAATGGGAGGAATTATCAGAAGATGTGTTTCAAAATTTATTTAAAAAAGCAGCTGTTAAGCGAACAAAATACAAGGGTTTAAAAAGAAATATTACCTTTTTGGGCCAAAAATAAATTTAAGATTTCACTTATGGTAAAATTTCATTGGGTCACTTTAATATTTATTTACTTGGTAGTTGTTGCTGGCTCAGTTGTTAGAATGACAGGTTCCGGAATGGGTTGTCCAGATTGGCCTAAGTGTTTTGATCAATATATTCCTCCAACTTCTGCTGAACAATTACCNGAAAATTANCAGNAATATTATTCATCATTAAGAGCAAAAAAAATTAATCGGTTTGCTCAGTTTTTAAAAACTGTTGGGATGAACGATAAAGCAGATGCTCTTTTGGCTGATAAATCATTATTAATTGANCANGAATTCAATACGCTTAANACNTGGTTTGAATATGTTAACAGATTAATNGGNGCTTTGGCAGGNGTGTTTATTTTTATNGGTTTNTTNTTGTCTTGGAAAAGTAAAGATCAAAAAAGAAAAAAAATTATTTTCTCTTTTCTACTTGTAGTTCTAACAGCTTTTCAAGCTTGGTGGGGNGCTATGGTAGTGGCTACCAATATAGTTCCATGGGTTTTAACAGTTCATATGGTCATTGCTGCATTAATGATTGCATGGCAACTCAAAATAATATCNATATATCAAAATACAAGTTTTAAATCATNGNCNNTATTGAANTGGGCGAGTGGTATNGGGATTGTNTTTTANTTNGTTCAAATAGTNCTAGGAACNCAAGTNAGGCAAATTGTTGATCATTGGTTGGTAGCTCATTCAAGAGAAGATTTATTATTTCAAGATTATAGTATTTTTTTATTTCACCGTACCTATGCTATTTTNTTGGTAGCGTNTGCNCTNTTTTTAGGACTNTATAATTATNTAAAAAAATTACATTTAAAATCCATATATCTNTTTCTTNTCATAATATTAATGGAGGGCACNATAGGNAAANTATTAGCCGANTTTGATATACCACATTTATTACAATCATTGCATTTGGTTTTTGCACTTTTAGCTTTTGGCATACTTGTTAGGTTGTATTTAAATTTGAGAGTCTTAAAATGAGCAAATTATTAATCTCAATAATTTTATTTTTTTTCATCGGGTGTACTTCATCAAATTCAAAAAAAATCCCTGAAATTAAAGAGATAGACACTGAATCTATTTTAAATTCTCCAATGAGTTTAGATAGACATGTGTTGGAAACTTGTTATAACTTGAACACCGGTTTGGCACCTATTTATTTGAATGATATTATGACTCATTTAAATAATAAAACAGGCCTATGGAAAGAGTGTTATTTTTATACAATGAGTATTTATTGTAATTCCCTTACGAATGAGCAAGAACCTCAGTTTCAAGCTGCTCTATTTGAGTATTTCCTTCATAATCCAGCTCAATATTTATCCTTTCTTGATAAAACTACTTTTGAGATAAGTGATTGTTTATTATCCAACCTTTCAGCATACGTGAACAATCATGTTTTAAATGATGAAATTACTTTAATTAGTATAAAAAATGTAGTTTATAAACATTGTTC
>PBXW01000004.1 GCA_002727735.1 Crocinitomicaceae bacterium
GTGATTCATTAGTTTGGAATGGAGTCAATTACACATCGTCAGGCATCTACAATCAAACCCTAACCAACGTTTCAGGTTGTGATAGTGTGGTAACATTAGATTTAGGGATAATAGCTGTAGATACTTCGGTTTCTTACGCTATTTCTACTTCTACATTAACTGCCATAGCAACAAATGCTACCTATCAATGGTTAGATTGTAACAATAACAATACTCCAATTGTTGGAGAAACAAATCAAATTTTTTCTCCTACTTCAAATGGTAGTTATGCAGTTGAAGTGACTCAAAATGGCTGCACAGCCATTTCATCTTGTTATACGGTAAATAATCTAATGTCACTTTCTTTCAATATTTTGGATTCTATATATTGTAATGGAGGGTTGGCTGATATTGAAGCAATTGCTTCCAGCGGTAACGCACCATATACTTATTTATGGTCCAATGGCACAACAGGGTCTAATATTTATTTATCAGCTGGTAGTTACACATGCACAGTTACAGATGCATTTGGATTTACATTTTTAGATTCCATTATTATTACAGAACCACCAATAATGACTTATACCTACAATGTAAATAACTCAAATATTGATTTTGATGTAAATGGAGGAACCCCTTCCTATTTTTTAGAACTTTATGGTCACTCTGCATCTCAATATTATGATTCAACTTATGTTGTCCCACACACATTTCAGAACCTACCTTGTGATGATTATAGTTTTATAATTAGTGACAATAACAATTGCACACACCCTGATAATAACAATTTTACTATCACCATACCCGTTCCATTTACAAATACCATAACTAATAATTCACCTACTTTAACTTCAGATGTTCAAGGCGCTATCTATCAATGGTTAGATTGCAACAACAATAACTCCCCAATTGCAGGTGAAACCAATCAAAGTTATACTGCCTCAGTAAATGGAGATTATGCAGTTGAGGTTACAAAATCAAATTGTACTGATATATCAACTTGCGAAAGCGTAAATAACGTTGTAATCAATAGTAATAACGAGATTAATTATGTTTTATATCCTAATCCAAATGATGGAAGTTTTACTTTGGAGAGATCTTTTGGTAATGAACAAGCTGAAATAATTATATATGATTTATCAGGTCAAAGTGTTTTTTCAGACTCATGGAAAAGTGGTCGTAAAAAAAATATAGAATGTAATCTTTCAAGTGGTTATTACCACATGCACATAGTTACTTCAAATAAAGTAGATGAAGTTAGGGAGATTGTAATTCATTAGAAAAAAAAGAGGTCTCGATCGGATTCGAACCGATGTAGATGGTTTTGCAGACCACTGCCTAGCCGCTCGGCCACGAGACCTTAATTCAAAGAAGGAACAAAATTACAATTTCCGATTAAATAAACAATTTATTCTTCAACGATAACAGAAACAAAGTCAACATCACCATTTATCGGGGGGTTAATCTTTTTAATCTTTATTCTGCATTTATCAATTTGAATAAACTTAGTTTTTAAGTGATTGATGATATTATATGCTACTGTTTCAATTAATTTAAAAGGAGATTTCATTTCTAGAACAACAATATCTTTTACATCCACATAGTCAATGGTTTTATTGAGATCATCTTCAATTGCAGCGGATTTAAAATCACAAAACACATCAACATCAATTATATAATTTCCTCCAATTATTTTTTCTTCTTCCAAGCACCCATGATAGGCGTATGTCCTAATGCCATGTACCTGAATTACATTCATTGTGCTTGTTTTTTAGCAAGAAAAAGATTACTGAAATATTGATTTTTTTCTTGGTAACGACTCATGACCTCTTCTTTACCTAATAAAGAAGCAATAGCAAAGACAGAAGGCCCCATTCCTTTACCAGTGAGTATTAATCTCATACAAGGTAATACAGCGCCCATACCTATTTCTTTCTTAGTAATAAACTCCTTGAATGTATTTTCAATATTTTCAGTTGTAAAATCTTCAAGTTCATTTATTTGATTGAACAATTCTTGCATTATTTCGCTGGAACTTTCTTTCCATTTTTTTCTAAATGTCTTTTCATCAAACTCTTTTGGTGATTCAAAAAAGTAATCTTCAGAAAGAAGTTCATTAGAAAATGTAGCTCTTTCTTTCATAAGTTCAACTACTTTTTCTAAAAACACAGTATTAACATTGTAGTTTAATGAGGGCATGATAGACTCTGCTAATTCGGAATTTGATTTAATTCTTAAATGTTGCTGATTAAACCATTTTGTTTTTTCAGGATCAAATTTAGCTCCACTTTTACCAACCCTTTCTAAAGAGAAATCTTGAATCAACTCTTGTAGCGAATACATTTCTTTTGAAGTTCCAGGATTCCAGCCTAAAAAAGCAAGCATATTGATGAATGCCTCTGGGTAATATCCTTTTTCTCTATATCCTGAAGAAACTTCTTTTGTCATAGGATCTTCCCACTGTAATGGAAAAACAGGAAAGCCAAGCCTATCTCCATCTCTTTTGCTTAATTTCCCATTACCATCAGGTTTTAGTATTAATGGNAAATGGGCAAATTTTGGCATTATGTCTTCCCATCCTAGAAATTGGTATAGAAGTACATGTAANGGAGCTGANGGTAACCATTCTTCACCTCTAATTACNTGNGAAATTTTCATGAGGTAGTCATCTACAACATTGGCTAAATGATAAGTTGGCATACCATCTCCCTTAAAAATTACTTTGTCGTCCATGTTGTTGGTATTCACCACGACCCAGCCTCTAATTTCATCATAAAATCGTACATCTTGATTTCTTGGCATTTTAATTCTAATCGTGTATTGCTCTCCACCATTTAATTTTGATTCTACCTCTTCATTGGATAAAGTAAGTGAGTTTTTCATGGAATTTCTGGTGATAGAATTGTATTGCCAATTGGGCATTTTAGCTTTTTTGGCCATGTTTCTCATATCTTCCAATTCTTCTGCAGAATCAAACGCATAGTAAGCATGACCATTTTCAATTAAACGATCTGCGTATTCTTTATATAGATGTTTTCGCTCAGATTGTCTATATGGACCAAATGCTGATTCAGTCCCTGGACCTTCATCAAATAAAATTCCACACCATTTTAAAGATTCAATGATATAGTTTTCTGCTCCTTCAACNTATCTNTTTTGATCTGTATCCTCAATACGAAGAATAAATTTACCTTGATTTTTTTTAGCAAATAAATAGTTGTATAATGCGGTACGTACACCACCCATATGAAGTGGTCCAGTAGGACTTGGAGCAAACCTTACTCTTGTTTCTTTAACACTCATGCCAATAAAATTTTTGCAAATATATTTTTTAAAAGAATAAAAAGGAACTTATTCTTTCACATCATTGATTTNAAACTCACATCTTCGGTTTTCTCTATGCTCTGCCTCAGTACAACTTTCATTAGTGTAACAATTATTAACATANTTTGTTGCTCCCATAGGGATATTGAATGTACGTTTCATATTTATTCCCTTATAAGACAAATACACTCTTACTCTTTGAGCTCTATTCTTACTTAATCTTAGATTATAATCTTGCGAACCTCTGCAATCNGTANAACCANAAATATTACATGTTCTTGTTTTATTAATTCTCAACCANCGAGCNAACTTGTCCAACTGTTCTTTGGAATGGGGCGTGATTTCATGACTGTCAAATTCAAAATAAATAGGTTCTATNTTAAAATCAGANTTTGTCAGAGATAAGTCATATTCNCTNGANAAATCGATNACTTTTGGNACAATATCTCCAATTTTTATCATAATNGTTTTAGGAAAGTAATTGTCTTTTTCTAATTTAATGTAATTGGTGGAGTTCTTCTTTAAAGACATTTCAAAAAGTCCTTGATCATTAGAATATGTAATGTTTTTTAAGTTAGTTGTGGAATCTGTTAAGGTGATTTTAACAAAGCTCAGAGGTTCCCTGTTGTCAGCATCTACAACTAATCCAAATGTGGGAGTACCTTTAATATTTAGTTTTAGGATTATATTATCATTTTTATTCCAAAAAGTTCCAGTATGAATATTTTCTATAGCTTCTAAATCTCCTTCGCTAGCATATAATTCATAATCAGTATCAGTATTTAATTCAAAATAAAAACGTCCTAAACTATCNGTTACAGTTTCTGATTCTATTTTNCCATCTCTATTTATTAAATCTACNGTNATGTTAGCTGCAACACTATCATTNGAATAAATCACTACTCCATGAGCATCTGNATACATTCTGTGNAGTATAATNTTGTTTAGNTCNGTAGTTTNAAAAGTAGAGTCAATANTGACAGTAGTGGTTCCTTTTAACTTTCTTTTATTACCATCCATATAAAGCAGGGAATCATTAAATAAGGGAAATTGGAAAAANCCATTTTTGTCTGAAAATACGGTAAGGTATTTAGAGTCAAAGCCACTTTCAACAGCTACTGAAACTTCATCTATTGANTTTGTGGTNTCCTTAAAGTAAGTGTANCCTTGAACAGTNATATGCCCCTNTAGATACAAGTCTTTCNTTTGTACGCTTCCCCAATNTTCATTAACANAAAACATGGTATCCTTGGCCATGCCATAATTTGTTGCAATTATTCTGTAATTATTCATGGCTGTCATGGANAGTTCNTAATAACCATCACTTTTNGTNGTAATTCTTTCAATTTCAATNTTGTTTGAGTCCANTAATCTAACTACAGCATTTTTTGAGGGAAGCCNATTGGTGTCATATACAATTCCATTAATGATGGCTGTATTATTTATAATCATGATCTTCATCATTGAGTCTGTTTTATACTCACTAGTTATTTTCAACTTAGCAGAACCTACTTTTTTATTTTTTTCAGCAAGAATAAAATAGTCCTTTACGTCACCGGCATCTATTTGAAAAAATCCATCATCTCTTGTGAAAAGGGTNGTTACTACCTCGTCTTTTTCATTAAAGAATTCNACCTTTGCAGCTTTGACTTGTTCTTTATTTTCATCAATAACATATCCTTGAATAGTAGTGNCACTATCCAAAAAAATGTCTTTTTTCTCATTTCTAAACAATTCATGATCAGCNATAACTTCAATGCAACCAGCCATGCCATTTTTTGTNGCACAAACTTCGTAAGATGAGCCTCTATCNAGNGAGAAACGATATTTNCCATTNATAGCTGTCGTAGTTTGATTTATTTGATAATNNTCGTTNTTTANTAATCTAACAAAGCTACCTTCCAGAATNCTGCTATCTTTTTTTGATTTGATATAACCTTTAATATATGGTTCTATTGGAATCATATGGGCAAAATAAATGTCTTCGTCTCCTGTTCCTTTAGATCGATCAGAATTTAAAATAGCCACACTTTCATCAAATGGATGAAGTATGAAATGTATGTCATCACCACTTGAATTAACAGGGTAAGGCAAGTGAAAAATATTTGACACACTATCATCTATAATTTTACATTTAAAAATATCTGCTTTCCCATATCCTGGCCAACCATTTGAAGAGAAAAATAAGATACTATCATCATAAATTCTGGGGGATTCTTCATTAAAAGGTGTATTTACTAATGGACCAAGATTTTTAGCTATTGACCATCTTCCTGATTTTTTTTGATGTGAAACATAAATATCTGTTCCTCCATATCCTCGTCTTTTATCTGAAACAAAATATATGGTTCTGCCATCATCAGTAACAGTTACTTCTCCTGCTCCAAAAGTGTTAGGTAAAAATAAAACCGGGATTTTCCGTCTTTTAATCAGTTTGGGCTTCTTTTTATGCTGTTTTCCTTTAAACATCATGGGGTTTATAGAAGAGTTGGGATTCCAATTATTGGTAACAGGATGTCTGGTGTAAAAAACCTGATTTTTTCTGAAGCTTGTAGCATAGCTTGTAATATTAAATCCCTTATGGCTTATTTGTAATCTAGCGCTATCAAATGACTCCTCAGGAATCATATTACGAAAATCTTTAAATAACATACTTACGTCTAAAGGCATTTTGTATAAAAATGTTCTTGGACTTATTACAGTCCCGTAAGCCAATGATTTTTCTAAAGTTTGGATGAATTCTCTTTTTTCTTTAGGGCTCAAAGAATCATTGTTTTCTATTAAATTTATATTTCTACTACGGTATGTTTCTTCGTCACCTTTCTCAATAATATAATAAATGCCATCATCATAAAATGAGGGAGAAAATTCAGAAGCAGGGGTATTCAAAAATTTAAATTCAGCTAGTTTTTTGAAAAATTTTGTGGTATCCCATTTTTTAAGAGAGTCAATGGACTCCATAAGCAAGTTTAGCTTTTTATTTGTTGAATCTTGAATTAATAAAGGGACTAATACTTTTTTTGCGGCAGTATATCTTCCAATGCTTTTTAAAGAATTCCCATAATGGTAAAACACATTGAAGTTGTTAGTGTCATAAGCTAAAACTCTTTCAAATAAGGGAATAGCTTTATTAAATTGATTATTTATATAGTAGCAGTATGCAAACTGTTTGAGTTGATTTTTGTTTAATGAATCTTCTTTGCTGTATAATTCTGCAGCAAGTTCATATTCAAAATTATCATATAGAATATCGGCAAGTTTCGATTGTTCGAAACTCCACATATAGCAAAAAACTAAAATTATGGATGTTACAATTTTTTGCATTAAAATGATCTTTAGCTATCTGTACTAAATCCTGAGTAAATTCTATTTCTTTTTTTCCATGGAGATTTAGCACTGTCGCCTCTGTTTAATTTAATCCCAAGAAAAACTTCATGAGTACCATCATTGTATGTTTTAATGTCTGAAATACCAATATCATATGTATATCCAAACATAAAGTTACCTATGTCTATACCCCCCATAATAGCTATAGCATCATTGTGTCGGTATGAGGTTCCTATCCAATAGGCATCTTTCAATGTTACTTTTAGATTACCATCAAATTGAAAAGGAGTATTCAACATATACCTAAATATGGCTGATGGTTGAATATCTATTAAAGCACCTGCTTTAAAATTATAACCAGCATGGCCATAAAATACTCTATCTAATGTATTAACTACAGGTGTAGTTAATGCATTGATATTGGCTTTGTTTTCTATTAAATTATAACCAGATACACCAATAAAATGTCTATCTCCTTTCCAAAGTATTCCAAAATTGACATCTGCAATAACTTGATTTGAGCTATTAAGTACAGCAACATCTCCAGGAATTTGAGTGATTAATTTATCTCTGTCAATGGAAAATTGTGTAATTGCTCCAGATAAACCAAAAGATAATTTTGACATTTTACCAGTCTTTACATGATATGCAAATGATGTGCTAACACCAGTTCTTCTAGTTGGTCCAGAAGCATCGTTAAAAAAGTGAAAACCACCGCCTGTATTTTGTCCTAAAAACCCATGCAGCATTAAATTTTGGGTAACAGGAGCTTCATCTATACCCAGCCACTGCCTTCTTACATTTAAAGATAANGGGGAATAATTTTTTGATCCAGCTACAGCAGGATTTATNGCAAAATCATTGTAAAGGTATTGGCTATTTAGTGCAGTTTGTTGGGTGTAGCCCCATACACAGCTTAAAACACTAATTCCAATTAGTATGAATTTCTTTTTCATTTTCATCTAATTATAGTTATAGGTCCAGATTGGTCGATTACATTTCCAGTACTTTCTGTCAATTGGACGATGTAATAATAAGTTCCAGCAGGTAAGTCGCTACCTTCGTAGATTCCNTCCCAGCTTATATTGAGTTCATTNAAAGATGCTACNTCACTACCCCACTTATTGAATATAACAAGTTTANCTTCNTTGTAAGNAGAAAAATCNANNTTCCAAGTGTCNTTNATNCCNTCATTATTTGGNCTAAAAGTGTTAGTCATCTCAATNCANGACAAAGANCTATCAACAACAATGTTGTCTAAAAGGGTATAGCAATCATTGGCATCGGAAATTAACACATTATAATTTCCTGCATTTGCATAGGTTAGGGGGTTTTCTAAACTGCCATCAGACCATTGATAGGCATAATACCCTAAACCATGCATTGGATGAGCATGTATCATTAATCCNCCTTCTGAACAACTTTCTTGTTCTATAGTAGATTGTATTACTATAGGACTAGCATTGATAGTTATAGTTTCAGTATCAGTTGCAACACATGGCCCCAAAGTATATGTGTAAGTTATAGTATGTGTTCCAATACCAGCTATAGATGGAGAAAACTCGTTATTAATTACACCAGTTCCNGAGTAAACACCTCCAGAAGGATCACCACCAACTAAGTTAAATGATGGAGTAGCTTCACCACATAAAGTTTCATATTTGTCTAAGTGAGTTGATAAAGTATATACATCAATGGTTACTCCAATACAGTTGCTTGGTGCACAAAGTCCTCCTTCAGCTCTAACAAAATAATTTGTCGTGGTAGAGGGACTCATAACAATACTGTTAGTGCTATAATATATCCCGGCATTTTGATTGGTCCAAAGTGTATCTTGATTTTCAGTTGTGTCTATAATTCCACCTGTAGCACAAGCTTCCTCATACCAAACCCAGACACTACCTTGTGATAATGCACTTGCTGTATCTAAATAAATTCTAATTGAATCTCCATTACATATTTCATATTCAGTTGCAGTTAGAATGTTGGGGTCTGGATTATTTTGTAAAACAGTAATGTCAATTTGGGTTGAATCAACGCAATTATTTCCATCATTATAGGTGTAAGTAATGGTATGGGTTCCAACTCCAGCAATAGAGGGGTCAAATAAACTGTCAGTTACNCCATTTCCAGAGTATGAACCTCCCACTGGATATCCTCCAGACATTATGATTGGTGAACTACTACAAGTGGAGTCCAAAGGGCTATGATAGACGCCCAAATCATAGGTGTTGATGAGTATATCTGCACAAGCTGTACTACCACAACCTCCTCCAGTAGCTCGAGCATAGTACATAGTTGTTGAAGCTGGAGTTACCGCTAATGAAGCACCTGTTCCAATTGAAGAACCGCCACAAGAACCTTTGTACCAACGCCATTGTGCTCCTGTTCCTAAATGTCCACCTACAATAGATAATGTCGCAGAACCACCTGTACAAAAATTATTAGCGTTAGTGCTGATGCTTGTTGGGGCTAGTGAGCCATCTCTGGTTATTACTCTTTTACTTTGACATAATGAGGCACCACAAGTTCCAATTACTCTTGCATAATATATAGTAGTTGCATTTGGATATACTTCAATAGAGTCTCCAACTCCAATGGGGGTGGAACCACAGGAATTCTCATACCAAGTAATAGAATAGCCGCTTGGGAAAGGACCTGTAAAATGTGCAAATAATTTTAGTGAAGTTTGTGGGCAAATTGTATCAGGAATATACCATATTGAATCTGTGGGATGAAACACGGAGTCCACTCTTATGGAGTCTAACTCTATAAAATGTGGATACGTTTGAATAGTTAAATCTTCGCAATTTGAGTTATTACAATACCCTTCAGCTCTTACACTATAAGTGGTAGTTGATGATGGGCTTGCATTTAAAGTATTTCCTTGAGCAACTAAATTACCTCCGCAGATATCATCATACCAATTCCATTGTGCGCTAGTTCCAAGAGAACCTCCATTCACTGTAAGAATAACGTTGTTGTTTTCACATATTAATGTGTCCGAGCTTGTAACGCTTATGGGGTCTGTAGAAGATGTAGCTAACAAGACATCTACATTTACACAAGTAGTGGTATTACAATACCCATTTGCCTTAGCAAAGTAAGTATCGCTGCTCGATACTGCAATGTTACTAAATGTATTTGATGCTGATGTGGCAATAGGACTTCCAGAACATGAAGTGGCATATAGCTCCCAATTGGCTAATGTTCCAAGAGAACCTCCACTGATAGTAAAATCTACATTTCCAGCTGCACAAAGTGTATCATTTGACACATTCAAAGATGTGGGGTTATTAGATGATGTGGCCATCACAATGTCAATAGAAATACAACTTGAATTATTGCAAGAATCAGCTTTTATAAAAAATGTAGTGGTTGCTAAGACAGGAATATTAGTAAAACTATTTGTAGCTGTTGTAGCAACTAAGGTTCCACCACAAGTCCCAGTATATAATTGCCATTCTGAACCACCTCCTAACGTACCATCGTCTATTGTTATAGTAATATTTCCTGGGTTGCAAAGCGTGTCTGAACTAGCTGTCAATGAAGTGCACATGACGGTACCATTAGTACATTGTGCATGGTTAATATTTGGAGATATGCACCATAAAAATAAGATGTAATAAAATAATTTTTTCATAAGAATTTACGATATATACTAACAATGTTAATCATTAAGTTAATCAAATAAATTAACATGTATAGCTTTTATTAACTGAAAGAAGTGAGAAAAGTTACACCAACAAAATTAAAAAGCAAAAATGACTTAATTAAGTAGTGATGCTGAAATGTCAAATGCAATAGTTACCAAATTGCTTGGACCAGTTTTTTTATCCTCTGGTGATTTTTGATGAGTTTTAACCAAGTGTGGAAATGCAAAAACTAACATATCCAGTTCAAATTCAGCAGCAGCGCGTAATCCATTTTCAGAAAAATTAATTTCAGCAGGAAAATCTATTGATTGTTTAATNCCCACTACACTAAGTTCACCAGAAATAGTATTGTTGTTTGATTCATTTATGTAAAATGTAATTTGGGGAAATTCATCAACATTGAAGTAATCAGAACCCCTCAAGTGTTTTACAAGATTGTTGGGTAAGTTGGTATCACCCATTGATGCTATGTCAAAAGCAAATTTTGCTTTTGATATTTGTTGATCTTCTACAGTAATTGAACCTCGGCTGATATTTACAGTACTTATATACGCAAAGGAACTATCATCGTTGTGTTTTGCTTTCCAAGTTATGTATTGTCCGCTATCAACANTGTAATTTAAAGCTTCTACATCAACATTTAATGTAGCTTCATCTTTAATNTTATTTTGATCACTAGAACTACAGGAAATTAAAAAGCAAATTGNAAGTAAAAAAAATGTAGAGATTAAGTTTTTCATAATTAATGATTATATGATTCAATATTACAAAATATTAAAGAATCCCAAGCATTCTTCATTCATGTTTTTTTATTTATAATATATTAGCTGAAAATGGTAAAAAANAAACATAAATCAAATTTACTTGCTGAAATTTCCACTGTTTTTGGAATGACTTTACTGCTTACGCTTTTTGGAGTTTTCATTTATTTCATGTGGACAGCGAATAAAAAATCTCAAGAGATTAAGGAACAACTTAGCTTGGATGTTTTATTTCATGAAAATGTTGATCCACAGGTTGCAAAAATGTTAGAGAAGCAGCTAAAATCTAAGACTGATGTAGTTAAAAATGCCAATTATGTTTCTAAAGAAGATGCTAAAGAAATTATGATGAAGCAAGTTGGAGAGGATGCCTTTGAGATTTTAGATGGAGTAAACCCTTTGCCAACATCTATTCATCTNAATCTAACAGCCAATTATGTTAATCCAGATAGTGCATCAGCATTTGTTAAAAGGTTAATGAAAGGAAATGAACATGTTATAGCAGAAGTTGCTTATAATGAAGCACAATTTTTAGAAATTGGTAAGGTTTTTAAGAACTTTGAAATCATCATGTTATTTCTTGCTGGAACATTATTATTAATTGCCATACTTNTAATTTATAATACCATTCGCTTAGCTGTTTTTTCCAAGCGGTTTTTATTAAGAACAATGCAACTGGTTGGNGCAAANTCTTCTTTTATTAGAAAACCATTTTTGCTTAANGCAATTTATCAAGGTTTTTTATCTGGTTTGCTGGCTATTATAGCNCTTGTTAGTCTTTGGTATATCTTTACTAGTTTTAATCCTACAATAATTGTTAAATTGAGTATGAATGATGATTTGCTTTACAGNGAATTGACTGAATTTGGTATTATTGCATCAGGAATTATAATAACAGGAATTATTATAAGTTTAGGGTCAACTTATTTNGCCCTAAATAAGTACATTTGGATTAAATCTGAAAAACTACACTAACTATGGAAGAGAAAAAAAACATGGTTTTAAATAAAAAAAATTATCTATTCATTATTTTGGGTTGTGTAGTTGTTATTTTAGGTTTTGTGTTAATGTCTGGTGGAGGTAGTGAAAATCCAGATATTTTTAATGAAGAAGAGTTGTTTTCTTTCAGAAGAATAACTTTAGCTCCCTTTTTGGTTATGTTGGGTTATGGCTTAGTGCTCTTTGGCATTATGAAAAAGAATTAATCATTGGAAATACTTTTTAATTTTCTTCTTGGTGTTATTCAAGGTTTAACCGAATTTCTACCTGTNAGTAGTAGTGGTCATCTTGAAATAGCAAAAGCTTTTTTTGGATTTGATTGGTCATCAAACGAAAGCATGTTGATGACTGTAGTTTTACATTTTGCCACAGCAATAAGCACAATTGTTGTNTTCAGAAAAGACATTGTAAGTATCATTGTTGGTTTATTTTCCAAAGACGATGCATCCCAACGAATTTTCTCCTATAAAATTATATTATCAATGATTCCAGCTGCCGTAGTTGGAGTGTTATTTGATGATTATATAGAGAATCTTTTTAGTGGACAACTAATATTGGTAGCATTGATGCTCGTTATTACTGCTTTGCTTTTGTTATTAGCCGATCGATCTAAACCAACTGAAAAAAATGTAAGCTACAAGAACAGTTTGNTTATTGGAATTGCACAAGCTATTGCTATTCTCCCTGGTATTTCAAGATCAGGNGCAACTATTGCCAGTTCAGTAATGTTGGGTGTTGATAAGGAATCAGCAGCAAGATTTTCTTTTTTGATGGTTATCCCTTTAATTTTTGGAAAAATAGCAAAGGATATTTTAGACGGTGCTTTTTTAGTAGAGCAATTGAATTTAATTGGATTATTGGTTGGTTTTTTGGGAGCTCTAATAACAGGTGTTTTTGCATGTAAACTAATGATTAAATTGGTTAAGAAAAGTCAATTAAAGTTNTTTTCGTTGTATTGTGTTNTAGTAGCTGTTATCACATTAACNTGGGCTATNTTATGANTNNNAANCCCTATTTAGAAGGAAAAACTTTAATTGTTGATAAGCCAATTAATTGGACCTCTTTTGATGTNGTNAAAAAAATCAGNTATNCGNTTAAAAAAAAGTATGGACTNAAAAAAATTAAAGTAGGTCATGCTGGGACATTAGATCCATTAGCTACAGGTTTAATGATAATTTGTACTGGAAAAATGACCAAATCAATNGATAAATTTTTAAATGAAAAAAAGGGATACACAGGCAAAATTAAATTAGGAGCAACTACGCCTTCATTTGATTTAGAGACTGATATAGATAAAACCTATGATGTCCCATTATTGGACGAAAATATTTTAGGTAAAATTGAAACAAAATTTCTTGGGGATTCTTTACAAGAGCCACCATTATTTTCTGCTAAAAAAATTAATGGGAAAAGAGCTTANACATTAGCAAGNGCTAATGTTGATGTNAAATTAGAGGCTAAGCCNATAACTATTTTTGATTTAAAATTATCATTGTTTGATNCTGACATACTTNACTTTGAATGTGTTTGTTCAAAGGGNACGTATATAAGATCCTTAGCTAGAGACATAGGCTTAGCTTTGGGAAGTGGTGCTCATTTAANGGAATTAAGAAGAATATCTTCAGGTAAATTTCACATATCTGATGCTAAATCAGTTCAGGATTGGCTTGATATCATAAAGACATCATAATTTTTATTAATTTCGTCCCTCATTTATAAAATACAAAATGAAATTATCAGAATTTGAATTTGAGTTAGCAGACAGTTTTATTGCTGAGTTCCCAGCAGATCAAAGAGACGAATCTCGTTTGATGGTTGTACATCGTGAGTCTGGAAAATTTGAGCACAAAATGTTCAAAGATGTAATTGACTATTTTGATGATGGAGATGTCATGGTAGTCAATGACACCAAAGTATTTCCAGCAAGGATGTATGGAAACAAAGAAAAGACTGGTGCTAAAATTGAAGTATTTTTATTAAGAGAGCTAAATAGAGATAGCTTACTTTGGGACGTGCTCGTAGATCCTGCAAGAAAAATAAGAATAGGGAATAAGCTCTATTTTGGACAGGAAGATGAGCTTGTTGCAGAAGTTATAGATAATACTACATCCAGAGGAAGAACTCTAAGGTTTTTATTTGATGGTTCATACGATGAATTTAAAGCAACTATTACAAAATTAGGGGAAACTCCACTACCTAAGTACATTAAAAGAGACCCAGTTCCCGAGGATGAAGAACGTTATCAAACAATTTTTGCTTCAAATGAGGGTGCAGTAGCTGCTCCAACAGCTGGCTTGCATTTTAGCAAACAGTTAATGAAACGATTAGAAATTAAAGGAATTGAATTTGCACCAATTACACTTCACGTTGGTTTAGGAACATTCAGGCCTGTTGATGTTGAAGATCTTACTAAGCATAAAATGGATTCTGAGGAATTATATATAGGTCAACAGACATCAGACTTGGTAAATCAAGCTAAGTTAAACAAGAAGAAAGTATGTGCTATTGGTACAACAGCAACAAGAGCATTAGAATCATCTGTTACAGTTAACAAAAAACTTAAACCATTTGATGGATGGACAAATAAATTTATTTTCCCTCCTTATGAATTTACTATACCAGATGCATTAATTACTAATTTTCACATGCCAAAGTCAACTTTATTAATGATGATATCTGCTTATTGTGGACACGATTTAATGATGAAGGCTTACAAAGAGGCTAAAAAAGAAAAATATCGATTTTATTCCTATGGCGATGCCATGTTAATTCTTTAATTTAAAAGCCTCGATTAACGAGGCTTTTTCATTTAATGTCAGATAAGTTAGACATACGACAACTCTCTTTAGAAGAGCTAACAGAAAAGTTGGTGGCTCTAGGAGAAAAACCATTTAGAGCTAAGCAAGTACATGAATGGTTATGGAAAAAAAGAGCTACAAATTTTAGTGACATGACTAACTTGTCTCTATCATTAAGAAAGTTGATAGAAGAACATTTTATCATCAATGCTATTAAATTAAGTGA
The DNA here is from genome assembly GCA_002727735.1 of Crocinitomicaceae bacterium. GTDB lineage: Bacteria > Bacteroidota > Bacteroidia > Flavobacteriales_D > Parvicellaceae. Next base: position 15,071 of record PBXW01000004.1, read on the forward strand.
GGCTCAAAAAAGTGATGATCGTACCATTAAGAATGCTTTTTTATTAGCTGATGATGCTGTGATTGAAGGGGTCTTAATTCCAACTAAAAAAAGAATGACAGCTTGTGTTTCTGTTCAAGTGGGTTGCAGTTTAGATTGTGCATTTTGTGCAACTGGGAAATTAAAAAGAGTTCGAAATTTAAACCCTGATGAAATTTATGATCAAGTTGTCATGATCAGTAATCAAGCGAAAGAAGAATACAATATCCCTTTATCAAATATTGTTTTTATGGGTATGGGAGAGCCATTATTAAATTATAAAAGTGTAATTTCTTCCATAGATAAAATA
>PBXW01000005.1 GCA_002727735.1 Crocinitomicaceae bacterium
AAATCGACTTAAGCCATGGAACGGGGACTTNAGCGAAACCGGAGCTTAAAAAATGACTCTAATTTACAGAGGACAAAAGTACGTCCAAAACAAAGAAGTTGCTAAGAAGCAGCATAACGAACTAACTTACAGAGGAAAAGCTTATACAAGCTAAAACAATTCAAAATTAAAACAATGAAAAAGCCACTTAAAGTGGTTTTTTTTTGTTTTAGTTTTGATAGTTTAGTCTTCAATACTTTTATTTAAATTTATGAGCAATACATATTTCCTAATGTCCAATAAAGCTATCCTCAGATAATTGATAATTGAAATCAATCATTTACCAAATGTCATTAAACTAAGCTTTAAGAATTTCGATAGATGATTTATTTCAATTAAGATAAACTAATATAAGATTAAAAAATTAATTAAAAAACAAATTAAAATTAAAAAAATCTTTCAAAAGAAGTAAAATAATATAGTTTGTAAAGACTTAACTAAAAGGTAAAATGGCAAATCAAAAACCATTATTCCAAGCTCCTTATGACATAAAAGATGTGAGTGCTCTTTTTGCCATTGTTGCATTCGTTTTGATAATTTCTGCCATTGTTGGTAATAACCTTTTTGGCTTATTTCAGGATAATATAAATTTTGGATAAATAATTTCTCTCCTTTAAAGAAAGCAGAAAAATAATAATAAAATTTTCAATAATTCAAAAAATTTATTAGTGATAATAGTATTCATAAATTTACACTCTAATTTTAATAAACCTTTTTTATTTAGAAAAATTATTTTAATCCTTGAATTTAATTTAAGGATTTATCAAGTTGATCTAGTTAGATAACTGAAAATAAACTTATAAAAAATATAGGAAAATTTTTTTATCCCCATAATCTTGTAAACTTTAAAAAAAAATATGCTAGATTTTTTTTAAATGTACATTTTATGGACGAAAGAACTTTTTTAAAACATTTAGACGATGCAGATAAAGATTTAGACGCATTTCCTTTTTGGAGAATATTTAAAAAAGCTTGTGCTGATAATCCTATAAAAGGCATAAAAAAAATGACTCCAGGAAGACAAGCAGTAGTAATTCTATGGGAAGCCAATACTCAATATAGAGGCTCTGATGGAATATTAAGATCTATTCCGTTAGATGGAGATAATATTGAAGATAAGCTTCAGAAGTTAAAAGATGATCTTATTTCCCATTTCATGAATGAAGATATTGATGAAAAAGCTTTAAATAGATTTTTCAAGTCGATTGTGAAAAAACTAATGAAATAATATTATTTCTGCTTTAAGCAATAATATTTGAAAGCATTCATTGTTTGTGACACGTCAAATTGATTACCATATGCCTCAATTTCAAGTTCAATCTCATTCTTTTTTAAATCTGTATAAATTTCATTATTCAAATATTTGTAATAATAATTTTTAGGTTTCTTCAAATCCAAACCTAGTAGAGATGGATAAGAGCCAAAACTTCCTCCCTTGCAAGATTGCGCGATATGAATCATTTCATGGCTTAAAAGATAAGAAAATTTAATGGTACCTTCTCTTAATATTTTTTCATTAATAATTAGCATTTTATCTTTATATATCCATTGTCCAGAAGGCTCGCTTTCTGGTAAATCTTTTATTAATATCTTAATTTCGTTTGAAAGAAGAGTTAATAAAGCTTTTTTGATGAAAACTTCATATTTTCTAGTTTTAATGGGATTTTTTATAAGCCTCTCAATTTCTTCAATAGTTTTTGGAGGTTCATTTTGTAATTTCCTATATGTATACTTTATTTTGCCATTAACAACTACTTTCTTAGGGGAATTTTTTATATCAAATCTTTCTAAAATTTTTAAAATTTTTGTTATGTTCCTGTTAGTTACATTTAATTCAGAAATCTTTTGAGATAGTAGATAATTAATTTCTTTCTTTTCATGATGGCTAATACTATCAACGGCATTATTTTTGCTATTTATCTTTTTAATAAAAAAAATATCAAAAAAAATTGCAACTAATAAAATAAAATGAAAAGTCTTGTTAATCAAAATTTAAACTTTCGTCAATTCAAATCGTTTAACCGACAGTACTCATCATATTAAACATTGGTAAATACATGGCTACGAGAATAAAAGCAACAACAATAGCTACAAAAACTATCATTAATGGCTCTAAGACAGAGGTTAGTGATTTAACACTAGTGGATACTTCATCTTCATAAAAATCTGCTAACTTATCAACCATTTCACTTAATTCTCCTGTTTCTTCACCAATTCTAAACATTGAGGTGAACATAATTGGTATAACTTTAACTTCCAAGGCTAATACCTTATAGATTGGTTGTCCCGCCTGAATCTCAGTATTCATTTTATCTGCAATCCTTTGAAATACCCTATTTCCTAATGTTCGTTTAGATATCATTAAAGCCTCTAATATTGGAACCCCTGCAGAATTTAGAGAACTAAGAGTTCTGGAGAAATTAGCTAAACATGATTTAGTCACCAAATCTTTAGTAATAGGTAATTTAAGGAGCATGGAATCTTTCCAATTAATAAATTTATTAGTTTTCATTTGCCTCTTAGCTAAAATAAATCCAACAATTAAAGCTGGTATTGATTTAATAAGAAATGATGGATCTTTTATAAGATTTGAAGCATCTACTAGAAATTGAGTTAAGGCAGGCAACTTAGTACCTGAAGAGGAATACATATCAGTAAATACAGGAATAACAAAAACAAGCATTACAATAATTACTATCACAGTCAAAACAAAAATTGCTATTGGGTAAGTTAAAGCACTTTGAATTTGTCCTTTTATTTTTGAGAGACTTTCTAATAATTTTGCTTCTCTATCTAAAACTTCTGGTAGAAGGCCTGCAGTTTCCCCTGCTGACACTAGAGCTAAATACATATCATCAAAAACATCTGGATGCTTTTCAAGAATTTCTTGTAAAGTAGCTCCTCTACTTATACCAATTGAGGCTTCTTTAAATACTGCTTTAAGTGTTTTATCATCACTGCTTTCAGATAAAATATTTAAAGCTTCCAACAGAGGAAGTCCTGTTCTTATCATTGAAGATAATTGTTTTGTTGCTACTGCCAGTGTTTTGGTAGAGGGAGGTTTAAGTCTTTTCCTTTTATTTTTTTTTCTTTTAGATTTTAAATTTTCAAACTGTTTATTTGGTTTTGTTCTTCTCTTTTTTATAGAATTCTCAGTTGCAATCAATTGATTTTTACTCAATTTTTCTTCATTAATAGTTTCTGTCTTACCTATACTCAATTTACTAGCTTTTTCTAATTTAGCCCTTAGAGCAGGGTCGCTGATGAAGCTATATTCCATTTTTTGTATTAATCAAGATCTCCATTATCCTGATTATCTAAAAGTCCCTGAAGAACATTTGGTCTATTACATTTATAAAAAGCTTCTTCCTTTGTGATCAAACCCTGAAAAACATTTTTTGATAGTGCTTGCTCTAAGGTTTGCATCCCATATTTTGCACCAACTTGTAATTGAGAATAAACTTGAGAAGACTTCGCTTCTCTTATCAAATTTGCAATAGCATTATTATTTACAAGAATTTCAGCTGCTAGTGTTCTTTTGTTATCTTTAGTTTTACATAGAGTTTGTGAAATAACACCAATCAAAGATCCTGACAATTGAACTCTTATTTGTTGTTGTTGAGAAGTTGGGAAAACGTCAATAATTCTATCAATAGTTTGAGAAGCCGAGGAAGTATGTAAGGTTCCCATAACTAGATGTCCAGTTTCTGCAGCAGTTATTGCAAGGCTTATAGTTTCAAGATCTCTCATTTCACCAACTAAAATGATATCTGGATCTTCTCTAAGAGCTGATCTTAAAGCCTTTGAGAATGATTTAGTATCTTCTCCAACTTCTCTCTGCCTTACGAGGCAGTTTTTATTTTCAAAAACAAATTCTATTGGGTCTTCAATAGTTAAGATATGGTGAGCATTATTAGCGTTAATCCAATCTATTGAACTAGCGAGAGTTGTAGTTTTTCCTGACCCGGTTGGTCCAGTAACTAACATTAAACCTCTTGGTCTTTGCAATAGTTGTTGAACACTGTCAGGAAGTCCAATTTGAGAAAAACTTGGAATATCTGTATTTAGAGCTCTCATTACACAAGAAACTTTTCCCCGATCAAAGAAAATATTTAATCTGAATCTTGCTACACCGGCAAGTCCGTAGCTGCAATCGAGTTCCTTTTCATTAAAAAATACATTTAATTTATCTTCACCAAGAATTGTTTTCAAATCAGATATCAAATTCTCTTCTTTATATATTGATTCACTAGCAGGTAATATTGAGCCTTGAACTCTGAAATAGGGTACTGTGTCACCAGTCAAATGTAAATCTGATCCATTTCTGCGAACTAGATCAGACATTAAATTTGTAATTATCAAGTTTTGAGATGTCATTTTATCAATCATTAAGTAAACAAACTCTTTCTACTTCTTCTATGGTAGTTAAGCCATCTTTAACTAAGTCTAACCCATAACTCAGCAAACTTTTTACTCCATGATCGGAGGCACATGATCTTATTACATCAGCAGTACTTGACTTCATTATCAATTCTCTTATGGGATCATTAACTTTCATCACTTCATATAGACCTAACCTACCTTTATATCCAGTGCCGTTACATACGGGGCATAAATTCTCACTATTATTGGAAAGATCAACGACATTAGCTTCTTTTAATGTTCTGATGTTATGTTCAAAAGCAAGATGATCTTTTTCTTTATCAACTTGACGAGTAGTTGAACATTTTGGACATATCTTTCTAATTAGTCTTTGGGCCATAACTCCAATTACTGAAGAACCTACCAGATAAGGGGGGATTCCCATTTCACCTAGACGAGTTATTGCTGTTGCAGTATCATTTGCGTGAAGAGTAGTAAAAACCATATGACCTGTTAATGCAGCTTCCATAGCAGTTTGAGCTGTTTCTTTATCTCGAGTTTCTCCAACCAAGATAATATCTGGATCCTGTCTCATCAATGATCTCAAAGCTCGAGAAAAATCTAAGCCTTTTTCTCTAATAACCTGAACCTGATGAATACCGTCTAATGTATATTCAACGGGATCCTCAACTGTGCTTATGTTTACATCAGGTGTATTTCTCTCATTTAATATTGAGTAAAGCGTCGTAGATTTACCACTACCTGTAGGACCTACTACAATAAAAATCCCATATGGTGAACTACCCATATCACGAACCATAGATAGTTCACTTTTTGATGATATTAACTTGTCAAGATCCAACATTGATGAGTCAGACTGAAGAGCTCTTAGAACAATTTTTTCACCCCATTTCCCAGGGAGAGTACTTACACGAAAATCAGAAACTACATCATTAATTCGGCATCTTATCCTTCCATCCTGAGGTAGTCTTTTTTCCGCTATATCAAGTTTACTCATAACCTTGATTCGACTTGTAATTGCTTTAGACTTTGCCTTGGGCAAAGAATATACCTCTTTTAAAACTCCATCAATACGATATCTTATCCTCATTCTATCTTCTAACGGTTCTGCATGAATATCTGAAGCCTTTAGCCGTGAACATGTTGATAATATCGATCCAGCAGCCTTAATTACAGGATCATCAGCATCTTCAAGTTCCGAATCTTCAATAATATCAAGCTCTTCATCTTCCTCAGGATTTTCATCTAATTCAAAAAAATCAAATTTATCATCTTGTTTATCTTTTAAATTATTAGAGAGTTCATTACTAATGATTTCTTGTAGAAGAGATTTTGGTTTTTTATCAGAATTTTGCNANGATGNATCATCTATTTCTTTATCTTTTAGCTTAATAGCTTCTTTAAATTCATTATTTTCTAATTTTTCTTCAGGCAAAACATTATTAAAAACTTTATTAGAGTTATTTAATTCATTTGTTTTTGGTTGTTGTATTTCTTCCGTATTCCATTTTTCCCATTCTTCGGTTGTTATTTGCTTAACTTCAACTTCAAAAGAAAATTCTTCTTTAATTTCATCAACAATCTCTAAAACTTTATTGTAGATTGGATTCATTGCTCCTAATATAACTTTCTTTTGAGCTTCTGAAATAAAAACAACTCCAGCATTTACTGCACGATCTGAAGATAGGATTTCTTTTATTTTTTTTATATTTATTTCTTCAACTTTATTTTCTTTAAGATCGCTATTCATAATAAAAAAATAATCAGAAATCCTTAGTTGAACTAAATTTACTATTAGTTACTACTAATATAGTGAATTATCATAAAAAAGTTATCCCTTTTTGCAAATCCTTGTTTAGAATGTAAGGAGTTAAATTGAATCCAAAATAACTNANTTTAGTAAAGAATTTCCTAGAAATATGATTTATTTATTTATTTTGTTTTTCAATACAAATTTTGCTTTATCTAACGAATTTATTGAAAACTATACATATGAAGATAATAATTCTGAAAAAATACAACCCAAAACTGCATCAGAAACAAATTATTCTTTATTAGCTGGGCAAGTATTAAAAGACATCCCTAAAACTAAAGTTTCTGATTCTGAGAAAAAAGAGTTGAGATCTAGAAATCCATTTTCTCCTCTTGGTAGTGAAAGTCTAAATAGTAAATCAGGTATTAATTTTTCAGATATAAGTTTCAAAGGGATCGCTAAAATTGGAGAAAACAAAGTTGTTTTTATGCAAACAGCTAAAGGAATCAAATCTTACAAACTCAATCAAAATATTGGGGGAGGTTATAAGATATCGAATATTAATGAAAAAGATTTATTAGTAGAAATATCAAATCAAAGTGCAACTCATACTCTAAAGCTTGAGAAAGATGAAAAATAATTTAAAATATATTTATAAAAAATTTAATAATATAAAATATTCTTTGTTGAAAAATTTAAATAGTAGAAAAACAAAAGTAAAATCAATTTGGAATCAGATAAACTCTTCAAATAAATCAAAACCCAAAAGTCCTAAGTCAAAACTTAAAAACCAGAAAATTTCATTTTTAAATCTAAAATCTTCAAAGGTTAGTTTTCCGAAAAACTTTAACTATTTTTCTAATATCAAGAATTCCCTTCTAAGTAAACTCAATAACAATAAATTTAATTTCAAAAACCCTCAAAAATATTTTTCAAAAGATACTTTAAGAAAGTTTTTATCTGATAATCCTTCTATAAAAAATAATTTTTCCAAAATTGATTTTAAAAAATATGATGAAAAATTTGAAAAATATCTTAATTTTAAATTTTCTGATGTAATTAACAAATTAAAAACAAGTAAAAGCCCAAATCAAAAGAAAAAACTTTACTTACTAGTTGATTTTCTTGGGATTTTCTATNTNAACAACAAATTATTTTTTGCTCATTTACAAAAAAATAATAAAACCAACATTATTAAAGATATCGTACAAATAGATGCACCAAGTGATCTTATTGGCGAGTACAAAATTGAGAAGATTCCTGAATTTAGCAGAATGATTACCGATATCATTAATGTTTTTGAATTAAACAATCCACCAATAATTTTGCATCTAAGTTCTTCATTTTTTACTACCAGATCATTTAGTGATAGNGAATTAATTGTTTTCTCTGATGAAGATCCAGTTATTTTATCCAAAAGCCCATATCTACCAGATAAGACTTTAATTCAATATAAAAGGGTTAATGGAGATAAAAACAGTTCCTATCATAGAGTTGTTTATGCTGACAAAGAGATTATTGATTCTTGGATAAACAGCCTTTCATTAACAGGCACAGAAATTGCCACAGTAACTTGCCCAACCTTGCATTTAGTTGAAAACCTTTCTAATCAGTCAAAAAAAGACATAATAATTCTTTGTGATGTTGAGGACTANATTACAAATGTTTATGTGCTGAGAAATAATTGTGAACTTTTCTCTGAAAGACTTCCTTTCGGCAGCTCTGTTTACATAACAGGTAAGGAAAGTTTAAATGACCAGTTCTTATCAAGACTTGGCAGCTCTGTGAAATCAATTATCTCTAAAAACAAATTAAAGTTTGACGATAAAATTTATTTAAATGGTAATGGTCTTGATAAAATGCTTTCTTTAAACAATAAATTAAACGATGAATTTATTGAAATCCCTGCAAATAAATATAAATTAAACCCTGAAAAAACTCCCAGCTTTAAAAAGTATAAATCTATTCTTAATTCTTTCTCCAGTACATTGGATATTTTAATCAAAAAAGATTTAGATGTGATTATTAAAAAGGAAGACTCTAAAAAGGAACAAATTTATAGGGGCCAAAAATATACACAAAATAAAGAAGTTTCTGATAAAAAGAAAGAATCAAAATCACTAACTTATAGAGGAGAAAATTACAAAAGTTAAATTTATGACTGATTATAATTTCGCCAAAAATTANGAAAATATAAAAGANTGGGAATTTAAGAACCAATCAGTGAGNGATACTTTTGGGGAAAATTATTTAGATCAAATTTTAAATTTAATTAAATCTTACCCAAATCTCGTTTTATTAATTAAAACAAAAAAAATACTCTATATGCCTACTCTATTTGTTTTAGCAGGTATAGTTTTTGTAGAAATTGTAGGGCTGGTTCCAACCATAAATATTAAACGTCTGGAATCAAAACATTTTGAATATGAAGATAAAGTTAATGCCTTAAATGAAATTAATTTAGATCGAGAAAATAAGTTCAACACATTAAAAAAACATTCCTCTTTGTTATCCAACCCTTCACCTGCATATCTATTTGGATTTTACCTCCAAGAGAGTTTGCCCAAAAATGTTCAAATACTTGATTACTTAGTTGATAATGAAGGATTTAAATTAAATGCAAATAGCAGTGATTTGATTTCAACAAATAAATTCATATCTTTACTACTTGAGAATAAGTTAATAGACAAAGAATCAATTGAAATCAANAGAATAATAAATCAATCTTCCAATAATCAGTCTTCATTTTCAGAGCAAGTTTTCCCTGTTGATTCAGTTGCGATAGAGATCTCAGGTAAGATTCTACANNTNCCTTTAAAAGATAGAATTCAATCATCAAAAGAATCCGATGATTTAGGGAAATTCAAAAAATTAAGTGATTATTCTAAGCTTCTTGANCTGCTGAGGTAAAAAAACAATGAAAAATCAAAATATTACCTTTCAACAATTTTTAGAAAAAATCAAAACTATTGATGTTGGCGAACTTCTNGAAAAAGCAAAAACCATTAAAGTTGAAGACATTAAATCTATTAAATTAAGTGATTTAAAAGAGATAACTAAATCTGATTATTTTTTCCCTTCAATAGGAATTATTTTTGCTGCTTTAACTTCAATATTATTTCTTATCCCATCAATTGAATCNCTTAAAGAAAANAANTCAAAATCAAAACAATTTAAAGAAGAAAGCAATGAACTNCCCTTCTTATCGGAAGAATTGATGAGAAGAAATGANTCAAAACAAAAGTTCGATTTAATTTATAAAGATTTTAAAGGATTAGTTGCCAATAAAGCTGAGCTGATTCTTATTCCTGAAATTCTATATGATTCATCAAATAGGTCTGGCGCACAAATAATAGAATATGCTCCTATAACCTCTGAAGATTTAAATTCCTGCCGATCTGTTTCAGAAGAAGATTTTTTTGATGGTTTTGAAAATAACTTGAATTCCGAAAATTTTGAAGAAAACTTTGATATGCCTTTTGAGGATATGCCATTAGATGATTTTAGTTCTGGAATTAACGAGACAAAATTGAAAGTAAAAGAATTTTTCATAAATGAAAATGAAGGAAATGACTTTACAGAATTAAAGAAAAATATCGATGAAATTTTTGAATCTAACTATTTTGTCATAAATATTAGATCTGATTATTTAAACAGTCTTACNTTCCTTAANTATCTTCAAGAATATAAAATAGCAATTTTGCCATATTGCTTCGAACCTAAAATGAGATCAAACAACTNTAATAATATGGAAGAAAATCAATCATCAGCGATTGGAGAAATTGATGCCAGAATAATCATTAATGTTCCTATTTATAAATAAAAATGATTTTGAGAACTAGTATTTTTATCCCTAAATTAGTATTATTATATATACTATTAGTTCACAATTTGAGATTAAATTTTTATCAATTTTCATATAATTAAAATGCGGAAAATATTTACTATTCTAACTTTATCTTTAAGTTTTCTCTCATTGAACTCTTTAAGCTTAATTTCTCAAGAATTAAATAATAATTATGTTTTTGAAGAAACAAATGAAGAAAAGAAAAAAAATAAATTGGTCCTTAGCACAAATAGTTCTAGTGACAAAAATGTAGAGATTTTACTTTCTGGAATTGGTCTTAATCCTAAGTTAGAGAAAGAAATTACAAACAATTTAATTACATTAAATATTCAAACATCAAATTTAGAGAATATAAACTCCCTTCAAAGTTTATCAATACCTTCAGTTGGAATTAAGACTTTGATAATGTCTGGATACGAAAATACTATAAAAATAGTTATTACCCCACTAGATCAGATAAATTTTTCTAATCCAGAGTTTGAGATTGAAGATAATATTTTAAAAATGATTTTCCCTAAGCAATCTATATCAAATAATACTTTAAATGAAAAAAATATTTTTTCATTAAATTCAGTAAATTACAAAAAAAATAAGACTCTTTCACCTCAAAAAGCTTCTGCACCACCTTTAGGGGATATATCAGTAGGTACTACATACATACCAAACTTAAAAACTGTTGAATTAGAAGGTCCAGAAGTATCAATGGTCTTCAAAGAAGCCACTGCAAAAAGTGCAATTGAATTTCTTATCTCACAAACAAATTATGGTTATGTCTGGGTACAGGACGACCCTACCTACAAATCGTTAGAAAACAGAAGTGAAGAAATTTCCTTCACCAATGATTTTTCTACTGAAAATGAAGGGGAAGAAAAAGCTTCTGATTCACCAAGATATATAACAATGACAATTAATGACAAACCATTTTCTGTAGCTTTCAATTCAATTTTGATGTCTAGTGGTTTAGAAGCGAAATTAGAAAATGGAATAGTTTATGTTGGTCCTGATGTTCAAGATAGAGTTTTTTCAGAACGAATATCACGAATATACAGATTAAATCAAACAACTGCTAATGCTGCGGCTTCTTTCTTAGCAAATTTAGGGGCGAAGGTTACTCAAACAAATACAATCACCACAGCAGTAACTTCTGGAGCGAGTCAATCTCAGTCTGTATCTGGAGCAGCTTCTTCCGCAACTACCACCGAACAATCAACAACTTCAGTTAGAAGTTATGGAGGAAATGAAGGTCCATTATTAGGACTGATAGCTACAACTGATGATAGGCTTCAAACTATAACATTAGTTGGCACTCCTGACTTAATAAAAGTAGCGGAAACTTATATAAAACAGTTAGATTTAAGACAAAGACAAGTTGCACTCACTGTAAGGTTATTGGATGTTGAGATTTCCGATGGGACTAAAATCGACAATAGTTGGGCTTTTAGACAAGATAATAAATTTATTGTTAATGCCAGTGGTCAATTATTAAGTACNATAAANAATACNACTCCACCTACNGCGCTAAATTTCNNTTCNNCNCCTTCAGCAAATAATTCNAATCAATNNAATAATCAAGACATTTATAAATTNATTAAAAGCNGATATCCTTTCAAAGGACACAAAAATAATTGCGAATCCTACCCTTATCCTTAATGAATTCCCTGGGAGTACAGGTGGNGAAACAGTCTCATTGAGCAGTATTGATGACACANTNAAAGCTGGAACAATTGGNAGATCATNTGGTAATGAAGCCTTTGTAATAGTAGGTACTCAAGTTCCAATTAATTGTGAGGTAGATCCTGAATCAGGAGCAGCGACATTAGAGTATGGAATTGCTGGTCTAACCTTTGGTGCTCGCATATTAAGAATAGATGATAATGGATATGTAACTTTTGCAATATCCCCAGCAATATCCTCAAAGTCTGAACAAAGAGAAATTGCAAATTGTGCAACAGTTGATCTTTTAAATACAAGAAGACTTGATAGTGGATCAATACGTGTTAAAGATGGCAATACACTTATCTTAACTGGAGTCTTAGATTCTAATGAAAACGAAACAATCACAAAGTTTCCAATCCTTGGAGATATTCCTTTAATTGGACAATTATTTAGAAATAAAAATTCATCCAAAAGTCAGAGAGAACTAATCATATTAGTAACTCCTCAAATTCTCAATACATTTGATAATCCATAATAAATAACTAACTAAAGAATTAGTAAAATTTAAACTGTAAAAAATTATTGAATATGTTTGCAACTACCACCATTTTTTGATGCTAATTCACCTAGCCACGATTTGCTAAATTGTTGATAATAACGTAACCAATAAGGAGTATTATTGCCGGAGCAAAAATCAAACCCAAGAGATACAGAATCTATTGCAACGTCTCCAACATTTGTTTGCCCTCTTTTTGCATTATATTCGGCGTAACATTGGGAGTAGTTCATATATTTTCCGTTATGAAAACATCTCCCCTTAGATTGAGTGATACCGTCTGACAAAATTGTTATTTGAGAAACTTTATCGCTTTGCATAGCCTGATTTAATCCCCCCCATGGATTAGTTCCTCCCCCAGCTCTTAATCTAGAAACCCATTGGATAGCTTTTTGTTTATTGTTCGGCGTATATTCTTGTGGGCCTCCATTAAATAATGGAACAGAATAAGAATTAAACTTATAAATTTGTAAAATGAAACCTTGATTTGTAGGTATAGCTCTTAACTGATTAATAAGCTTTTCTTTAGCAACTTCCATAAGGATTTGACCTTTAGAATTCCTAGACCACATAGACCCAGATACATCTATAAAGTAAGTTAACTTTTTTCTCGTTATGCAAGAACCGAAAAATTGACATCCATTTTGTATTATTCCACCACTCCCACCACCTGAAGTAGAACTAAGGTTTAATAGGTCTTTATCATTTATTCTTACATAACCTCCAGATGATTTAGTAATTGTTAGATCACTATAATTTCTCGGGGTTTCTGCATTTATCATTATTTCGGCGCCTCTTCCGTTCTCATCAGTACACAAAACTATTCCTTTAATTTGTTTTTTGATAGATCTTCTGTTACCTGAACTTAATCCACAAATTATATCGTCTCCAAAACTACTTTTTACTTTATTCAATACAACAGTAGTTTTTATATCCGTTGCTTTGTAAAAACCTTTTTCATCAACTGTGGGACCTGTTCTTTTTAAAATGTAAGANGGCCTTCCTCTTACGTTGAAAGAATTATCTCTAATTAAGTTATAAAAAATTGGACATTCTTTAGAAATTTGGATCCAATATTTTGATCTATTACTTGAGGACATATTATTTGACTGATATGCAGAACTATCCTTTGCCTGATCTGGCATTTTTAATGCGAGTACNAATTCTCCTGGAGGTAAAGGCCTGCATGAGGTTGGTATATCTGAAATCTTCGTAATAACCTTTTTACTGCTATTTATTTCATCAACTATAAAATCCAATGCATTATTTATTTTTCCACCTAACTTAAGATTTGTTTCGTCTGATTTATTTACCTCAAGATTCATCCTCAAAAAAGTAAATCCTGCGATCAGGACTAGTAAAGAGACAAATCCGGAAACTATAAGTTCTGCAAGGGTAAAACCTTGATCGTTTTTATTCTTTTTTAAAAGAAAATCAAATAATTTATATTTAAAATTAGTTGACATGTTTTTATTGGGAGTAAGGTGGGCACCAACTGTGAGCTTCACTACTTAATTGGATGCTAGTCCATTGAGTAGTTTTATTATTAGATGTAACGTTATAGGTAATTTCTGCAATACTTTTATCAAAACTGGTGTCACTACCAATGTTTTTAAAAGGTCTTTTAGAAGAAATCTTTCTCTCAATTCTAACATTCGCTCCTGAGAAAATCTTATTTCTTTTTTGTCCTGAATAAGANTTTTTATTAGAACCAGGAGTCCAAACTCTATTNCNCCAACTTGGTAATTCATAGAATGTATTTANTACGTCTCTGCAATATCTTATNTATTTTATATCTTCAGTTGAATAGGAAGCAGTTCTCCCTGCAGTAGGAGAATTAAAATGCTGATACCAAAGTTCCGACTTTAATTTCTCTATATCCCTTCTGATTTCATCATTAACAGCATTATTTAAATTTGCTTTATACAAGGTTGTCTGTCTCATAGAAACAAAATATAGAGCGTAAGTTGTAATAAAAGAAAGCAATAGAAGACTAAGGATAGTTTCGCTCAAACCAAAACCACTTTCATTTGAAATATATTTTTTGTTTATTTTATTTATTAATTCATTCATGTCATTATTAATTGAAACTCCTTAATGTATCCCAAGCCTCTATAGTTTTACCTCTATAGTATGGCACTCCAAAATTATATTTAGAATTATTGTATCTTTTAACAAGATTTGTACTGTAATCGTTATCGAAATCCCAAACAATCTTTCCATATTCATCAAAGCACGCATTCTTTACCCATGCAGAACCTTTAAAATGCTTATCTCTTGGAAGGCTTGAGACCCTTCTAAGTTCCATACCAAAATGATGTATAAATTGCTCACCACGACTATCTCTCTTCCTAGGATCTCTTCCAAGGTTATATCTCCATAACTTTCCATTGATATTTCTATCAACAAACCTTACTTCTCTACCTTGAATTTGATAACCAATTAAAAAGTAATTTTTTGTAGTTGAATCCCAAACTAATGCCATTTCATCCATCAAATTATTCACATCTGGTCTAGGACTATATCCTTTTTTCCCAACCGCAATAATATAGGTATCATCAAGTCCATGTCTTCTCCTATCCCAGGAATTTTTATCCGCATCAATAGTATATGGAATCAAATCACCATTAATATTTCTAAATGGGATTGGGGTTCTTTCAATTACTGAACCTCCAGGATTAAATATAAAAGAGTAAACCCCTTTTGTTGTGGTCACAAGTCGCGAAGGAATGGAGGTATTTGGGGAGCTTATAATTGCTCTTGAATAATATTCAGTTTTAGGTGTAGCTGTTGAGAAAGTAGTATCTGGTGCAAAAACAAATGCACTAAAAGATTCGTCTCTATCTCCAGTTGCACTTACGTTTAAAGTATTAAAGGGCATATTATTAGGATGGTTAGAAGGTATGTTCCTGTTAGGATCTTTTTTGTAACCTATGCCACCATTGGGAGAACAAAATAATCTCTGTTTACTAGTTGTATTTTGACTAGGTTGAAGAAATATTATTGCTAAATTTTCTGGTTTACCAGATCCACAACTTGCACCAGCTGAATTATTTCTATGACAAATTCTTCCTCCATTACTTAAATCAATTGAACCTTTAACAATCAAAGTAACTTTAGAGGTATCGTTTGTAACCACACCAAAGAAAGCATCTTTTCCTCTCACTACTAAATCATCAATTGTATAAGTCCTATCTTTATTTTTATAATTTGTATAACCTGCAGATTCTAAAAAAGTGCAGTTGGAATTGAAATATCTTGTATTGCCATCTTTTAAACAAATAATTGGATTAGGAGAAGGATTCCATATACTCCCTAATGCTCCTTGATTAACAATCTTAGGCCTGGGGGGTAATTTTAAAGGTTGAACCCATAAGCCTCCTTTATTTCTACTTTCATCAGGTAATTTAGTCACATCGTTAATTCCTGATTTGCTTTTAATTTGTGGGCATTCAATGTAGTCTCTGAGAGGATTAATGTGTTTTCTCCAGATAATAGAACCAGCTTGATCCTGGTTTTTCATATTAAAATTCCCAAGGAATAATGAATCTTTATCATTAAAGTTTTCTCCTGCACTTAAAAATGCAAATCCAGAGTCAGGGATTCTTCTATAAACTTGAACATTAGCTCTAACTTTGTTGGTAGCATTCACTCCATTCTTGATATTTGTAGGTATTGAATTAAAACCTGTTAGCACAATTGAGTTTTCGCCACCTTCCTCATCACCTACAAAATCTGTGGATTTGATATCGAAACTTTGAACATTAGGACTATTTTTACTAGATTCTATTAATTTTTCAGTTCCATTTATTAATTGACTAAGGGCATTAGATGAGAAATTCCAATCTATTGAATTACTTTTCCCTCTTCGACCAAGGTAGTAGCATGATGGAGCAACTGGTCTACCTTTACAGGTAGATGGGCTATTTCCAGCACAATATTCATTATTAGTATCAGACCAATATATTTTTGAAGGATCTCTAAACATTCCAAGAATTGGTTGTCCAGGCCATTGAGACCCAGATCTTCCGCCTCCGAATTCTGGGCACTCACTATTAACCTTGGAACTAGGTATGGTCGAAGAACAAGATTTCATCAACCAATAATAATAATAAGCTCCTGATTTACTATTATTCAAAAGTGATCTAACAGCATTGAACGCTGACTCTGTTGCATTTTTTGCCTGTAATTCTTTATTACTTAGATTTGATGTGGAAAGTCTATTTATAGATGCATTCATCAAACCAACTAAAGTAACCGTAATTCCAATTGCAAGAATTAATATTTGTGGTAAGGCAAATGCATCGTGTGAAACACTTCTTAAAAGGTATTTTCGTAAAAAGGTATTTTTATTTCTCTTATAAGTTGTATCTTCTTCATGCATCAGACAAAACTTTTATAAAAATCAACAACTAATAGCTCTTACAGGACCAGTTCCTTTTTGATTACCTGCCATTTCATTAAGCTTGGTAGCTCCAGTTGTGGTGCTATAACAACCAACAGCTCCTAAACCAGAGGCTGATCTTGGATAAGCTAGGATATTTAGTCTGGTGCTACCGCTTCTTATTAGCCTAATTTGGTAGTTACCTGTTGGTGAATACCAAGAGGTTCCGCCCCAATTTGAATAATTAACAATTGCATTACTATTACTTTTACATTGCTGGGCATTATTGTATCTGCAAGCT
>PBXW01000006.1 GCA_002727735.1 Crocinitomicaceae bacterium
TGGTATTTCAAGTGCAGATGCCACATTTGGAAGCATTGGTGGCTATTCTTATATCTCTGCTCTTCCATCTGAGAAAAAAGTGGGTTCAAGATTTTCTTATGCTGCTACAAACAGATCTTACAGGAATAGGTTAATGTACACCTATAACACTGGTTTAAATAGCAAAGGCTGGGGATTACTTATTAGTGGATCCTCAAGGTGGTCAGATGAAGGATATGTTCCTGGAACTTACTACAGTTCTGGCAGTTACTTATTGTCTGTTGAGAAAAAAGTAAATGAAGCACATAGGCTAAACTTCATGGTGCTGGGTGCCCCAACAGTTCAAGGGAGACAAGGTATTGCTATTCAAGAAACATATGATTTAACAGGTGACAATTTTTATAANCCATATTGGGGTTATCAAACTCAATCAGATGGAACNCNAAAAAAACGNAATGCNAGAAATAGAGANAACCACAAACCNTACATGACNTTAGCTCATTANTGGAATATTTCTNACAAACTNAACCTTCAAACAAACCTTTATGCCATTACTGGTAAAACTGGAAACACCAACCTAAACTGGTATGATGCTAAAGATCCAAGGCCAGANTATTATAAATATTTACCGAGCTATTTGCTAAATAATCAAGGTACCTTATCTGGTTCTCAGATAATCACAAATGAGGAAGACTACNATAATTTAACAGCACTATGGCAGTCTCAAGACCCTTCAACATCTCAANTAGATTGGGATGNAATGTACAATGCCAATTATAAAAATTTATATACTCAAAATAATGTTGGTGGGGACCCNAATAATTCTATTACTGGAAATAGATCAAAGTATATCATAGAAGAGTATCGCTTAGACCCCAGACACTTTGGGCTAAATTCTTTTGGGAAATACCAATTAAAAGAAAACCAACAAATCAACTTTGGACTACACATCAGTCGATACATGAGTAAAAATTATCGATTAATGAATGATTTACTTGGTGGAGATTATTGGGTAGATATTGATCAATTTGCTGAACAAGATTTTGAAGATCCCAATTTAGCTCAAAATGACCTTCAAGAAATTAATCGTGTAGTTTACAATGGTGATATATTTGGTTATAACTATAATATACATGTAAATAAAAATGAAGCATTTNGTGAGTATAATTTTAACACTTCNAAAATTGAAAGCTTTGTAGGGTTAACACTTTCTAACTCTTCTTTTTGGAGAAATGGAATCATGCAAAATGGACGATTCCCAGACAATTCTTTAGGAAATTCTGAAAAGCAAAATTTTTACAATTATGGAGCTAAAGTTGGATTCCTTTACAAAATAACTGGTAGACATTTAATTTCTTTCAATGGACTTTATAAAACTGAAGCTCCTTATGTAAGAAACGCTTATGTCTCTCCACGAACNAGAGATCAATTGGTGCCAAATTTAACTTCAATTGAAATTATTTCTGGTGATCTTAATTACAATATAAGACTCCCATTTCTTAAAGCAAGGTTATCTGGGTTCTACACCCAAATCAACAATCAAACATGGGCTAGATCATTCTACCATGATGAATANAGAACATTTGTAAACTACATGATGACCAATGTAGATCAACTTTTTATGGGGATGGAGTTTGGTTTTGAAAGCAATATTACCTCTTCTCTTCAATTCACAGGCGCCTACACAATGGGCGATTATTTATATAATTCAAGACCTATTGCAACTGTAACAAGAGATAATTCTCAAGAAGTTATAGCAGAGAATAAGACCGTATACTTTCAAAACTATAAAATAGGTGGAATGCCTCAACAAGCGACTTCTCTTGGATTAAAATACAATGCACCTAAGTATTGGTATGCTGGAATTAATTTCAATTATTTTGCTGACATCTACTTATCTCCCAACCCTGACAGAAGAACATCAGANGCTATTGCTGGTTATGGAGATGGCTACCCGTACATTAATGAAATTATTGACCAAACAAAATTAGAAAATGGAAATGCAGTTAATTTATTCTGTGGTAAAAGCTGGAAGATTTANAAGAACAATTCTTACTTAAGACTAAACCTAAACGTNAATAACGTATTAAATAATACTTCNTTTAAAACTGGAGGATTTGAACAACTNAGGTACGATGCCTCTAATATTGATCGATTTCCAAATAAATATGGCTACATGTATGGCCGTACCTTTTTTATTATGTTAAGCTATTTATATTAAAATGAAAAAATACATATCTCCCCTATTAATTACCTTATTTATTGGTACGTTAAATTCCTGTAATAAAACTTACGATGAACCACCTGTAATTGACATTCCTATAGGTGATGTAATCTCTATAAGTGATTTAAAAGACATGTTTAATGGTTCACCACTTACCATTAATTCTGATTATTCTATTTATGGAAATGTAACATGTGAAGAAACCAACGGGAATTTTTACAAAGAGGCTTANATGCAAGATTTATCTGGAGCAATTAAATTGAAATTAGATGCTTCAGGTGGACTTTATATTGGTGACAGTATAAGAGTAAACCTTAATGGAGTTACTATGAGCGAATATGGTGACTTAATTCAATTGGAAAANATCAGTGTGGATGAACAAATAGTNAAAATAGCNACNNATAAATTTGTTTCNCCCTACNTTACAACTATCAATCAATTAAATATTGAAGATGATCAAAGTAGATTAATTCAATTAGATAGTGTTGAATTTCAAACAACTGGTGTTACCTATGCAGATGCAGTCAATTTAGCCACAGGAGAAAGATACTTAAATGACTGTGATGGTAATAGCATTTTGGTAAGAACTAGTGGTTATGCCAACTTTGCNGATGACACTGTAGCTTCTGGAAAAGGAACTATAATCGGTTTATTCACCAGATATGGGTCTACTAAACAATTTATTATCAGAGACATTAATGAAGTGAACATGAATGGGGATCGATGTAGTGGTGGCTCTGGAGGTGGTGGCGGAACTGGCAATTACATTCTAAACAAAGATTTTAATGATGGCTCTATAACATCTGGTGGATGGGGTAGTTTTTGGACTGGTACTACTACAACTGAAAATTGGGGAGAATGGGAAATATATGGTGGTGATGTAGCTTCTGCTAGTAACTTTGACATCAATACATTTACCAACTTCGCATGTGAAAGTTGGCTGGTATCACCATCTTTTGATTTAACTGGNACTTCTTCTCCTTATTTAGTATTTGATAATGTTACAAGATATAATGGNCCNGGTTTAGAACTGTATATTTCATCTGATTATGATGGGNTAAGNAATCCTTCACAGCAAGGGACATGGATGGACATATCAAGCTATGTTCCAAACTGGGATACTGATTCTGGAGACTGGACTTTTGTTTCTAGTGGTAATATTGANTTAACACCATTTATCTCATCCAATTTAAATGTAGCATTTAAATATGTTGGATCTAACTCAGATGGGGCAACGTGGGAAATTGATAATATAATCGTAAACGATTAAAAATCTTTACTTATAATTCATAAGAACTTTCTTTGGATCTTTACCTTCGAAAATAAGTTCTTCTGGGTTTTCCAATGCTTCTTTTACCTTAACCAAGAAACCTACACTATCTTTTCCATCAATAATTCTGTGGTCATATGATAGTGCAACATACATTANAGGACGAATTTCTACTTTTCCATCAATAGCAACTGGTCTTTCAACAATGTTGTGCATACCTAAAATAGCTGATTGAGGAGGGTTTATAATTGGTGTACTTAACATGGATCCAAAAACACCACCATTTGTAATAGTAAACGTACCTCCTGTAATTTCCTCAATAGAAATTTTCCCATCTCTAGCCTTTATGGCTAAGTCTTTAATGGTGGATTCAATTTCTAACAAATTCATTTCTTCTGCATTTCTTAGAACAGGAACCATCAATCCCTTTTCAGTACTTACTGCTATACCCACATCAGCAAAGTTGTAGGATATCATATGATCACCGTCAATCATGGAGTTTACTGTAGGGAATTCTTGCAATGCCATAGTACAAGCTTTAGTGAAAAAGGACATGAATCCTAAGCCAACTCCATATTTCTCTTTAAAATCATCCTTATATTTTGATCTTAAATCCATAATTGGTTTCATATTAACTTCATTAAATGTAGTTAACATAGCAGTTTCATTTTTGACAGAAACAAGTCTTGATGCAATTTTTCTTCGCAACATACTCAACTTTCGGATCTGACTTTTTCTATTTCCTTCTTCTGGCAGAGTTGCTAAAAGCTGAAGAATATCTTGCTTAGTAATCCTACCACCTTTACCAGTACCTTCAATCATTTCAACTTGAACATTTTGCTCTTCCATTATTTTCTTTGCTGCAACACTTGGGTGGCCTGCAGCATATGATTTTGGTTCTGCTGGTTTTGAACTACTTACATTAGATGGAGCAGGGTTTGGATTTGGGGCTGCTTTCTTGGATTTTGTAGAGCTACTTCCTTCTGGCTTAGCTGCGGACGTATCAATAAGGCAAACCACTTGACCAACGGCTACCACATCACCAACTTCTGCTTTTAAAGTTATTATACCTGATTGTTCTGCTGGAAGCTCCAATGTTGCTTTGTCAGAATCCACTTCTGCAATAGTTTGATCCTTTTCAACATATTCTCCGTCCTCAACCATCCACTCTGCTATTTCAACTTCTGAGATAGATTCACCTGGGCTAGGAACTTTCATTTCTAATACTGACATTGTTATTTCTTTTTTGTGTAAGACATTACTTGATCAATTATGGCACTGTGCCTAATTTCATGAACCTTTGGCGATCCACTTGCGGGGCTACCTGACTCTAATCTGGAATGGCAAATAATTGGTGTTAAATTCCATTTCCTGATTATAAAAGACCAAGCCCCCATATTTTCAGGCTCCTCTTGAGCCCAAATATATCTTGAAGATTCACCATATTTTTTAACTATTTGAGACAATTTATCTTCGGGGAAAGGATAAAGTTGCTCCACTCTAACAAACGCAAGATTATCCGCTTCTATATTCTCATAAACTTCAATTAAATCATAATAAAATTTACCTGAACATAATACAACAGTATCTACTTTATTTGCTTCAGCACTATCGTCATCAATTACTTCACTAAAATTACCATTTGCCAGCTCAGTTAAAGAAGAAACGGCTTTTGGATATCTTAATAATTTTTTGGGTGTAAATACTACAAGAGGCTTTCTAAAAGGCCATTTCAACTGCCTTCTTAATAAATGAAAATAATTAGCAGGTGTAGTACAATTAGCCACTTGCATGTTGTATTCAGCACAAAGTTGAAGAAAGCGTTCCATTCTTCCTGATGAATGCTCAGAACCCATACCTTCATATCCATGTGGCAGAAGCATCACTAGACCATTTGGAGTACCCCATTTGTCTTCTGCTGCACTTAAGAATTGATCAATAATTATTTGAGCACCGTTGAAAAAGTCTCCAAATTGTGCTTCCCATATTGTTAATCCATTTGGTGTGTTAAATGCATAGCCATAATCAAAACCTAAAACAGCATATTCAGAGAGAAATGAGTTGTAAATATCAAATTTACCTTGAGATTTACTTAATAAATTCAAAGGAATAACTTCTTCCTCATCATCCTCTGTTTTTACAACTGCATGTCTATGAGAAAATGTACCTCGTTCAACATCCTGACCTGAAATTCTAACTGAAAAACCTTCTTCTAAAAGAGTTGCATAAGCCAATAACTCACCCATAGCCCAATCCAAGCGGTCAGTATCTAACATAGCTAATCTATCATCAAACAGCTTTACAATTTTTCTAAAATATTTTTTACCATCTGGCAAATGGTTAATCTTCTTGGCAAGTTCTACTAATTTTGATTCTTCATAACCAGTATTGGGAGATTCAGAAAAATCTTGTTTTTTTGATTTACGAAAATCTTTCCAAACTTCTTCCAAAAAATTAGTGATTTTAGCCTTTTCAATTTGCTTTGCTTCAGTGAGTCTCTCTTGAAGCATATCATCAAATTCTTTCTCCATTTCACCCCCCTCTTCTTGACTCACAACTCCTTGACTAATTAGTTGATTTAAATATATTTCTCTTGGGTTAGGATGTTTTGCTATAGCTTTATACAACTTAGGCTGAGTGAATTTTGGTTCATCTCCTTCATTGTGTCCATATTTCCTATAGCACAACAAATCAACAAACACATCTCTTGAAAATTGTTGTCTATACTTTAAAGCTATATCAATGGTTTGAACAACTGCTTCAATATCATCACCATTAACATGGAAAACTGGACTAAGCGTAGTTTTACCCACATCTGTACAATAAGTACTTGAACGAGCATCGAGGTAGTTCGTTGTAAAACCAACTTGGTTATTGATGACTATGTGAAGTGTTCCACCAGTTCTATAACCATCCAATTGTGCCATTTGCACNACTTCATAAACAATACCTTGACCTGCTATTGCAGCATCACCATGAATTAAAATGGGCAATATTTTCTTTTCGTCTCCGTCCAACTCGTGATCAATTTTTGATCTTGTAATTCCTTCTACTACNGGATCAACAGCTTCTAAATGAGATGGATTTGGAGCTAATGTGATTTTCACCTGATGACCAGCATCTGTTTCTACTTCAGAAGTAATACCGAGATGATACTTTACATCACCATCAAATAAGGTATCGTCATCATACTCTTTACCTTCAAATTCTGTAAAAATACTTTCGTATGTCTTGTTGAAAATATTGGCCAAGACATTTAATCTTCCTCTATGGGCCATTCCAACCACAAACTCTTTTAAACCTAAAGTAGATCCATTCTCTATCAAGGCATCCAAAGCAGGTATTAATGACTCTGCACCTTCTATTGAGAATCTTTTCTGACCAACAAATTTCTTTTGAAGAAATTGTTCAAAAACATTAGACTGATTGAGCTTATGAAGAATATGTTTTTTTTGCTCTTTTGAAAATTGAGGTCTATTTTTTAATTCAATATGTTTTCTTATCCATTCAACTCTTTCTGGATGTCTAATATATTGATATTCAATTCCAATAGACTGACAATACGTTTCTTCTAAATGAGCTATAATTTCATTTAATGATGATGGACCAATACCCACTTGATCACCTGCTTGAAAAACAGTTAATAAATCATCTTCATCTAATCCGAAATTTTTAATGTCTAATGTTGGATGATATTTCCTTCTTTCCCTTACAGGATTAGTCTTAGTAAATAAATGACCCCTTGTCCGGTAAGCGTTGATTAGATTTATAACCCTGAATTCTTTTTTTACAATTGAAGGTACTTCGTTTTCATCTTCGTAATTTACCTTAGCAAATTCATAGCCATCAAAGAACTGTCTCCAACTTGGCTCAACTAACCTTTTATCTACTAAATATTTTTGATGTAATTCATCAACAAAATCACTATCAATATTGCTTAAAAAAGAAAACTTATCCAAACCCATTACAAAAACAAAGATGCAAAATAATTATTTGAAATTAGACCTGAAAATAACTTTCTTTTTTAGTCTATTTAAAACAAGGTATGTCAACTCTTCTACATCCATATCATGTAAATTATTAATTTGATTTTCGTCTAAGTCTATTCTGTAAAAAAAATGAGTTAATTTTTCTAAATTACATTTTCGCTCTTTAGATAAAAATTCCATTATTTTTTGAATAAATCGGCAATCAGATGGTGAAGCATCAATTTGAAGGCTATATCCGCATAATAAAAGGTCTTTATTGAGTTGATTGATAACAAGTGTATTAGTTGAATTAATATCCATTATAATTGATATTCAATTGGACAATATTACACAACTTAAACAACATTATTATTTTCGTCAAGATGAAAGAAAGGGTACTTATAACTGGAGGGTCAGGTTTAATTGGATCTAAATTGACAAAAAAACTACTAAATAGTGGTTTTGAAGTAGTTCATTTAACAAGAGCCAAGAACTCTAAACACGATATAAAGACCTATGAATGGGATTGGGGGAAAAACTACTTAGATGAAAGATGCTTAGAAAACACCAAACACATTATTCATTTAGCTGGTGCTGGAATAGCAGAAAAACCTTGGACAACAAGACGTAAAGAAATTATCGTGAAAAGCAGGGTGCTAACTACAAGACTACTTCATAAAGCTATTGAAGAAAACAATCACGATATAACTTCCTTTGTAACAGCATCGGGAATTGGATTCTATGGTGCTATTACAAACGAAATAGTACACACAGAAAATTACCCACCATACAAAGATTTTATTGGAAATTGTTGTGAACAATGGGAAAGGTCAGCTGATCTTTTTGAAAAAAATGCTAAAGTATTGAAGCTTAGACTTGGCATAGTTCTAGACGAAAATGAAGGAGCCCTTCCAAAAATATCTTCTATGATAAAAAAGGGACTTGGTTCTCCAATTGGCAGGGGAAATCAATATATGCCATGGGTTCATGTTGATGATGTTGTTTCCGTTTTTTTCAATGCTATTATTCAAAAAATTCCAGCTGGAACTTATAATGTAGTCAGCAGCCAACATGTTAACAATGAAGAATTAACANATGCAATTGCAAAAGCGCTTAATAAAAAAATTAGATTACCAAACGTTCCAAGTTTTGTGTTAAAATTTATTTACGGTGAATTAGCTGATATATTACTGGAAGGAGTTAAGGTGTCAAATGATAAAATTAAATCAGCTGGATTTNAGTTTAAATATGATAAACTGGAAGAAGCATTAAATGAAATTTATAACTAAAAATTTCTACTCATTAAATCTTGAGCAAAAGAAATTAAACGGTTTTTATTTGATTGTNCAATGCTTAAATTTTCAATATTAGAAAGTGCATCTAAGTGATATTTATCTTTTACCTTATTTGCAACAGAAAGAACATCATATTTTTCATACATTTTCTTNACTTCTGATATAATTTCCTCCGAATTTTCATCTTTTGAACTATACAATGTNTTTAGTNGGTCGATTTCANTTTTAGATGCACTATTAAGTAATGAAATATATAATAACGTTTTCTTTTCCTCAANGATATCTCCACCAACTTTTTTACCAAAAGAGGAATGACTTGGATAAACATCTAAAATNTCATCATGAATTTGAAAAGCTACTCCTAANTTAATNCCAAATTCATAAAGCTGATTCGCGTCAGAATCCTTAGCCCCACCAATTAAAGCACCAATTTTCAATGCACAAGCTACTAATACAGCTGTTTTTAATTTAATCATCAAAAGGTATTCATNAATTGAAACATCTGATCTTTTCTCAAAATCCATGTCCATAGCTTGACCCTCACAGACTTCGATAGCAGTTTGATGAAATATTGTTTGTATTTCTGAAGATGTAACTTCGGATGTTGCTAAAAGTTTATTGACTAAAGCATATAAAAGATCTCCAGAAAGTATCGCTTCATTATTTGACCACTTCTTATGTACAGTTTCACACCCTCTTCTTAAAGATGCCTCATCCATAATATCGTCATGAATTAAGGTGAAATTGTGAAATAATTCAATGGCCATAGCTTCATTAATAGCCAATAATGGATTTCCACAAAACAATTCACTAATCATTAAAGTTAATGANGACCTAAATCGCTTACCACCNAGNNTTACAATGTACCTAATTGGATCGTAAATAGGATAATTNGGTAATGATGCTAAATATGCATCTAGAGCTTTATCTATAGATTCTTTATAAGTAGAAAGCATTATTGGTTAACTTATCAAACTCATTAAATAATTACCATACCCACTTTTTAATAANGGAATAGCTAATTCTTTCAATTGTTTTTTATTGATAAATCCATTGGAATAGGCTACTGCTTCAATACAACCTACACCAAGTCCTTGGCGTTCTTCAATAGTTTGAACAAAATGTGAGGCCTGCATTAAAGACCGAAAAGTTCCTGTATCTAACCANGCTACACCTCTACCCAAGTTTTTTACTTTTAAATTCCCTTCATTAAGATATACCTTATTGACATCTGTTATTTCATATTCCCCTCTTGCACTTGGCTTGAGTTGTTCAGCAATTTTAACTACTTCATTNTTATAAAAATANAATCCTGGTACAGCAAAATTTGATTTNGGTTGTNNTGGCTTTTCTTCTATAGAAAGTACATTTTCATTTTCATCAAACTCTACAACCCCATATCTNTCAGGNTCATTAACTCTGTAAGCAAAAATCAACCCACCATCAGGGTCTGTTGAAGACTCCAATTTCTTACCCATACCTGCGCCAAAGAAAATGTTATCTCCAAGTATTAAAGCTACTTTGTCATCACCTATAAAACTTTTTCCAATGATAAATGCTTGTGCTAAACCATTTGGTTCTGGTTGAATTTTATACTCAAAACGACAACCTAATTTTGAACCATCNCCTAGTAAATGCTTAAACAATGGCTGGTCATGNGGAGTTGTAATAAAAAGAATTTCTCTAATACCTGCATGCATTAATGTAGAAAGTGGATAATAAATCATTGGTTTATTATACANAGGCATTAACTGTTTACTNACTGCTAAGGTTAATGGATGTAACCTTGTTCCTGAACCCCCTGCTAAAATTATTCCTTTCATAGTTTACAGTTTATTCCATTCAATATCTTGATCATCTTGAAAAACATCTTCAGATTCCTTAAAGTTTTTAGTTAAAATTCTCTTTTCTAAACTTAATAAAAGAGATGGCAACAAGACTAAGTTAGTAAGCATAGCTACAAACAAAGTTAATGATACAAGCAAACCTAAAGCTTGGGTACCGCCAAAATTTGATGCTGTAAAAATAGAAAATCCAAAAAATAATATAATTGAGGTGTAAATCATACTAACACCTGTTTCCTTAATAGAAATAACTACTGATTTTCTAATGTTATTTACTTTTAGTTCTTGTCTATATTTTGCTAAAAAATGTATTGTGTCATCAATGGATATACCAAATGCTATACTAAATACAAGTATTGTAGATGGTTTTATTGGAATCCCAAAATAACCCATTAACGCAGATGTAAAAATTAAAGGAATTAAATTGGGTAAGAGTGATACTAAAACCATTCGAAAAGACCTGAAGAGAAAGGACATTAAAACAGCTATGACACAAATGGCTATAATTAAGCTTATAAATAAATTATTTACTAAGTAAGTCGTCCCTTTGGCATACATAACGCCTGTTCCGGTGATTTCTAAATCAACGTTAAGTTCATCAACAGACTCTTTAATGGCGTTATCAAAATTTTCTTTTCCAAAAGCACTAATAATAGCTTCATATGTCTCAGGAAAATCAAATATTCCATCCTCATCATTTGATGTTAACTTTTCTTGTGTTTTATATTTTACATTATTATTTGAAGAATAAAATTGAAAAATGCCACTGTCATCATTGACCAAATTATATTTATGAACTTCAGGGTTTACAATACTATCAACATATTGATCTATTCTTGCAATTAAGCTATCCATTGATGCAGTACCGATATCTGCAATTTGCATCGTAATTCTTGTTGTATGATGCGTAGAGTCTAAAAAAGTCCCCACAAATCCATTACTATTATCCATAATTGAATCAGTAAACGTGTTTTTAAAATAAACAGAGTTTATTACTCTTGAAAAATACTTTTGATCTTTGGACTTGCTAAAATCTAGGTTATATTTTGACTTTTTACCATTAGCATAGGATTGAGATATAAATTTCATCGCATCAACAATAGAAAGTGATTTTGAGAGATATTTCTCGTTTTTTAAAGCATTTTGCAATTTTTGAATTTTTGAAATGTTAGAAAAGTTATCATAGACCACGTCTTTGAATGTTATAACTATTTCAAATGGCAATACTCCATTTAGCTGTTTTTCAAAAAACTTCAAGTCTTTTACTACATAATCATCGTGAGGTAAGTCATCTACTATATTACCTGTAGTATGCATTAGAGACATACCGTATATACCACCAATAAGTAAAACAAATGTGACTAGATAGACTTGCTTTCTTTTCTCTGTAGAAAAATAAATTAATGCATCTACAATTTTAAACATCCATTTTCTATCCAAATGCTTAGTATGCTTACCCTTTGGCTCTGGTAAATAACTGAAGATGATAGGGACTAAGCAAATACTTATCAAAAACATGCATATGATATTAATTGATGCAATAATCCCAAATTCNTTCATGATATCTGAATGAGTGAATACGAATGTTCCAAAGCCCATTGCAGTTGTAGCATTGGTCAAGAAAGTAGCATTTCCTACTTTTTGTATTACTCTATCTAACGCTTTAATTTTATTACCATGACTTTTAAATTCTTGCTGGAATTTATTAATCAAATAAACACAATTTGGGATTCCTATAACAATCAACAAGGGGGGTATCAAACCTGTAAGAGCAGTGATTTCATATTGAAATAAACTTAGCACACCCATAGACCAAATCACTCCAACAGCAACTACAATCATTGATATAATTACCACTTTAAAAGACCTAAAAAATAAAAATAACAATAGGGCAGTAACAAGCATAGCTAAAAGAATGAACACCTTAAGTTCCTTTTGAATTGTATTCATCATAATAGCCCTAATAAAAGGGAGTCCTGAAAACTTCATGTGAGCAAAGTAATCTGAGTAAGAAAGTGCTTTTGCTCTAATATCCTCAATTACACCCTCTCTCTTATTAGAATTAAAAATATCCTTGTTCATGAACAACATCATCAAATGAAGATTTGTTGAGTCCTTGTAAACAATATCTTTATAAAAATCCAAGCTCCTAATTATAGACTTAACACTATCAACTTCATCTTGATTTAAAGGATATGTTTTAACAATTTGATCTAATGAAAATTTAGATTCATTTTTGTCTTTTACTATATTGAAAAGATGAGCTTCTGAAAAAATAGAATCAACTACACTCTTATATACAGGACTTCCATTATCGGAAATATCAACTTTAATGTTTTTTAAATCCTCTGCTAACTTTAGCCAAGCATTAAACCTATCTTTTGAATAAAACTCAGGCTCATCTGTTGCAATGACTACCATCATTCCATCTAAACCAAAATTTGATTTAAAATTTTCGTATGCTATAAAAGTTGGGTCATTTTCTGGGAGAAGTTTATTAAACTCATATTGAATCTGAACTTTTGTTGAGTGATAACCCAAAAAAGCAGTAATCATAATGAGAAAACAAATAATAAGAATACGATTTCTTAAAATAAGACTAGAAATCTTTCTCCACATTTTTTTTTTTTGCTAAGGTATTAATTAATAGTATAGTTTATGAGCATCTTCAATAAATGATTTTACTAATTTTAAAATCTATCAAAACTCAATATAATTAACACATTAAACATACTTAATAGCATCTCTTTTAGAAGAGTCATAAACCTAACAAAATTAGTTGGTAGTTATTATATCTCTAAAACAACTAAACGTGTTAAACATGCTGGAATGCCATTAGCCCTTAGTATTGAGCCTACGACTGCATGTAACTTAGGATGTCCAGAATGCCCAAGTGGACTTAAAAAATTTACACGAAAAACCGGAAACTTATCATTGGATTTACACAAAAAAATTATTGACGAGAACTTTTCAAATTTAATGTACATCAATTATTATTTTCAAGGTGAACCATATATCAATCCCAATCTGTTTAAAATGGTTCAATATGCAACATCTAAAAAAATATATTCTTCAACATCTACCAATGGTCATTTTCTAAATGATAAAAATTGCCAAAAAACTATTGAATCTGGTTTGAAAAATTTAATAATTTCTTTAGATGGTAATTCTCAAGAAACTTATGAATCATATCGAAAAAAAGGAGACTTTAANAAAGTAATTGAAGGGACAAAAAACATTGTTCAATGGAAGAAAAAACTAAAAAGCAAATACCCTTATGTAATTTTACAATTCCTAGTTGTGAAAGAAAATGAGCATCTAGTTAATGAAATGAAACAATTATGNAATGACTTGGAATTGGATGAATTTCGAATTAAAACNGCCCAATTTTACGATTTTAAAAATGGGAACCCACTTATGCCTAAAAACGAGAAATATTCTAGATATAAAAAAAACAAACATGGGCAATACATCTTAAAAAACAAATTAAATAATAGCTGTTGGAGAATGTGGAGTAGTAGTGTAGTTACTGTAAATGGAGAATTAGTTCCTTGTTGTTTTGATAAAGATGCTAAATATCAACTTGGCAATTTAAATCATGATTCATTTGATGTAATCTGGAGAAATAAAGCNTATAATAGATTTAGATTAAATATTCTNAACAACAGGCAAGGTATTGATATTTGTAAAAATTGTTCTGAAGGATCTAAAGTATGGGCATAAAAAAAGCCCTTCATTGAGGGCTTTTAATGAATTTTATTAATAATTCTAGTGCTCTGCATCATGATCGTGATCATGNTCTGAATGATCTTCAGCAGCTTCNGCAGCAGTTGAATCAGNTTCNACAGCAGTTGAATCAGCTTCCATAGCAGTTGAATCAGCTTCANCAGCTTCTTCTTCTACNGGAGCTTCCTCTACAGCAGTAACTTCTTCTNCNGGAGCAGCTTCANCAGCTTCNTCTGCTGGAGCAGCACATGCAACAAACAGAGCAAAAAGTGGTAAATACATTAATTTTTTCATGTGTCTATTTATTAAAATTTGCAAATTAAGTTTCAAATCTAAACTATTTTTAGAAATATGGAAGTATTTCACCTATTTATATGTTATACTTTCATTATATCTTCTTCCTTNACAGAAACTAACTCATCCACTTTATTTGAATAAGAATTAGTTAAATTTTGAATGTCATCTTCCGTGTTTTTGACAGCATCTTCACTTAAACCTTCGTCTTTAAGAGACTTNACCATGTCATTGGCATCTTTTCGTTGNGTNCTTAAACTCACTTTGGCATTTTCTCCCTCNGCNCTTGCTCTTTTTACTAAATCTTTTCTNCGTTCTTCTGTTAAAACTGGAACAGCTATAATAATAACTTCCCCATTATTTTGAGGATTCAAGCCTAAATTGGCATTAATTATTGATTTGGTAATTTCATCTAACATGCTTTTCTCCCAAGGCTGAACAGTTAATGTTCTNGGNTCTAGAGTNCTGATATTACCAATTTGTGAAAGAGGAGTTGGTGATCCATAATAGTCTACTCTTACTGTATCTAGCATAGATGGATTTGCTCTACCAGCCCTNATTTTACTCAACTCTGAAATAAGATGAGATAAAGCTTTTTTCATACCNTCCTCAGTTTCTTCAAGAATCATATTAATTTCTTCCATAATATAAATTTATTAAACNGTAACTAAAGTACCTATTTCAATTCCTTCAATAACTTTTTTAAGGTTTCCTGGTTCATTCATGTTAAATACAANAACAGGNACATCATTCTCTTTACACAAGGTAAAAGCCGTCATATCCATAACCTTCAAGTTGTTTTCATATGCTTGATCAAAAGTTAAAGAATCGTATTTTTTTGCAGAAGGGTTAACTTCTGGATCTTGATCATAAACACCATCAACTCGTGTCCCTTTTAGAATAACATCAGCGTCTATTTCTACAGCTCTCAATGAAGCCGCTGAGTCTGTAGTAAAATATGGATTTCCAGTGCCAGCACCAAAAATTACAATTCTTCCTTTTTCTAAATGTCTTACTGCTTTTCTTTTTATGAATGGTTCTGCAATTTGTTTCATTTCAATAGCTGACTGAAGCCTNGTATATAGTCCAACAGATTCCAATGCAGCTTGTAATGCCATACTATTTATCATTGTAGCTAACATCCCCATATAATCTCCCTGTGTTCTCTCCATACCTCCGCGTTCTGCTTGAACACCTCTAAAAATATTACCACCTCCNATGACAATTCCAATTTCAGTTCCCATTTCAGCAATTTGCTTGATTTCGTTAGCATATTGCATTAACCTGTTNTTGTCAATACCAAATTGCTTATTNCCCATCAAAGCTTCTCCNCTAAGTTTTAATAAAATTCTTTTGTATTTCATGTATTGTTAAATTTTGAGCAAAAAAAAGAGAGCTAAAAGCTCTCTAAATATAGATAAGATTATTAAATCGAAAGTGAATATCGCTTAAAATCTGTCACTTTAAGATCTGGATTACTTTCTTTTAAAAATTGTGAAACTGTTTTTTTATTATCTCTTATGAAGGNTTGGTTTAATAAAGTAGTTTCTTTAAAGAACTTATTTAATCTCCCTTTTGCAATTTTTTCTGCCATTTGTTCAGGCTTCCCCTCTTGGATAGCAAGGTCTTTACCAATTTCAATTTCTCTTTCAATTACTTCTTGTGGAACTGAATCTTGATCCAAAGCAATAGGATTCATGGCAGCAACTTGCATGGCTACTTGTTTTCCTTCATCTTCTGCATCAGTAGTTAAACCAACCATTGAAGCAATTTGATTACCTGGATGGTTGTATGCAACTACCTTTTCAGCAGAAATTCTTTCGAAATAAGAAATTTCGATTTTCTCCCCAATTACACCACTTTGCTCTGTAATTTTTTCTGCAACTGTTAAATCAGTACCAGTATAGTTTGAATTCATTAAATCTTCTAGATTTGATGAACTATTATTTATAGCAAGATCAATAATCGAGTTTGCAAAATTTCCAAAGTCATTGTTTTTAGCAACAAAATCAGTTTCACAGTTTAGGCAAATTAAGTAACCTGTATTTCCAGAGGATTTAGAAATAACTAATCCTTCTTTGGCATCTCTATCACCTCTTTTGGCAGCAATTTTTTGACCCTTTTTTCTTAAAAAATCAATTGCTGATTCTAAATCTCCATTGGATTCTTGCAAAGCTTTTTTACAATCCATCATCCCTGCACCAGTTTTCTTTCTTAACTCATTTACGTCTTTAGCAGTAATATTCATTTTATTATACTTTTAAATTGTTTTATTCTTCCGTTTTCTCTGCAGCAACAGCTTCTTTTTCAGCCTTTTCTTTGGCCATTTTTTCTTTGTTTTGCTTTCTTTCCCCTAATCCTTCTTTAATGGAATCACATAAGTGACCAACAATCAAATCAATAGATTTGGTTGCATCATCATTTGAAGGAATTATAAAATCAATACCCTCAGGGCTAGAATTGGTATCAACCATAGCAAAAACAGGGATATTTAGGTTTCTTGCCTCTGCTAATGCAATATGTTCTTTTTTAACATCAACTATAAATACAGCTGCAGGAAGTCTATTCATATCTGCAACACTTCCGAACACTTTACCAATTTTTTCTCTTTGACGAGTTAATTGTAGTCGCTCTCTTTTAGACATGGTATCAGCAGTGCCATCCTTCATCATTTTGTCAATGGAAGACATCTTTTTAACCGTTTTTCTAGTTGTCTTAAAGTTAGTTAACATACCACCTGGCCATCTTTCAGTTATGTAGGGCATGTTTACTTCAGTTAGTTTAGAAGAAATTATTTCTTTAGCTTGCTTTTTTGTAGCTACAAATAAAATTTTNCGNCCTGACTTGGCAATTTGTCTCATTGCACTAGAGGCTTCTTCTAATTTTACTAAGGTTTTATTTAAATCTATGACGTGGATACCTTTTTTCTCATCGAAAATATATGGTGCCATACTTGGATTCCACTTTCTCTTTAAATGTCCGAAATGCACTCCCGCATCCAACATTGTTTCAAAAGTTACTTTTGACATTTTGTTTACTTTCTTTTTACTGTTTTACTTTTAATCAGCAGATATGAAGTAGCAATTAANAATTGGTCTCCATACCTTAGATACTAAACAACGTACCCTGGTACGTTTTATAAAATTATCTTTTACTAAACTGAAATTTCTTTCTTGCTTTAGGTTGTCCTGGTTTTTTACGCTCAACCATTCTTGGGTCTCTCGTCATTAAACCTTCAGCTTTTAACATTGGTTTATAATCTGCATTAATTTCNACCAATGCTCTAGAAATAGCTAATCTGATCGCTTCTACTTGACCTGTAGTTCCACCACCATTAACNTTTATNGTTGCATCATATTTTCCTGATGTTCCAGTTAAAGCAAAAGGTTGATTTATTTTATACTGAAGTACATCTGTGGAAAAATAGTCTTTTTGATCTCTTTTGTTGATAGTGATTTTTCCTTTACCATCTTTTAAGTAAACTCTTGCTACCGATGATTTTCTTCTACCTATCTTGTTTATAATTGACATATGATACTAGTTAAGTTCTACTTTTTTAGGTTTTTGAGCAGCTTTNTCNTGTTCGCTTCCCACATATACATGAAGATTTCCAAATAAACTTCTTCCTAGTCTGTTTTTTGGAAGCATNCCTTTAACTGCTTTTTCAATTANTCTTTCNGGAAATTTTGCAAGAAGATCAGTTGCATTAATTGAACGTTGACCTCCGGGGTAGCCAGTATGTCTAATATACTCCTTAGCTTCCCATTTGTTCCCAGTTAATTTGATTTTTTCAGCATTAATCACAACTACGTTGTCGCCACAATCTACATGAGGGGTGAAGTTTACTTTATGCTTTCCTCTAATTAGCGAAGCTATCTTACTAGCAACTCTTCCTAGTGGTTGATCAGCTGCATCTACCAATAACCATTCTTTATTAGCGGTTTCTTTATTGGCCGATATTGTTTTATAACTTAAATGACTCACTTTTTCTTTTAAATTTGATTAACGGGCTGCGAAGATATGATATAATTTCGATACTAACAATTCACTTTTAATATTTTTAAAAGTTAAATCATTTTATCACATTTAATTCCTTCCCAACTTTAATGAATGCATCCACAGCTTTATCTAAATGATGTCTTTCATGAGCAGCAGAAATTTGCGTTCTAATCCTTGCTTTTCCTTTAGGGACAACAGGGTAGAAAAACCCTATGGCATAAACTCCTTCCTCTAATAGCATATCAGCAAACTTTTGAGACA
This sequence comes from Crocinitomicaceae bacterium, assembly GCA_002727735.1. GTDB lineage: Bacteria > Bacteroidota > Bacteroidia > Flavobacteriales_D > Parvicellaceae. The sequence continues at coordinate 18,861 of PBXW01000006.1, forward strand.
AACTAGCATCGTAAAGCATAATAGGAACAATTGGAGAGTCTCCAGCTTTAACATCAAAACCAGCAGCAATTATTTTTTCTTTAAAATAAGCTGTGTTGTCTTCTAATTTATCTCTTAGTTCTGTTGAACTACTTAAGATATCGAATACCTTGATAGCTGCACCAACAATTGAAGGAGCTAATGAATTTGAAAACAAGTATGGTCTAGAACGTTGACGCAACATTTCAATTATTTCCTTTTTACCTGTAGTATATCCACCCATTGCACCACCTAAGGCTTTTCCTAATGTTCCAGTAATGATATCCACCCTTTCCATAACACCATGATATTCTGGAACGCCTCTTCCAGTTTTTCCTATAAATCCAGCAGAATGACACTCATCTGTCATTACTAAAGCGTCATATTTATCAGCTAAATCACAGATTTCATTCATTTTTGCAATATCACCATCCATAGAAAATACACCATCCGTTACAATAATTCTATGTCTTTGTTCTTGAGCATCAATTAATTGTTGCTCTAAATCTTGCATGTCACTATGTTTATATCTATATCTTTTTGCTTTGCAAAGTCGAACACCATCAATTATAGAAGCATGATTTAATTCATCAGAAATAATGGCATCATCAGGCCCAAATAATGGCTCAAATAAACCACCATTAGCATCGAATGCAGCAGCATACAAGATGGTATCTTCAGTTTGATAAAAGTCAGCGATTTTTTGCTCTAATTCTTTGTGAATATCTTGAGTTCCACATATAAACCTTACTGAGGACATACCAAAACCATGTGTGTCTAGTGCTCTTTTTGAGGCTTCAATTACTTCTGGGTGTGATGATAATCCCAAGTAATTATTAGCACACATAATTACTACATCATTACCATCACTAACTTTAACCTGTGCACCTTGAGGAGATGTTATGATTCTCTCTTTTTTAAAGAGACCTGCATTACTCACATCCTCTAATTCTTTTTCAAGAAATGTTTTAAGCGTTTTATACATAATTAATCGAGTTAAACAACACCTTGATCAATCATAGCATCAGCCACTTTTACAAAACCAGCTATGTTTGCTCCTTTAACATAATCAATAAATCCATCCTCTCCTTTTCCAAAATCAACACATTGTTTATGAATATCTAGCATTATATTATGTAGCTTTTGATCTACTTCTTCTCTAGTCCAATTGTACCTTAATGAATTTTGAGACATCTCTAAGCCAGATGTAGCAACTCCACCAGCATTTGATGCCTTACCAGGTGAAAATAAAACTTTATTTGACTGAAAAGCGGCAATTGCTTCTGGAGTACAAGGCATATTAGCACCTTCAGCAACAGCAATACATCCATTATTAACTAAATCTTTAGCTTGATCTTCATTTAATTCATTTTGAGTAGCGCATGGTAATGCCACATCAACTTTGACGCTCCACGGTTTTTCATTTTCATGAAAAGTAACCCCATCAAAATGATCTGCATATTCTTTAATTCTTCCTCTTCTATTGTTTTTTAGATCCATTATCCAAGCTAATTTTTCTTCATCTATACCACTTGGATCATGAATAAATCCTTTAGAGTCACTCATGGTGACAACTTTAGCTCCTAATTGAGTCGCTTTTTCACAGGCAAACTGAGCTACATTACCAGAACCAGAAATAGATACTACTTTTCCAGAGAAATCATCTCCTTTTGTTTTTAACATTTCTGCAGCAAAATAAACTGTACCATAACCCGTAGCCTCAGGTCTTATTAATGATCCTCCCCAATTAATTCCTTTTCCTGTTAAAACTCCTGTAAATTCGTTTCTTAATCTCTTATACTGACCAAACATATAGCCAATTTCTCTTCCACCAACTCCAATATCACCTGCAGGGACATCTGTATTTGGGCCAATATGTCTAGACAATTCAGACATGAATGATTGACAAAACTTCATGACTTCATTGTCTGATTTTCCCTTTGGGTTAAAATCAGAACCACCTTTNCCCCCACCCATTGGTAGTGTAGTTAAAGAGTTCTTGAAAATTTGTTCAAACCCTAAAAACTTTAAAATAGATAAATTAACAGATGGGTGAAATCTTAATCCCCCCTTGTAAGGCCCAATAGCAGAGTTAAATTCAACTCTAAATCCTCTATTTACCTGAACCTCTCCACTATCATCTACCCAAGGAACTCTAAATTGAATCACTCTTTCAGGTTCAATTATTCTTTCAAGAATTTTTGCGGTTTTGTATTTTGGATTTTCCTCAATGTAAGGAATTACTGCTTCTGCAACTTCTAAAACAGCTTGGATAAATTCTGGCTCATGACCATTTTTGTTTTNAACACCTTCCATAAAAGTGTCAATTTGATTTTGATATGTAGACATGCTAAAATATTAGTTTAACAAAAATTTAATTTTGGNCAAATGTATGGAAATTTATTTTTGTTTTTTGTTTATACATATTCAATTTATTCTATAGTTTGTCTGAAACAAAATATATTGTTGCATAAAGGATTTGTAATATTGTAAAATGGGATTTTTTGAACATGATAGATATAACAAAAAAAAGCATAATGAGGATGATTTCTATTATTCAAACGATGGTTATATTATTTTTACCGAAAAATATCACCTTAATAGAGGATACTGCTGCAAAAGCAATTGTAAGCATTGCCCTTATGGTTATGATATAAAAACAGGTAAAATAAAAGCTAATGGCTGAATTCAAAACTCTCATTCTTGAAGGTATTCCCAAACAACTTCCAGAACCAAAAAAAAGATCTGTTCACTTAAGTCATGCTCCAAAAAGAAAGACCATTCTTTCCAAAAAAGAAAAAACTCTAGCATTACAGAANGCACTAAGGTACTTTCCAGAAGAATTCCATAAAACATTAGCTAAAGAATTTCTTGATGAGTTAGAGCTATATGGNAGAATTTACATGTATAGATTTATGCCGAATTACAAGATCTANGCAAGGCCAATAGATAATTATCCNGGCCATTCAATTCAGGCTAAATCTATTATGCATATGATTCAAAATAATTTNGACCATGACATTGCTCAACATCCTGAAGAGTTAATAACTTATGGAGGTAATGGAGCAGTATTTCAGAACTGGGCTCAATACTTGCTCACCATGCAATACCTTGCTCAAATGAACGATGAACAGACTTTAGTTATGTATAGTGGTCATCCATTAGGATTATTCCCTTCATCTATNAACGCTCCTAGAGTAGTTATAACAAATGGAATGATGATTCCCAACTACTCCAAACAAGATGATTGGGAAAAATTTAATGCGCTAGGTGTTACACAATATGGACAAATGACAGCAGGTTCCTACATGTATATTGGCCCTCAAGGAATAGTTCATGGCACAACAATAACAGTATTAAATGCTTGCAGAAAAATTGATAAAAAAGGCCCCAACGGNAAACTCTTTGTAACNGCTGGATTAGGTGGNATGAGTGGAGCTCANCCAAAAGCCGGAAATATAGCAGGCGTAGTTTCAGTTACNGCTGAAATTAATCCAAAAGCAACATATAAAAGACACGAACAAGGATGGGTTGATGAAGTTATCAAGGACCTGGATAAACTATGTTTAAGGGTGAAAAATGCGGTATCAAACAAAGAAGTTGTTTCTATTGCTTATGATGGAAATATAGTTGATGTTTGGGAAAAATTTGATGAAGAAAATATTTTTATTGACTTAGGTTCTGANCAAACATCATTGCACAANCCATGGGCTGGTGGTTATTATCCTGCAGGACTANCATTAGAAGAATCCAATGATCTAATGGCAAACAAACCTGAAGTATTTAAACAAAAAGTTAAAGAATCACTTATNAGACATTCAAAAGCCATCAACAAACACACAGCNAAAGGAACATACTTTTTNGATTATGGAAATGCATTTTTATTAGAAGCATCAAGAGCAGGTGCTGATGTNATGAATGAAGATGGAATAAATTTTAAATATCCATCATATGTNCAAGACATTATGGGACCCATGTGTTTTGATTATGGTTTTGGCCCATTTAGGTGGGTATGTACATCAGGCAATCCAGATGATTTNAAAAAATCCGATGATATAGCATGTGATGTTTTAGAAAAGATAATGCNAGAGTCACCAGCTGAAATTCAGCNACAAATGGCNGANAACATACAATGGATTAAAGGNGCTCAANAAAATAAGTTGGTAGTCGGCTCACAAGCTCGAATTTTGTATGCTGATGCTGAGGGGAGAATTAAAATTGCAAATGCTTTTAATAAGGCTATCTCCNAAGGNACAATTAGTGCGCCAATAGTTCTTGGAAGAGACCACCATGATGTCTCAGGAACTGACAGTCCATATAGAGAAACCTCTAATGTTTATGATGGATCATCTTTTACTGCTGACATGGCAATTCATAATGTAATAGGTGATTCCTTCAGAGGAGCAACATGGGTAAGTATTCATAATGGTGGTGGTGTTGGTTGGGGTGAAGTCATTAATGGTGGTTTTGGACTAACACTAGACGGGTCTCAAGAAG
>PBXW01000007.1 GCA_002727735.1 Crocinitomicaceae bacterium
CTTTATCTGGATTTGAGTAATTTACGCCTGCGTTAATTAAAAATGGTGCTTGTCCTTGAAGTGTTCTGTAAGAGCCTAGAGATTGGCCAACTCTTAACATGTTTAATCTACGATTTCTTTCACTTCCAGCATAAGTTAATCTTGATTCGATTATAGATACATTAAAATTGATTGAAATATCTCTTAATAGTTGAGTTATAAATGATAAATTCTTACGCATTTCAATTTCAACTCCTCCAACCATCGCAGAACCAAGATTTCTTGGAGTTAAATTATTTGGTGCCGCCTCATAATAAGTCATTTCAATAGGGTCTTTAAAGTTTTTGTAGAAAAAACTAACCGCAAACATCTGTGAATATTTTCCAAAATACTCATATCTTATATCATAATTTTGAATGTATGTAGGTTGTAAATCAATATTCCCAATAAAAGTCATGTTGGAAAGGGGGTCATATATTTGAGCAATCGAAGCTTCTTTAAATGATGGTCTTGCAGTTGTCCTAGTTGCTGATGTTCTAAGATTACTATTTTCGTTTAGTTGGTATATTAAATTCACAGTTGGAAACAGGTCTAGTTTGTTGATTACATTTTCATTAAAATAACTATCACCACTAGAGTTACTACCTGTGTAATAGAGATCAAATTTTTCTACTCTTACTCCTACAATTGTTCTTAAAACACCGAAGAATTTTAATTCATTTGATAGGTAGGTAGCAAAATTGGTTTTTGAAGCATCAAATCTGTTACTTTGATCAGTAATAGTTGCTCTTGGATTAATGTAAGAACCTATTTGATTATTGCTTGCAACTAGGTTAGTTGGAGATAGGATAGAATCCGGAATCCCATTAATATTTGACCAAACAGATGGGTCATCCCAACAGCTTATTTGGAATCTTGCTATTTGAAAATCTCGATTTTGGTAAGTTCCAAGACCACCAAATTTCAATTTGCCTTTTTCTCCATTCAGTTCATAATTCTTAGTGAAATCAAGCTTTCCATTAAGGTGTCTTTCATTTAAAAATCGCCAAATTCTGGTTGGTTGTGTATTGTCTTTATATTTAAAGGCATTATTATCGTCAATAAATATTGTTGACCTTACGTCTTTATCATATATTCTAGATATAGTTGGTGAAATTTTCCACTCCGTTTTAAATGAAGCGTCCTCACTTGTGTGGGTACCTTGCAACATGAAATTAGTGATATTTCGTTGGCTGTATTCGAGGTTGTCTTTGTTGTAATCTACAAAGTCTGTCCATCTGTTTTCTTGTCTAAATCTACCTGCCTTTTTTTCTCCATTTTGAATAACCAAAAGAGTGGCTTTATATTTAGAACGATCTGTTCTATAAGATAAACCAGCAAGACCGCTTATGATGACATTGTTAATTCCAATATCACCACGTTGAGTTCTAAAAGTATCCAATGCATAAACAGATGGGTCAGCATTAGCATTAAAATAATTATCAATAGCATTTTCAAAATACTCTGTTTGATTATTGTAACTCAATGCAGTTAACCAACCCACAGTATTTTCTTTTTCTCCAATATCAAATTGATTTCCATTTGAATATCCAATAGAATAGTTAAGTAGACTAGTTCCATTTTGAGCAGACATCAAAGGATTGAAAGATCTTGAAATATTATTGATTTCATCATAATCATTGTTGCTAAGATTTGGNAAATCNGCATTTAAATTATTTGTATTTAAATCGTTAAGAGAATTGTTNTAGTAACTATTCAAATCATAGTTNAAAGGAATATTTCTANTNCCATTGTCAAANCCAAGAAAATCAGTGCTGCTTCCTTGATATGTTTTAAAATTATCATTAAGGTGCATTGATGGGTTGTAACCAGNACTAACAGATAATANTGGACTTCTTTTTGCAGGAAATTCTTTGGTCACAATATTGACTAATCCGCCNGTNAAATCTGCTGGNACGTCTGCAGTAAAAGATTTGATAATTTGAACATTGTCTATAATATTAGTTGGGAACAAATCCATTTGAATGGTATTTCTATCAGGATCAAGACCNGGTATATCTACACCATTTAAGATAGATTTGGTGTAACGATCTCCTAAACCTCTAACAAATACATATTTACCNCCCATTACAGAAACTCCAGGAGCTCTTTTTATAGCTCCAGCTAAATTACTTGATCCTACTTTTTTAAAGGATTCTGAGGATAGACCATCCATTAAATTTGCTGATTTCTTTTGCATCATAAGCAAGGCCTCGTCTGTATTTTTTTGTACTGATACAGAAATCACTACTTCTTCTAACCCTACTGATGAAGANGATAAATTAACACTCAATTCTTTGACCTCATTTTCACCAACTTTAATTCCTGTTATTTCTTTTGTNTGATATCCAACAAATGAAAAAACCAATGTATATTCTCCTGGCTCTANAATAATAGTATAGTTGCCGTCAAAATCTGTGGTTACCCCTTGGCTTGTNCCTTTTACNAANACATTAGCAAATGGCATGGTTTCATTAAATTCTTCATCTATTACTTTACCCATAATTTTAGATTGAGAAAATAAATAGATTGAGCTAAATATNAATGATATGAGAATTACGTGTTTTTTCATCTTTAATTAAAATAAAAAACTGTCTTGCATCAAAATGATACAAGACAGTTTATAAAAAAATATTTTTANCTTATTTTTTATTCAAAATTNTTATTAGAANGCATCTTTGCTTGCAGCGTATGTCCACGAAAAATCTGCAGGATTAGCTCCTACGTTATTTCCACCNGTGGAGACAATAGTACAAATAGTAGCACCATCAGCTTCAAAAGTTGAACCCACTGAAGACTTGTCATTGAAAATGGTTCCGTTAGTTAAGTTGGGTACGTAGCAATCAACTCCATCATGCATTGCTGGTGTAAATTCAAAACCAGAAAAAGAAAGTGTTCCTGCAGTATAGCTATTTGCATCGTCATCTTTGTCTAACTCAATATCTTTTCCTTCANTGAAGTTTCTGATGTAAATATTGTTATTTGAACCAGTAGCCCCTTTTCTGTAATCAGCTATTTCACCATCAATCCCTGTAGGTGAACATTCATCGTTAGTTCCAATTAAAGTAAGGTTATTTAGGGTGAAGCTACCAGTTGCAGACCCTTCAGGTCCATCGATTTCCAAAGCATGATCTGATGCTTGATTTAATATAACAATAGCATTAGAAATTGTTCCAGCATATGCTTGATCAATATCTAATCCATCATCTCCTTGTCCCCATACCAACAATTCAGAAGCACTTACCGTTCCTCCAAAAAATTCAATACCATCATCTACGTTAGCAACAACTTCGATATGATCNATGGTTGTTCCTGTTCCTACACCTGCTAAAGTTAATCCATTGATTTCGTTTCCTTCACCAATTTCAGCACCACCGTGTCTTATAGAAACATATCTAATTGTTCCAGAGTTATCAGCTGGGTTATTACCCCCATAAAGTCCATTTGTTTCAGAAGCAGGAATTCCTTCAATTTGTTGTTCAGAAACATCCCCTGAAAATGAACATGGTGCATTACCCAATATTAACAATCCTCCCCATAANCCTCTTACATTTTCGGTTAAAGATGAGCCAGTAGTTTGACCAACAGCGATATCGTCAGACTCTGAAGTCATGATAATTGGTTCAGATGCTGTTCCAACTGCATTAAGAGTACCGCCTCTTGCTATCACTAAAGATGTTGCGTTGGCTCCTGTACCAGCAGTAGCTTTAATAATTGTACCAGCAGGGATATTTAATGTTACGCCATTGGGAACAATTACTCNCCCTTGCAGAGTCCAAATATGAGAAGCGTCAAGNGTTTTATCTTCANTCAACGTACCTGAAATTAAATACTCATTAACTAATTCTTCACAAGATCCATCATCTTTTGTCGCATCTGGATTGTAATTTGGAGCGGTTGGATCTGTACAACCTGGTTTACCACAACTTGCCAAAAAACCTAGTGCCAAAATNANGGATAAAATTGTTAATTTTGAAGNTTTCAATTTTTACTTNTTTATTATTTATAATTAATTTTGATACAAAGGAATGGTTTGTTTATAAACTTGGTTTTTAGTTAAGTTTATCAGTTTTTTATTTCAATGTTATCATAATGTGAAGGGCTTTATTAAAGCAATGCTAAAATATATGTCTATTCAACCTGTTATTTCCTTTATTAATATTATCTTAACAATGTGTTTTAACCCTATATCAGCACTTAACAATAAATTTGAAATAAAAATCTCATGTCAGAAAAAATACTAATTGTAGATGATGAGCCAGATATAGTTGAATTACTAGACTATCACTTAACTAAAGAAGGATATAAAACCAAAACCNCACATAATGGAAAAGAAGCTTTAGAGGTGGCTAAAGATTTTTTACCAGATTTAATTCTATTAGACTTAATGATGCCGGAAATGGATGGTATTGAGACATGCGTTGAAATTAGAGAAACCCCACAGTTGAAAGGTACNTTAGTTGCCTTGTTGACCGCTAGAGCAGAAGATTACTCTCAAATTGCTGGTTTTGATTCTGGTGCAGATGACTATATTACTAAACCTATCAAGCCAAGAGTTTTGGTGAGTAGAATCAAGGCNCTATTAAGGAGAAAGGGAGATCAAAAATCNCAGCAAACTATTAATGCCGATTTATATATTGACACTGAAAAATATGTAGTGTTTTTNAAGGGTAATGAAATAATTTTACCTAAAAAAGAATTTGAATTATTGGCATTGCTTTTTTCCAAACCAGGAAATGTTTTTACTCGTGAAGTTATTTTAAATAAAGTATGGGGTGATGATATTATTGTNGGNGATAGGACCATTGATGTCCANATTCGAAAATTGCGTGAAAAACTAGGNGATAGTTACATTAAAACGGTTAAGGGTGTAGGTTATAAATTNAAAATTTAAGCACTACTTAATATCATCTTCAATTCGTTTAGGATAGCGCCAGTTGCTCCCCATACATCATTTCCATTTAAGTCAATATAGGGTACTTTTAGTTTTAAGTTTTCNCCCTTGTACTTAACTTGTTTAGTGGTTTGTTTTATGTTTTTTTCTTTAATTAATTCATCTAATTCGACTACAATAATCTGTTCTACTTCTTTTTTGTCGGGAATAAAAGAGGTAATACTTTCTGTAAAACCTACAAAAGGGTGAATTAAGAAATTACTGGGTGGGACATAAATCTCTGAAAGCTTTCCAATGATATTTATGGTATTTTGCTTTATGCCAATTTCTTCTTCAGTTTCTCTTAGAGCTGTTTCAGAGAGTGATTCATTTGCTTCTTTTTTTCCTCCTGGAAGAGCAAATTGATCGCTNTGCACTCCGTCATATGGAGGTCTTTTAATTAAAACAAATTTGAGGTTCTCTGTGCTATCATTAAAAAGTAAAATTAGCGTNCTGGCTATTTTGGGCTCAAGGTTTTTTAGATAATGTTTATTTGGTTTTCTGTAAGGAGCAAGTTCAAAGTGTGCTTCATAGCCCGGAAGTGGATTATTTAATTTAGTCTTTATTTCTTCAATATTCATCTTTATTACTGAATTCTATTGTAAATATCATTAATCATTTCACACTATGATAATTTGTTTTCTAATTTTGAGAAAAAAATTATGNTTTCGCTCTGGGAAGAAAGTCAATTTTGGAGGATTCTAATCAACTGTATTGGAGCAATTTCCATTGTTATTGGTGTTTGGTTAATAGTAAAGATTTTGCGTAGCTTTATTTTGGGTAAAAATCAAAAAAAGAACTTACAAAAGCAGTATGTTNTTTTAAAACAATTNCCCAGTGTATTTAAAGATATAGTTCAAATAGCGTTTGAAGTAAACAACCCCCAAGAAGTTAAAATTAGCATATTAGATCAATCCGAAAATTTAATAACTTTAGTGTATGATGAATTAAGTGNTCATGGATTACATGTTGAAAATTTTGATTCAAAAAAAATGAANGATGGCNATTANCATCTTGAANTGATTACACCAAACCAAAGAATTCTTAGGAAAATAGTTATTAAAAATTGAAAAAAATTGCATTTGTATTNTATTTTATNATTTGTTTTTTTGACTTTAATGCTCAAGAAAAAACAAAATTGTACAATCATTCTTTCGGTTTTGATATAGCNATACCCAAAACCATTTCTAATGAAATTTTTAATTCAAATTTTGATGAAGTAGCAGAANTAGGATTCAACTATGATTTAATGCTTTTCAAAAATTTNTCTCTTGGTNTTTCTTACAGNTACTCTTATTTTGAATTGAATANAAANTCNTTNACTACGNATGTTAATGGACAATTAGATTCCCATTTTGCTGGTTTGACTACTGCTATATCAAAGCCAATCAATGACAAGTTGTTTTTTAAGTACGGCATTTCTTTTGGAAAGAATCAAGTTCTAAAAAAAGCTACTGGTTTTGAAAATTTAAANTCTCCAAATTATAATAATTTCATTTCTCCTTTTTTTAGTTTATTCATGTATGATGAATCNGTTGGCGCAGTTGGTCTATTTATCAATTTATCTTACGCAGATTATATTTACGATTTCGATTTAACNAATCCTAATACTACATATGTCCCTNATAATACAATTCTAGACAAATTGTCCTGGTTTGCAGTTGGTTTTAAATATGATTATTTAATTAAATAAATGAATTTGAAAAAACTTAATCTTAAGGTTAATANTGAAACAGGCCAACTAGATACGTTNATTTTAGGCTTGGCTGATGATTTTGGAGATGTNCCAAGTATTGATGATTGTTATGACCCTCAATCAAGATTCCATGTTAAAAACAATTCTTTCCCCAATCAATTTGATGTATCTGCTGAAATGAATGCGTTAATGTCAATTTTTAAGAAAAATAACATCAATGTATTGAGGCCAAAAAACATTAATGGAGTTAATCAAATTTTTGCNAGGGATATAGGTTTTGTGATTGATGACTATTTTATTGTAGCTAACGTAATAGAGGATAGAAAAGAGGAGGTGCCGGCAATNAATTCTATTTTGAAAAGTATTTCATCAGAAAAAATAATTCATTTACCCGATNATGCTCATGTTGAAGGGGGTGATGTTGTTTTGTACAATGAACATGTTTTTGTTGGAGTATCAAGTGATNAAGATTTTGAAACTTTTCAAGTTGCAAGAACTAATTANAGAGGNTATGAATTTTTANATAACAAATTCGANAAATTAAATTTTCACGCATTTGAGTTAAATAAATCTGATTTAATTCCAGAGGACAATTCTTTACATCTTGATTGCTGCTTTCAGCCTATTGGAAAAAATAAAGCTATTATCTCACCAAATGGATTTAAACATGAAACTGATGTTGAAGATTTAATAAATTTATTTGGTCAAGAAAATGTATTATTAGTAACATCCAAAGAAATGAGCAACATGTATACTAATGTATTTTCAATAAATGAAAGTACTATTATTTCAGATNATAGATTCGAAAGATTAAATGATTGGTTAATAAATAATGATTTTACTGTTGAATTGGTTTCTTACAACGAAATTTCTAAAATGGGTGGACTGTTTCGATGCTCCACATTGCCCTTAATAAGAAATTAATTATGCAGAGTGCAAGCACTATATTAATGATTAAACCAACTGGGTTTAGATTTAATGAGGAAACAGCTATAAATAATCACTTTCAATTAGCTGACAATTCAAGGTCCACAGAGCAAATTAAAGCCAATGCTATAAGTGAATTTAATGCTATGGTATCTCTTTTAAGGTCAAAAGGAGTAAATGTTATAGTTTATGATCATAANGATGGAGATAAACTTCCAGATGCTGTATTTCCAAATAACTGGTTTTCAACGCATNATAATGGACAGGTGTATTTGTATCCAATGAATGCTGAAAACAGAAGATTAGAAAGAAAATTAGAAATTTTTGATGAGCTTGAATCAANNCATAATTTTAGGATATCTAATATTNTTGATTTTACNNATGGTGAAAATCAAGATTTGTTTTTGGAAGGCACTGGCAGTATGATATTAGATAGGGTAAATAAATATATATATGCCTCAATATCTACTAGGACATCTCTAAAACTACTAAAAGAATTTGCTCAAAAAATAAGTTATGAAGTAATTTCCTTCAAAAGTCATCACAANAAATCTNNNGATAGNCCATTGATTTACCATACTAATGTAATGATGTGTTTAGCAAGTTCATTTGTAGTCATATGCATGGATGCTATTATTGATAAAAATGAGCGGGAAAGGGTTTCTAAAAAGTTAGCTGAGNCTAAAAAAAAGATGATAGAAATCTCTTTTGATCAAATGAATTCTTTTGCTGGAAANATGTTAGAAGTGCAAAACAATATGGGTATTAAATATTTAATGATGTCTTCTACAGCATATCACTCACTTCGTCCTGAACAATTAAATCAAATTCAAGAATTTGTTGAAATTATNCACTCTCCCTTAGATACCATTGAAACATTAGGTGGAGGTAGTGCAAGGTGTATGATGGCTGANATTTTTCTTCCTAAAATTAAGTGAGAATTTTGCTTATTGTTTTAAATATAATCCCCAAATCTGTAAATAAAGATTGCTTCTTGATGTAGTCTAAGTTTAGCCTTAATTTTTCAGGTAATATCTCATTAATATATGTTTGCTCCGGGCTTTTACTTTTGGCAAGTATTTCACTTTCNTTAAAAAATTGAATGGATGCATGGTCAGTAATTCCTGGTTTAACAGAAAGAACTTCTAATTGATTTTCATTATATAAATTAACATATTTCGGTACNTCTGGCCTAGGACCAACAATACTCATGTCNCCTNTTAAAACATTGATAAACTGAGGNAGTTCATCAAACTTTAATTTTCTNACCCATTTCCCAACTTTAGTAATTCTTGGGTCACCATCTACAGTGATNTCTTTTTCATGGACTATTCTAGAACTCATGGTTCTAAATTTTATGATTTTAAAAGGAATTCTATCTTTTCCTACACGAGTTTGTAAAAAGAAAATATGCTCTNTAAAATCTTCTATTTTAATTAATAGAGCTGTTACTATTATAATGGGGAAAGAAAATGTAAGGGCAAATAAGGAAAATCCAATATCAAAAAGGCGTTTTAACATAATATAGATTCAACTGCTTTTTTNATCACATCCACGACTCTTTTAATCTGTTCATTTGTTAAGTCATAATACACAGGTAGTGAAATTTCATGTTCGTAATTGGCATTAGCTTGAGGAAAATCACTCATTTTATATCCTTCATTTTTATATACCGTAAGTAAAGGTAATGGCTTGTAATGAACATTAACGGCTACATCATAAGAAGAAATTAGTTCTATAATTGCATTTCTCTTTTCTTTNCTACAATTATTTATTCTGAGCATATAGAGGTGGTATGATGTTAATTTGTTTGTAGATTCATATTTAGGAGTTATTGCCCAATCAAATTTCTTGAAAAAGTCATCATAGGCTTTAAAAATTTCTTTCCTTCTGTTGAGTGTTTGATTATATCTGTTTAGTTCAACTAATCCAATTGCCGCTTGGATATCTGTCATATTACATTTATACCCTGGCTNAATTACATCATATTCCCAAGAGCCGGCTTTATTTTTAGTTAGCGCATCTTTTGTTTGGCCNTGTAAGGANAAAATTTTGAAATGATTTTTTACTTTTTTATTGTCAAAGGAATTAGGTANGTTAAATGCTACAGCTCCTCCCTCAGCAGTAGTGAGGTTTTTTACNGCATGGAAACTAAATGAACTAATATCTGCGTGATTTCCAGTTTTTTTGCCTTTGTAAACAGCTCCTATAGAATGTGCAGCATCACTTATAAAAGCTATTCGACCCATTTTCTTTTGATTNTCTGATTCACCATTAAATAAGGTTGTAATCTCAGNAGAAGNGATGAGTTCNNTTATTTTATCATAATCTACAGGGTANCCAGCAATGTCTACAGAAATTATAGCCTTGGTTTTTTTNGTGATGGCTTCCTTAATTTTGTTGGTATTAATATTAAAATCATCCTGATTAATATCAATCATTATAGGTTTAGCCCCTTTTTGTAANACTACATTTGCAGTAGCACAATAGGTATAGCAAGGGACAATAACTTCATCGCCTTTTCCTATTCCTAACCATTCTAATGCCAGTTGTAAACCAGCTGTGGCAGAATTTAAACACAGTACATTTTCAANGCCAATATAATTGGATAATTCCTCTTCAAATTGAGCGGTTTTAGGTCCACTTGTAATCCATCCAGAGAGTAGTGTTTCTTTTACAGCTTCAATGGTTTTATCGTCAATTCTAGGTGGAGAAAAAGGAATTTTCATAAACAGCAAATTTAGTATAAATCAGCGTTGAAGTTGTTTTTTAATGCTGGTGTTTAAAAAGTAATAGGCAAGAAGTATAGCCANTATGTAAAATAAAACCTGNGATGAGGTNACAATATAAAGNGTTGTATAATTATTCTGGAAAATCAAATGTCCAGCTAAAATGCTTGATATAATTAAAATGACATGNAATAAGTCAAAGAAAAAAATATGTTTTTGCTTACCTAATCGAATNAAGATAAATGAAAGCGATGAAGCAATAAACATAGTGGCCATCCATGGACTAATNATTTTAATAATTTNCATTAATTGTTTCCATTCTTCACCTAAAATAAAGGTNACCCAGTTATTAGGAATNAATATTAATANAATCCAACCTATGGTTGTNACAGCTAATAATCTTATAAGCCAAAATGTATGAACAGATTTTATGGTTTTAATTTCTTCAATTTGTGCAATTTCGTTGTAATAAACTTGAGCAAATGAAGAGGTAAACAGCATAATTATTAATCCTAAATATTGAATTGCAGCAGCAGTAAGTCCTGTGAATTCTTCCCCGTAATATCGAGCAAAGAACATCAATATTAATAGATTTATAGCATTGCCTAGAAAAATTCCAGGTGTGGTGTACCAAATAAAATTTCTATGTTTTTTCAGAAGTTCTTTTTCAAGAGAACGATTATTCCTATTCCATTTATTATGCTTAAAAAAAGCATATACATAATTTACATTTGCTGAAATTAATCCAATAATTCTACCAATGATAAGTCCTATAAAAGACCAGCCAGAATATCCAGTTGCGATTTGTGAAGTGCTTCCAAAAAAACTATGAATAATTTTTGTTTTACTTATGGTTTTAAATTTTTTATTTCTTGTAAAAAANGATTGAGCAATTTGTATAATTCCATTAGAAAAAATGGCAATAGGCATTAGTATAATTAGAATTAGGTTGTTTTCNAAGATGGCTAATTCATTCAAAAAGTAACCCAAAAAGATAATTCCTCCAACNATTGATATGATGANGCANATCTTTAGACAGGTCCTTAATAATTGTATGGCGTTATTATCATCTCTCTCTAAAATAAGTCCGCTTTCCAGTCTTAGAGCACTAATGCTACTAAAGACAGCTGTGAATTCAAAAAACAATCTAAAAGGGGCATAATCTTCAGGGCTATAGAAAAATCGCTGAAGAACAATTAGCGTACCGAATGAAATTACCTGGGCAAAAAATGANCCAGTAAATAGTGTTATTACATTTTTAGAGAAACTCAATATGTCTTTTTTTTNCATATTCAGNTATCAATTAATTTAAAGTAAAANAGTGTATTAAAGAAACTGAAAAAAACAATTCCACTTTGNGTTTCTAGCATAGATTCAGTNAAAAAATTTAAAGAAATTANAAATAAAAAAATCGCCATAAGTTTTTGATTTTTTAATGATATTATTCCTACAACTATTGTAAGTGTAATTAAACATAATAAACCCAAAACACCATGATCTAACGCAGTTTGTAAAAATTGATTGTGTGCATTTGTGTTTCTCTTATATAGGTATTGATATCCTTTTTCATTATAATAACTTTTTAATTTATTGTTGCCATTTCCCAATCCATAACCTAACCATGGATTATGGGCAATGCTATTAAAAGACGCCTCCCAAGCTTTTGATCTTGTCCCTGTTGATGAGGGATAATTACTTTGCGAAGATGCATGAAGAGTGTATTTAAATACTTCATTAATTCTCCACCTTATTTTTTCTTGACTGTAAGCTGTTCCAAGAACAATTACAATGGCAAAACATGTTAAACTAAATTGTCTATTTGTTAATCTCTTTTTGTAAAAAGCAATAGCTAAAAATGTAACTACTAATAAAGAAAAGATTATCCATGCCGATCTTGATGTCAGTAAAATAATTATTAAAGCAAACAACAACATGAAGAATATGGATTGTTGTCTATTTAATTTCATCCCCTTTATTCCATATATTAAATGATGTAATAATATCGATGTGCTAAAAGTTAAAAATAGAGCAAAATAACTAGGGTGATGAAAGATAGATAGTTCCTTGTAAAAAAAACTGGAAGTGGTATCACTGCTAATAAAACTAAAAGCACTATTAATCAGGCATAAAAATGAAGCCATAACACAACCCAATATGAACATTTTAAAAATGTTTGGGAGATGTTTTTTTAGATCAAAATCTGCAGTTAGCAGGAAAAAAGGAAAAAACAATAAAGACAATTTGATTTCTAAGTGATGCCATTCGTCATTTAGATCACCTATCAAAACTAATTGGAACATAGGTAAAATCCATAGTAGAGTTAGCGTCAACTTTAATAGGTTCTTTCTTTTTACAATGTTTTGATATTTGCCTGTAATCAATAGAGATAAGCCTATTAATATCATTAAATAAATGGTAATAGGTTTATACAATGGTATAGAAAAGGCTAGTCCAAGCCATAAGTAATTCACATAGTTTCTAATCTTATTCATTTATGTGATTATTTATACAATCAAGTAATTCTTGAGAAATTTTTGTTCGATTGAATTTATCTGAAACTAATTTTTTGCCATTTCTTCCATACTGTAGCATGACTTCTGGTTCTTCAAGGAAGATCATTATTTTGGCATAAAGGTCTTTGAAATTACCTGGTTCATAAAAAAGACCACAAGGTGTTTCGTCAATAAAAATGTTTTTTGCTTCGCCATCTACCCCTAAAATAATCGGTTTTTCTAACATTAAATTTTCAAAAATTTTAGATGGAATTGCTCCTAAAAAGAGCGCCAAACTTTTTAGTGGAACAATTGATGCATCCATTTCTTGTATTACACTCAATACATCTTTTTTAGGTATGGGGTCAAAGAAATGAACATTAGTAAGTTTTAGTTTTTCTTTCAGCTTAATGAGTTTTGGTTTTTCTGGGCCAGATCCCATTAGAATAAAGTGAATTTTTGTGTTTGTTCTCAGTAGGTTTGCAGCATTTAGGATAATTTCTAACCCTTGAGCGTGACCAATAATTCCTCCATAAAAAAAGAGTTTATCGCTAGAGTCAAAACTGTTTTTATCTCTAAAGTTATAATCAGGAATATCAATAAATTGTTCTTCGTCTATTCCATTAGGAATCCATAGTGTGGTTTTGTTTGGAAATCTGTTTTTAATGTTATTTATGATTCCATTAGTCTGACCAGTTATTATAGTTGATTTTTTATATAGCCATTCTTCTAATTTAGTGGCTAAGGTTAATAAAAACCGATTATTTATAATGCCAAGCTTTTCTGCGCTTTCTGGCCATAAATCAGACACATTGAAAATAATTTTGGCATTAAGTTTCTTGGCTAAGAAATAAGCTGAAATGCCTAAGAAAAGGGGAGGGGATTCACATAAAATAAAATCAAATTTTTCTTTAATATTTTTTTTGCCATAGAAATATGAATTCCACATAAAAGAAAAATAGTTTCTTAATCTTGATATGATACTGCTATTTTGTGAAACAAAAAGTTTAGTTCTCCATATGGGTATTCCATCTATTTTTTCATGACAAAAAGATTTACCTTGATATTTTTCATGAATGACCATTTGAGGGTAATGTGGCATTGCAGTCAATACTTTGATATCAACTTTTGATTTATTNAAAGCCTTTGCTAATCCAAATAATCTGTTTTGTGGAGCTCCAATTTCTGGTGGGAAATATTGAGTTAATATGAGTATTTTAATTTTCAAAGTTGATGATAAAATGAAGTTAACTTTTGCCCTTCTTTTTCCCAATTAAAGTGAGTTTTAATTGCATTTAAACCGTTTTCACCCATGGTTTTAGCTATGCTAGGATTTTCTACTAATGTCTTAATCGCTTTAGTTATATCACTAACTGATGTTGGGTCAACACATATTCCACATTCATGCTTTTCTATTATAGACTCCCAATAGGGAAAGTTTGAAGCAATAACAGGTAATCCAGCTGCCATATATTCAAACATTTTTACAGGAAGAGATGTTTGGTAATTTTTAGTGGGGTATAGTGTTACCATTCCTACTAGTGAATTATTATACAATTCGGTAATTTCTTTTCTACCTAAAAAGCCTTTATAATTTACTTTTCCCCATGATTTGTGAGATTCTAATTTACTTTTTAGCGATGGGTCTAGGAATTTACCTGCCAAATTTAAGTCTACATTAAGATGCTCTAGGCTATCAATAATTTCTACAATTCCTCTTTCGATTGAAATTCCACCTGCATAAATGATTTGTGGTTTTGTTAATTTTTTTTGAGTCTTTTTGAATTCTCCAATAATTGGATAATTATTTACATTAATTGAGTTACTGTTTAACTTATCAAATCGTTCATTTATAGTAGGAGTAGCAGTAATTACTCCATCAATTTTTTTAACAATATTATTTTCCGCTTTCTCAACAAAATATGCTATTGGTTTTCTAATAATTTTTGGGATCCAATGTTTTGTTAGAATCTGTCTTGGCAAATCCTCATGAGCATCATAAATAACTTTTTTNTTTCTTTTTTTAAGTTTTANNGCAATGCGAAGTAATTCAGGATCATGAAGGTGGTATATNTCTGCATTAATNTCNATGGCCTTTTTTAATGCTTCATTAGCTGNTTTAAAGAATCTTGATANNCGATTTTTAGANGAATTATTTATNTCAATTAGCTTAACAGATTCGTTTGTTATTTGATTTATCTTATCATTAATAATCAAGTATACTTCAAAGTCTTTGCTAAGTGTAATACACTCTTTATGATAAATTCTAACATCGAGCCCTTTATGAACAGTGGTTATATGACATACTTTTTTCAATATTTAATCTTGATTATTGATAAATAGGTAGTACAGTCCTAATAGTAAACCCCAACCTCCACTAAATAGAAGCGTAGTCAATGCTTGAGAGCTTAATGTTGCGAGTGGAATTAAATTAAGGGATAATTTAAATTTAAAGTTGTTTCTAAACATGGTTTCAATAAAATAAAAGACAATTGCCAATATAAAACCTGATAAAACCAGCCCTTTTCTACCAAAGTTGGCATAGTCATACATGAAATGGGCAACATTTACATTTCCTTTTAGTCCTTTTTTAGCATGATCTGGGTACATTATAGGATATAGCTCTTGTGCATAATTGATATAATTTTCTCCAGTGAATCTTTGTGCAAATCGATATCCTTTTCCATTTAGAAAGGGTAGGTCATTAGGGATGTGGTCAAACCATGATGAAACTGTTTTACCAGGAACAATTAAAACTCTATTTTTTAAACTTGTCCAAATACTATAGAACTCACCTTGCTTTGTTGTTTTATTCACATGCTCATGGGATTGTGTTTCGTCAACAGGTTTCAAAGTTGAAATTTCAGGATTATGAACTAACACAAGACTATATAAAACAATAGAAATTATTCCCATATGCTTTAAACCGAAAAGCCATTTTTTATTAAAAATAGCATATATCAAAGACGGCATTAAAAGAATAACTATGTAGCTTTTTTGCATCAAACTAAAGGCATAAACCACGCCAATTAAAAGTAACAACCAATATAATTTATGGTTTTTTTTGGCTAAAAGATAGAGTAACCCAAAAGGCAAAAAGGCTTTCATATTAAAACTAGCTATGTAGTTAACTATTGTTTCAGCATCGGCAGTTATTTGACGTCTTATATTAACTGCTTCTGTATTGAGTTCAACATTTAATGCAGAAAAAGCAGGTAAATCTCCAAGATATATCAAATGGCCTATTGCCAAAGAAGATCCTAATAGAAACAAAAACCATTGAATTAATTTACTGTTAAAGTTTAGATTTATATTGGGTATTTTCAATTTATCATTTTGAAAGACTCTATTTAAAATAAAATAAGAAACGATCAAAGACATGTAAAAAACTAGGAAATTTAAAAGATGTTTAGTGCCACTAGTTTCTATTAGACCGTAAATGATTAGACCTAAAATTAAATGAAATAAAATAATTATAGTATGTTCTCTAATTTTATTGATAACGTGAAGATATGGTAAAGAGAATGAAAAATTTAGTCAATGAAAATCAATTATTCACGACTAATTGTTTTTGAAATAATCCCAATACCATTGAATAGCTGCTTCTATTCCTTCATTCACATTGTGCGAAGGGGAGTAGTTTAATTGTTTTTTTGCTTTTTCAATAGAAGCCAAAGAGTGTTTAATATCTCCAATTCTTTCGGGTCCAAAAGAAATTTTAACTTGATCAATTTTCTCATCAAACTGCTTGAGTAGGTTTTGAATATGTTTCAGTAAATCTAATAATATGGATTGTTCTCCACATGCTACATTATATACTTGGTTTATAGCATTTGAATTTGTGGTTGTTGCAGCTAAAACATTAGCTTGAATAACATTATCTATATAAGTAAAATCTCTACTTTGTGAGCCATCACCATGAATAATAGGAGATTCATAATTGACAAAGGCTTTGATAAACTTTGGAATAGCAGCAGCATATGCTCCATTGGGATCTTGTTTTCTACCAAAAACATTAAAATACCTTAGTCCAATTAGTTCAAGATTATATAGAGAAGAGAATACACCTGCATATAATTCATTTACGTATTTTGTAACTGCATAAGGAGATAATGGAAGACCTATCTCATCTTCAATTTTTGGAAGTTTTTTTGAATCACCATAAGTTGAGGAGCTAGCAGCATATACAACTCTTTTAATATTACTTGCTTTGGCAGCCCAAAGGATGTTTAAAAATCCTGAAATATTTATGTTGTTGGTGTTTATAGGGTTTTCGATTGATCTAGGCACTGACCCTAAAGCAGCTTGATGTAAAATAATATCAATGTCTTTACACGCGTTTGTGCAATCATTTAAGTTGGTAATGTCACCATTTATAAATTTAAAATTGGCATTTGACATTAATTCCTCAATGTTTTCTAATTTCCCAGTAATTAGGTTGTCCAGGCAGGTTACTTTAACATTGTTTTGTAACAAATAAGCACATAAGTTACTCCCAATAAAACCTGCACCACCGGTTACAAGTAGATGTTTATTTGTTAATTCTTTCAGGTTATTTTGCATAAGAAACAGCTCTTTTTTCTCTAATTACAGTTATTTTAACTTGGCCAGGATAAGTCATTTCAGATTCAATTTTTTCTGAAATTTCAAAAGCCAGTTCGTCAGCTCTTTTATCGCCTACTTTTTCACTTTCTACAAACACTCTTAATTCTCTACCAGCTTGAATGGCATATGCTTTGGTGACACCATCAAAAGAGAGTGCAGTGTTTTCAAGTTCTTTAATTCGTTGTATGTATGCTTCAATTATTTCTCTTCTTGCACCTGGGCGAGCACCAGATACTGCATCACAAATTTGAACAATTGGAGATATCATGGAGGTCATTTCAATTTCATCATGATGAGCGCCAATAGCATTACAAACATTTTTTTTCTCTCCATATTTTTCAGCCAACTTCATACCCAAAATAGCATGAGGAAGTTCGGGTTCATCTTCAGGAACTTTACCAATATCATGCAATAATCCCGCACGTTTAGCCACTTTTGGGTTGAGACCTAACTCTGATGCCATAGTTGCACACAAATTAGCTACTTCTCTGGAGTGTTGTAATAGATTCTGGCCATAAGATGATCGGTATTTCATTCTACCTACCATTTTCATAAGTTCAGGATGAAGTCCATGAATTCCTAAGTCTATACATGTTCTTTTTCCAACCTCAACAATTTCATCTTTAATTGATTTTTGTGTTTTTGCAACAACTTCCTCAATTCTTGCAGGATGTATTCTACCATCAGTTACCAATTGGTGTAGTGATAACCTTGCAATTTCTCTTCTCACGGGGTCAAAGCATGACAAAATAATGGCTTCGGGTGTGTCATCAACTATAATTTCAACTCCAGTAGCAGNTTCTAATGATCTTATATTTCTTCCTTCTCTACCTATTATTCTCCCCTTGATGTCGTCACTCTCTATGTTAAAAACAGAAACAGCATTNTCTATTGTTTGTTCNGCAGCTACTCTTTGAATAGTTTGTATNAGAATCTTTTTGGCTTCCTTATTAGCATTCATCACAGCTTCCTCTTTAATTTCTTTCAAAGTTGCCATGGCTTTTGTTTTTGCCTCTTGTTGAAGAGTTTCCATCAATTGATCTCTAGCTTCATCGGCACTAAATCCGCTAACTTTTTCAAGAATTTCAATTTGCTTTTTTTGGCTTNAAATTANTTCCTCTTCTTTTTTTCTCACACCATCAATTTGTCCTTCTAATTTTTCTTCAATTTCTTTAATANCAATTTCTCTTTTTCTAAATTCATCATTCTTTTTATTGAAATTATTTTCANGTTGTTTAAAGTGAAATTCCTTTTCTTGAATTTTTCTTTCTCTATTATTGATGGTTTTTTCGTGCTGTTCTTTAAGTTCTAAGAACTTTTCTTTGGCTTGGATTATTTTATCCTTTTTGATATTTTCTGCTTGAATTTTAGCTTTATATAACAGTTCTTTTTCTTGTTTGCTTTGTAGTTTTTTAAGAATGAAGTACCCAATAGTAACTCCTATTATTGCACCAATAAGTAACCCTATTGATATTGCTGTTATGTCCATAACTAAATGTTTATTTAGCTAAACAATTTATTTGATGATTTCATCCCTTANCGNNAGAATTTCATCGTTGAGGCGATCGAATTCTACTGAACTATTTGCATTTACCGANTCTGTGGCATATTGTAGTACAGTCATAGCTAATAAGTCTTGTGTGTCTACAACTGCATAATTATTTTTTAGTTCTTTTAAATTCTTATCAATTTCTGAAGCAGCTTTTCTTATTTTTTCTTCTTCACTTCGTTTGATGGTAAGCGGATATGTTCTACCGCCAATCGATACTTTTATGGATAACTCACTCATGGTTTTATTTATTCATTAAAGCAATACACTTGTCAATTTCTCTTACCATTTCATTGATCTTNAACTTTACTTCTTTTGTGTCTTTTACACTATCACCCTCTAATTGTTTGGCTAATTTTAATAATTTAACCTGTTCTTGTAGTTGATTAATTTCATTTTGCAAATTTGTTTTTTCTTCATCAAGTTTCTTCAGTTGACTCGCNATCTTCTCTTCATTCNCACGATATCCATTGATGGATTTTTGTAACCCCTTCACATATTCTCTTATTTCATTTATTGCAGAAATGCCTCTTTCCATAGAACTTTACTTTCATTACAAAGTTAGTAGCTAATGTGAATTATTCAAATTTATATTCAATTGTGTATAAATTTTTTTAAAAAGACATTCTTGGTACAATTTTTTCTTAAGATTTGTGCCGTGAATTTTAAATACTTTTTTCTATTTTTTAGTGTTGTTGTATGTAGCCATAATTTAATTGCTCAACATAATAAAACAGATTTTAGATCACCAATAGGAATTCCCATTATTCTATCCGGTAATTTTGGTGAACTTCGAACAAATCATTTTCATACAGGATTAGATATAAAAACAAATGGAAGTATTAACTACAGAATCTATGCAGTTGATTCAGGCTATGTTTCTAGAATTAAANTTTCNCATTGGGGATANGGAAAAGCTATTTATGTAGATCACCCAAATGGGTATACTAGTGTTTATGCTCATTTAGATCATTTCCCAAAAAAAATTGAGCAAGTTCTTAGAAAAAAGCAATACGAAAACCAAACAGAACAAATTGATTTTACATTAAATAGAGATGAACTATTGGTAAATAAAGGTGAGGTGATAGCATACTCTGGCAACACCGGTGGTTCTTCTGGCCCACATCTACATTTCGAACTNAGAGAAACTATCACAGAGTTTCCNGTGAATCCACAATTGTATGGNATAAAGGTAAAAGATCATACTCCTCCAATAATTAGGAGTCTTAAGTTATATACACTAAANAGTGATTCNAAGCAGGAAATAAAGGAAAAACGTGTTCAGTTAATTAAAACAAAAGAAAATTATGTAACTCAAAAAAGCCTACCTCTAAAAGTAAATGGTTCGTTAGGGATTGGTCTTTCTGTAATTGATAAATATGATTTGGCTCACAATAGATGTGGAATATATAGCATTAAAGTTTGGCTTGATGATAAGTTAATATTTTCTCAAAAAATGGATGTTCTTGATTTTAGTTACAACAAACAAATTAATATTCATAAAGATTACGCAGCCTTTCACGAACAAAAAGAAAGTGTTCATAAACTCTATATACATCCTGAAAATGAATTGCCAATATATGACCGAAGTTTAGGAGATGGTATAATTTCTTTGAATGATACCATTATTCACAAAATAAAGATAGAGGCAAAAGATGCAGCTGGAAATAAAGCCCAGTTGAATTTTGAGATAATGAATGAAATATTATTTGACAAAGAGAGTGGGCATAAAAAAAATAAAATTCCTAAATCCAACAAGCTCTATATTAATGAAGAAAATTATACTTTGTTTATTGACACTAATTCATTTTATAATGATTATGCCATTGAACATACCATGACAAATAATAATCTAAACATAACGCCTTCAAATTTGCCTGCAAAAAATAAGTTTGTGCTTGCAATGAAATTGAATTCGAACCTTTATGAAGACACCTCCAAATTTCTTATTGCTTTTCAAGACAAAAATGGAAAGATTAAAAATAGAAAAGGAATTTATGAAGATGGATGGATTAAAACGAAATTAAATCATTTGGGAAATTTCTCTATTATGATAGATTCAATAGCTCCTGAAATTAAGGCGAAAAAAGTAAATAAATTAATGACTGAAAATCAATCATTACAATTCACTATTAAAGATAATTTAAGTGGAGTTGAGGATTATAAGGTAACTATCAATGATAAATGGGTTTTTAGTTCATATAATTATAAGAACTCGGTATTGACCATACCATTAGATGGTTATGCTAATCTTAAAAAAGGAGAGCAAAAATGTGTAATTGAAGCATCTGATGAACGAATGAATAAGCAAATTCTGAGTTTTAACTTCAAATACAATTAATATTAACAAAAGTTATGCTATAAATAACAAAAATAAACTAATGCTATGTGTATTAATTTTTTAAATTTCCAACCAATTACTGAATTTAACAATGGCTAAAAAGATTAAAAAAACCAAAAAAATATTTGTACTAGATACATCCGTTATTTTACATGATCATAATGTATTGGACTGCTTTGAGGAAAACGATATTGCAATTCCAATTACTGTTTTAGAAGAGTTAGATAATTTTAAAAGAGGAAATGACACCAAAAATTATGAAGCTAGAGAATTTATAAGAATACTAGATCGACTTAGTAATGCCTATACATTACAGGATTGGATTCCAATAAATGGAGAGGAAAAAGGAAAGTTTAAGATTATTCTTGAAAATGAAAATTTAGGTGCTGATGCAGTTAAAATTTTTGGAAACAAGAATGATCATCACATTTTAAACGCGGCTTTAACACTAACTCAAACCGCAAATGATTACAAAGTGATATTAGTCTCTAAAGATATTAATCTTAGACTTAAAGCTAAAGCGCTAAATATAACTGCTGAAGACTTTGAAACAGGTAAAATTGATAGAGATAGCACATTGTATACTGGAAAACAGTTGGTAGAAAATGTAGAATCTGATTACATCAATAAATTATACAAGCAGGGTAATATTTCTAATACTAAAGTTATTCAAGATAAGATCATAGCCAATGGCTTTTATATCATGAAAAATGGAAAAAGTTCTGTATTGAGTTATTACAACCCGTTAGATGATTGTTTAGAAAGAGTGGAGAAACAATATGTATACGGAATAAAACCAAGAAATGCAGAACAAACATTTGCTCTTCATGCACTTTTAAATCCGGATATTAAGTTAGTTACTTTACAAGGTGTTGCAGGTACTGGGAAAACACTTTTGGCTTTGGCTAGTGCCTTAGAACAACATAATTTATATCATCAAATTGTATTAGCCAGACCAATTGTTCCTTTAAGTAATAAGGATATTGGTTATCTACCAGGAAATGCAGATGAAAAAATTAATCCTTACATGCAGCCATTATTTGATAACCTTAAGTTTATCAAAAATCAATTTGGTCAAAATGAAAAGAAATACCGAAAAATAGAAGAAATGGAGGATGAGGGTAAGCTTAATATTTCTGCTCTTGCTTTTATAAGAGGAAGGAGTTTATCTAATGTAATTTTTATTGTTGATGAAGCACAGAATTTGACTCCACATGAGGTAAAAACAATTATAACTAGAGCTGGAGAAAACACAAAGATTATTTTTACTGGAGATGTATTTCAAATAGATACGCCATACTTAGATGAACAAAGTAATGGGTTGTCTTATTTAATTGATAGGTTAAAAGGTAATGAGCTATTTGCCCATATTACGCTTGAAAAAGGCGAACGTTCAGAATTAGCCAATTTAGCAAACGAATTATTGTAATTGATAGATTATAAAAAAGCGAGAAAATTTGGCTCCCTTGAATTATTGGCAAAACAAGTCGTTGAAGGGTTTATAACTGGTTTACACAAAAGTCCATATCATGGTTTTTCGGTAGAGTTTGCAGAACATAGACTTTACAATAATGGAGAATCCACCAAACATTTAGATTGGAAATTATTTGCAAGAACGGATAAGCTTTTCATTAAAAAGTATGAAGAGGAAACCAATTTAAGATGTCATATTCTAATTGATGGTTCATCATCCATGTTATTTCCTGTTGATGAACCTTACAACAAATTGAGCTTTTCTGTTGATGCTGCAGCAGCTTTAATATATTTAATGAGAAGCCAAAGAGATGCATTTGGAGTTACCTTTTTTAGTGATGATATTGATTTTTTTGCTCCTGCTAAATCGTCTCTTCCTCATCAAAGATTTGTATTTAGCCATTTGGAGAAGTTAATGCTTGAAAATTTTAAGGAAAATCAGAAGAAAAAAACGGCTTTATCAGCAATGATTAATCGCTCTGCTTTATTGCTTAAAAAAAGATCATTAGTCATTTTATTTTCTGACTTTATGGCAATTGAAAATTATGAAGAACTCAATAATGCTATAAAGCACCTTCGATACAATAAACATGAGGTTGTAGTTTTTCATATAAATCATGATGGATTAGAAAATCAATTCAATCTTCGCAATAAATATTATAATGTAGTAGATATGGAAACGGGTGAAAAAATGAAACTTCATCCCAGAGAAATTAAAGAAGTATATCAGCGTAAAAGAAATGAACAATTAGAACAATTAAATCAATTGCTTATTCAACATCAGGTGGATTTGATTAATGTAGATATTGATCGAGGTTTTGATGAGGTTTTACTTCAATATCTCATTAAAAGAAAAAAAATCTTTTAAATTTTTTCTTGTTTTGCTTGTATTACTTTAAAAAAAATTAAATTTGTCCCTTCTTTAGGACCGGTAGTTCAGTTGGTTAGAATACCTGCCTGTCACGCAGGGGGTCGCGGGTTCGAGTCCCGTCCGGTCCGCTTAAAAGCCGCAATATTGCGGCTTTTTTTTATATTTAAAAAAATGAAGTATTTTTTAATTTATCTACTTTTTATTTTTACTCTAATTTCATGCAGCAAGCAAAAGAAACTAGAAGGAAGTTGGGCCAGAACAAGTGATATTATGAATGGTATGGATCTTTCATCGTTACTTGTTGATTTTCCTATGACAACTACTTTTAATACCAACAATACATACTCTGATGTTAACAACCTTAATTGTATTTATGGTGATTATGAATATTTACCAGCAGATGATAGATTAATTTTTAGTAATTATGTAGAGGATTTAAATTGTGATAATCAGGATTTAAATTATGATAGAAATAATTATTCATCTATTTGGCTTGTTGAAGAACTTACGAATAATTTTTTAAAAATTTCTTTTATCGATTCTTTATATATTCAGCAATCACAGTTAGGCTCTACACCCTTAAATACCAATAACACTTGGGAATTAGAATTTGAGAAAATAAACTAAATATTATTTTAATGAGTGAAGATTTCCCCATATATGAAGAAAATGATAATAATAATGGTGACCA
>PBXW01000008.1 GCA_002727735.1 Crocinitomicaceae bacterium
CTGATTTGAGCTAATTCATCATAAAGCAAATCATTCATTATCCTAATTTCTATTTTATTAGTAATTCCATATCGCATTAAAAAATTGGGAATTGAGCTGGTTGAGAGTTCGTTATAGTCACTATTGATTTGAATTCCTGTTTCTAACTGTAATCCATTGTCAAGCAAGGTTGAGGCATTTTCAGTAAGTGCACTTGGTCTATCTGTAGCTATGGTTTGAGCATAATCATTACAATGAAAGAATATAAGTGCTATAAAAATCAGTTTTTTCATTCTAAAAATCTAAATATGATTTATGGTGTGATCTATGATCAAAAATAATGTTTTTCTTTTCTTAACTATCACATGTAATACCAAAATAATGAGATGTAATTACTTTCCTAAATTCGTTATCTAAGAAAAAAATGCAAAAAAATTTATCTTTTAATTATTACTTAACCTTTTGATGATTTCTTGGTGTTGGGGGAAGATTTTAGATAATGTTTTTGCTGAAGGCATTTCGAAGTCTCTAAAGTCAAATCCAGGACTAACAGTACATCCACAAAGTGAATAAGATGTCTTATTTTCAACTTCTGAAGCGAACCAAGTTCCTGCTGGAACAACAAATTGAAAAAAATCACCATTTTCTAAGTTATTCCCAATTCGAGTTAGATTGTAATTTCCATTAGGGTTGATCGTATGTAATAGAAGGGTTGACCCAGCATAAAAATGCCATATTTCGTCTTGTCTTATTTTATGAAATGCAGAAAAATCGTTTTCATTTAATAAGAAATATATGGAGGTACTGTAGTTTCTTTCACCATCTGCTTCAAAGTCAAGTGAATTATTTTTTATTACTCCTTTACTTCTGTAATTTTCTTTGAAGTACCCACCTTCGGGGTGTGGTTTAAGATATAGAATTTCAATAATTTCTTTTGCTGATAACATCAGAACTCGTGATTAGAGTAATTAATGGTGATTGACCCAGTTGAGATTTCTCCATCATCATCTTCTTCAACATAACTTTCTAAATCACCTGTTAGCATGGCTGGCATTTTTTGATTTTTAACATCAAATGACATTTTAATGGATTTAGGTAGATTGTGATTAATATTACTGTAAGTTAAATCTGCAGTGTAACTACCTTTATCTTTAGTTATTAGAATCATTTTTTGAATCAATTCAGATTTATTAATCCAAAATTGTCCAGTAACAATCTCAGAGTTTATGTCCATGGGAATAACTTTAATGATTTGATTGTCATTCTCAGATCCCATATCAATGGCAATAAAGTCCTCTTTAAACAAATCTGTTGATGTTGCCCCCATTTCTTTTTTTGGTAAAAAAGCGAAACCTTTAATTTTATAATCAATATCGTTAGGGGAATTGTAATACATTTTTCCTATACGTTCTTTTATCTTTATGAATTTTACGTCTATTTTGATATTGACATCACATGAATAGGGTGGNACTNACTCTAATTTTTCAACNACATTNAGCATTTTCACTCTTGCTTCATTTGATTGAGAAAAAACTATACATGGTAAAATGCAAGCAATTATGATTATTGTTATTTTTTTCATGTCAGAATATCTTTTCTATTAAAATTCCAAAGCCCAATTATATTGAAAACAAGTATATAGCTAGTTTGAATAATGACAGAATGAACAAGTGCTGATTTATCTATGTCAAAATCAAAGAAATATTGCCATTTTATAAAATGACTTGTAAAAACATAGGGAATAATGTCCTTAAATATTGGTGCGCCAAGAGTAAAAATGATATTGAGTCCTATGAGTATGGCTATGGTTCCAACAATAGGTCCTATGGCATTATTGACAAAAGAAGATATCATCATAGAGAGAGAAGCAACNACAACCATAGAAAGAGTTCCAGAACAAAAAGCATAAAAGAATCGCCAACTAACATCATCACTTGCAATAACGGTAACACCTCTTCTAAGAACAATTAAGTCCCCAGAGCCAAACAATAACATGCCTAATCCGTATGTCATTAATGCTAAAAACAACATCAATGAAATGGCATATAAAAATCCTGTTAATGCTTTTGCTATGTAGATTTGACTTCTTTTGAAGGGCTTTTGTAAAATTAAACGCAAGGTCCCTGAAGCAGATTCTCCAGCAATAGCATCACCAGTTACTAGACAAATAAGTATGGGTATGTGAATAATGATACTATTAAGAAGTATGTAGGTAAGTAAATTGGCATTGATTATTTTTCCTTCTAATCTAAAATCATTTTCTAAGTTTTGAATAGCAATAGAAATCAATTCCTCACCTTCAAAGTACATGGCTAATTGCATGGCACCAACAATCAGAAAAATGGCTAAAAAACCAATGTAAGTTCTTGGTTTCTTGACAACCTTAAAGAGTTCTATGCTTATCAGTTTAATCAATTGGTTAGNTTCAAAAAATATTCTTCTAAAGTTTTAAGTTGTTTGATTTCAAAAATTGAAATATTATTATNATGTAATTCTTTTACCAATTGGTCTATGTTNTTTTCTAGCCATGAAATAGTGTAAAGATCATCATTANTGTCATAANCGATATCTCTGCTATTAAAGAAGTTTTCGATTTCTTTATTTGAGGTTGTTTTAATACTCAGTTTAATAGATTCACTAGACATAAGTTNNCCAACATCTCCCTCAATAATTTTTTGCCCTTTATTAATTACAATCATTCTGTTTGCAATTTTTTCTATTTCAGCTAAAATGTGACTTGAAATAATAACAGTGATGCCTTTATCTTTATTTATTTTCAAAATAAGCTCTCTCATATCGGCCTGCCCCTGTGGATCTAAACCATTNGAAGGTTCGTCTAAAATGATTACTTGTGGATTGTGTAAAAGAGTTTGCGCGATGCCCAAACGTTGTTTCATACCTTGCGAGTAACTACCAACTTTGTCGTCTTTCCTNTCNAATAAATCAACTTCATGCAATACATCATGGATTATTTCTGGGTTGTTAACACGNGACATGCTGTACAANATNTTTAAATTTTGATAGGCACTCAAATTTTTGTAAAAGTCAGGACGTTCTATAAGAGCTCCTATATTATTTAAGTATTTTTTGTTCTTAAAATTAATAAAAGAACCATTTAGTTTAATCTCTCCTGAATTGGGTTTTATTAATCCTAAAATCATTCTCAGCGTAGTGCTTTTCCCAGCACCATTAGGACCAAGAAATCCATATATATCTCCTTTGTTCACTTGAAAAGATATATCGTCAATAGCTTTAAAATTTTTGTAGGTTTTACTGAGATTATTTACTTCTAAAATAATTGACATATTCAAATATAGAATTTAGATAAATGTTGTATTCTCTTTTAGCTTTTTTTGTGATTTACATTTTCTACTGCAGTATTTTACATTTTCCCAATTTTGCTTCCATTTCTTTCTCCACGTAAATGGTTTTTCACAAACTAAACAGTACTTATCAGCTAAATATTCTTTATTTCCTTTCATCGATAAAACTTGGTAATTCAGACGGACGAGCATAAGGATATGAATCTATTTTTTGAAGTTTATAATAACTATTTAATCCACTTATGCCAGTTGAATTTGTTTTTTCTAAATTGATGTACCCTTCTTCAGTTAAAGCACTTTCCTCAACATGTATTTGTTCTACCTTTCCAACAATCATTATGGTACCGTTTGATGGTATTGGGATACTTTCAACATATTTCAATCCAATTTTTAAATGGCTTTCTTTTACGAAAGGTGCATTAAAATTTTTTAAATACTCNGGGGTGAAATTACATTTATCAAATTCTGAAATATTTTTTTCAAATTTAGCAGATGTAAAATGCCCCTCTAAAGTCATGTTATTAGGTAATTGATTCAAGGTGTAAAACCCTAAATCAATAATATTTTCATAACTGTGTCTTCTTACTTTTTCCTGTGGTCTCAATATAAAGCCTAATAACGCTGGGTTGCTCCCAAGATGAACCACACTGCTAAAAATGGCAAGGTTAGTGTTTCCCTTCAAATCAATGCTACCAATGAGATTTGCTGGCTTTATTCCTGTAATACTATTAATAATATTTAGCCTTTTTATTTTGGGCATTTGTTCTATGTCGTCTTTGCTAAAATGTTTCATCAGTAGTTAANTTGTTTAATTCCTTTATTCCAATACTTGAAAAAAGATNCATCTGCTTCTAAATCGGNAAATATCCAGTCTCTTTCTGTTTTTATTCCTTTGTAATGTCTTGCAAAAGGGTGTTCTTTATAGTGTATAGAACTACAATTCTTAATAATATCTTGTAATTCATTAAATTCCATTACGGCTATTTGTATGTCCTTAATTTGNGANGATAATGTTATGATAAAGNCCATAACTTTTTCAGAAACAGGGTAAGATTTAAAATGAGAGGGCTCAANCAAAAGTATTCTATTTCCAGCTTCATTTAAATACCAGTTGGGNTCAAGGTTGTAAGAATTGTATATAAAAGTAGGTTTGCTATCATCGACTATGGGTCTAGTTTTCTTAGGTAATATGGTATTTAGTTGGATTGTTTTTTGATGAGTTAAAGNTGCTGGAATGTTATTAAATGAATATAAATTTTCATAGCTCTTATCNATGAATGTGTTTTTATCATTGGTAAAGAAGTACTTATTTATGTTTTCTTGATTTGCTATGTATTTTTTTTGTCTTGTGGTACCAGCNACCCATTGCCAACTTAATGCATTACTTCCCCAATCGCCATCTATTAAGTGGTAATACATCCATTTNGCTGGNTTTAACCAATGGTATTGTCCAACGTTACAGCATATAGCAGCAATATACATTCTCATATGATTGTGCAAATAGCCAGTATTGTAGAATTCTTTNATGGCATTATCTACAGCACTAATTTTTGTATTAGCGTCCAATATATTTTTGGGTAAATTTCGNTGAGCAACTGGTTTTTGATTGAAACTAANATCTACATCAATATTTGGTGACATTTGCCATTTTTTTTGCCANTAATCTCTCCAGGCTAGTTCTTGAAAAAATTTTTCAGATTTTCTATACTCCGTTTTATTTTTTAAAAGTGTTTCAATAACAAACTTTGTTGAAATGACACCTCTTGATATATATGGAGATAACTTACTTACATGACCATTTTTGAAGTTTCTTGATGAAGCATATTTGCTTATATCATGGCTTAAGATTCTAGACTTTAGTTTGTCAATTATATTATCCACATTGCAAAATTGTACTAATAAANAATAATAATACAGAGTTGTTTAAGTTAAATCTTGTCTTTGGCACAACTATTGTTTAATACAATAAAACCAATAAAACTATAGGCCATGAAAACAAATAAATTTTACAAAATTCTAAGTTGGTTGACCGTTATAGCAATTGGCTTGGGTTCATGCAAAAAAAACGATGATTATTTATGTTTTCCTTTAAATAACTCAAACAAGATATTTAAAGGCTCTTGGATGTTACAAGGTGCTAGTTTTGGCACAGCATCATTAACTAGAATTGATGATGTAACAGACAGAAATGGGAGTACTGTTGAACCAAATGAAGGTAAAAATCATTATCATGCTAATGTTTTTGGACCTACTCACGATATATATTCTAATCAATTGGATGAAAATACGGGTTATGCATACACCTTCAGAAAAAATGGAGATGTGATATATACAATTTGGTGTGGTAAATCTGGGGAATTATTGTATGAAAAAAANGGTGTTTGGAGTTGTGAAAATGATGGAGGAAGATTTCTAAATATATCTTTATATGATGGACAAGAGTACCAATTGGATATTGTTACNATGAANAACAAACAAATGACAGCGTCAGGTTTTTTCTACACAGGAACACCATATACTTGGGAGAAGGAGCCTTGGAGACCAAATATTCATACAGCTTGTTCTCCAGCTAGAAATTTCGCCATAATTTCTTCACAATCAGATCAATAAAATATAAATCACCTTTCGGGGTGATTTTTTTTTAATTTTAATTTTAATTTATGAATAAATACATACTCTATTTAGTGCTTATATTTATTTTACCTCTTACAAGCTGTAAAAAGGGATGTACAGACCCATTAGCTTATAATTATAATGCTAATAGATCAATAGACAACGGTAGATGTAAATACCACCAATATGTAAGATTAGATTCAGTGAGAATTTATAATGTTAAAGATGAGAATGACAATGGTGTAGGTTGGGATTCCCCATTTGCATGGTGGGATATGACTTTTGATGTATTTATTGATGATGAACTTGTTCATGTTTTACCAGATATATACAGTGTAAATTTTTCCTACATGAGTGAAGATGTTTTGGTGGATCTATCAGATGTAAGTTCATTAAAAAATTATGATTGGGAATCAAGTGATTATAAAATTGTATTTTTTGATTATGACAACCCAAATGTAGAAATTGTTGACTCTGCTATTATTAATCCATTTTATTATTTGGGAACTAGACAAAATGATCGATTTTTTGATAGTATCAGATATAACCAACATGATTTAGATTTTAGAGCATATTTCAGTTGGGACTAAAATATAATATCAATCATACTTTTGTAGGTATTGCAATGTGCCTCTACAATGTCATAAATCTTTTCTGAATATCCGCCACCCATTGAGGTAACAATTGGTATTTGATTTTTTCTAGCTAATTCATATACTAAATCATCTCTTTGTCTACATCCATTTCTACTAACACCAAGTCTACCTAGTTTATCTGTAGATAGGATATCAACCCCAGAAATGTAAAATATAATTTCAGGACTAATTTGTTTTTGAATGTTTTTGAGCGCATCATTTAGTATTGACAGATATAATTCATCATTTATCCCGTCTTCAAGTTCTATGTCTAGGTTTGAATTTTCCTTTTTAAAAGGATAGTTTTTTTCCCCATGCATACTAAAAGAAAATACTCGGTCTTCGTTTTTAAATATAGATGCTGTTCCATTACCTTGATGAACATCTAAATCTACAATCAAAATTTTACTAAAATTGTATTGTTCCATAGCATAATATGATGCTACTGCAACATCATTAAATAGACAAAATCCTTCACCTCTATCTTTAAAGGCATGGTGTGTTCCTCCAGCTATGTTTGCTGCTGCACCATAATTCAATGCGAAGTCAACACATTCACATGTTCCTTTTGTAATAATGTATTCTCTTTCGACAAGTTCTTTAGTCAATGGAAATCCTGTTTTTCTAATTTCACTTCGACTCAAATTAAGATTGTTTAACTTCTGTATGTATTCAATATCATGTGCCTTTTCAACCCAATAGTTTTCGATTTTATTTGGAGAAAAAAAATTTTCTTTGCTCACTATTCCCTCATATACTAATTGACTAGGAATGAGTTCATATTTCATCATAGGAAAACGATGACCCTCTGGTAAAGGAAGAATGTACCTTTTGTCAAATGCAATTTTTAGCATACCAAAAAATATATGAAATAAGGATTATTTTTTTTGAACTAATTCACAATAAAAGCTTACATCCACTTTATCACCAATAGATTTTATCGAGGGCATTCCTAAGTCAACTCGATTTAGCTGAAATTCACCATCAAAAATGGCAACTTCTTTATTGTTCTTATTTAGTTCTGTTCCTTTGAAATTGAATTTAAAGCTTAACTCACTTTCTTTTCCCATCATGTCAATTATACCTGTGGTGACATAATTAGTATCTTCTTTTTTTATTTCTTTTGAAATAAATGATATGGATGGATAATTAATAGTATTAAAGTAATCCTCATCCATTAGGTTTTTATCACGCATGCTATTATCTGTGTCAATACTACTTACATCTATTGAAACCTTGAGTTTTGATTTAGTGGGGTCATTGTCAGATACTTTGAACAGAATATCGAAATTTTCAAAATAGCCTTTGGTGTATTTTGGACTACTTTCAATGGTAAATGAGATTTCTGCACTTGAAGAATCTTCCTTTTGACTAATCCATGTTGTGGATATTAAATCATCAAATGATTTGACACTGTTTTCATCTGTTGATTTAATGATGGTTTTTTCTAATTTACTTTCATTGTCACCACCCCATGTTAGGTATAAAAGCCCAAAAGCTAAACCAATAGCAGTTAGACCCATAATCAGTATTAGTCTAATTTTTTTATTCATTTCTTTTTGATTGAAAAGCTAAAACTATGAAATGTTTAATTAAAAATGACTTCAAAAGTAATTTTTACTAAATTGGAAAATGTAATTTTTACACTTAGTTTATGGCAAAACATCTAAAAATTTTTACTACTAATTTTAAATCAAAAGTTCTTTTATTCACTTTTCTTATTAGTTCATTATCTGTAACTCTTATTTGTAATGCACAAATTATCTACAATTGGCAAAATTCTAAAGAAGGATGGGTGAGTGGTGGTGGATGTACGTTAACAGAACAGCCTGATGCTTTAGCGATGCGATCTTTTAATACAACGCCAATTATGAGGAGTGGAAATCTACAAGCCGATTTAGGTATTGATGCTTCTGATTACAATAAAGTTGAGATCACCCTAAAAAACCCTACAACAACTCCAGCTAATGCCAACGCAAGACTTTTTGTGTACCCACCCAATTCTAATACAGCATTTTGTTATTTCAACTTCTTGGTTGATACATCAATGACGGGTTATTCAACATATACCATTCATTTAGACTCAACTCCTACAAATGGTGTTTACAGTGGGCCAGTTGCAAGATTTGGGCTTAGAGGTCCTTGGGGGGTTGCTAATGGAGATACTATATATTGGAAACAGATGGTTATATCTAACACTAATATTGTAATAGACACTGTTGATGTAACCTTTAAATTAAATATGGCCAATGTAACAGAACCGTTTATAACCCCAGAGTTAAATGGAACATTTAATTCTTGGTGTGGAAATTGTAATCCAATGACATCTTCACTTCAAAATGATATTTGGGAAGTAACACTACCTTTTGTTAGTGGAGATACTATTGAATATAAATTTTCAGCTGATGACTGGTCAATTCAAGAGACAAATGATCCAACCGGCTTTTGCACAAATGGAAATACAAACTTCACAAATAGAATCTTAGTAATTCCGAACAGCGATACCACACTTATTCCAGTATGCTGGGGAAGCTGTGACACATGCTCTTCTGTAAGCTCTAATATTCAAAATAAAACAAAAGATATTTTAGTTTATCCCAATCCATCAGAAGGTTTTATAACCATACAAAACAAAAATGTAATTGATAAAATCATAATAAGGGATATATATGGAAAAACCGTTTATATAGACGATAAAAATCAAAGAAATAAACTAATTAACTTAACTAATTTTCAAAGCAATGTTTATTGTCTTAGTTATTTAATAAATGACAAGTGGGAAAGTGAATATATTGTAATTCAACATTAAAATTTTCCTCATGAAAAATCAACGTATTTATTCGATTATAATAATTACATTGTTTTTCCTTAATTCTTGTACAACAGTAGACCACAACAATAAAAATCTTGATAAATTAAATGTCTTATTCATTATTGCAGATGATTTAAATTGTGATTTAGGTGTATATGGTCATCCATTGGTGAAAACTCCAAATATTGACCATTTAGCAAATAATGGTTTTACCTTTCTAAATGCACATAATCAATACCCATTGTGCGGACCATCAAGGGCTTCCTTTATGACGGGTCTTTACACCAATCAAACCAACATTACTCAAAATAATGTTTTGATAAGAAATGCAATACCTGATGTTATTACTTTAGGTCAAAGGTTCAGACAACAAGGCTATCAATCTGTGAGGATTGGAAAAATATTTCACTATGACAATCCAAGTGCTATTGGTACTTCGGGAGCCGATGATATTTATTCTTGGGATCAAACCATAAACCCTTATGGTAGAGATAAATTGGAAGAGTATAAAATCAACACTTTGTCTGAAAGAAGATACGGTGGTACTTTAAGTTGGTTAGCAGCTGATGGAATAGATAAAGAACAGACTGATGGGATAGGTGCCTCTGAGGCTATTAAAATGATTGAAAAATTTGCCAATAATAGTCAACAGTTCTTTTTGGCTGTTGGTTTTTTTAGACCACATACCCCTTTTGTGGCACCAAAAAAATATTTTGATTTTTACAATAGAGAAGAAATGGTAATACAAAAAAGTTCTGATGATTATCTAAAAACAATACCTATTCCAGCAGCAAAAACCATAAGGGCTAAATACAACCAAGTAGACTTAGATGTGGATCTAGCTAAAGAAATTAAGGAAGCCTACTATTCCACCGTATCATTTGTTGATGCCCAAGTTGGAAGAGTACTTCAAAAATTAAAAGAAACAGGATTGGATAAAAACACCATTGTTGTTTTTACATCTGATCATGGATATCATTTGGGAGAACATGGACACTGGCAGAAATTAACACTTTTTGAAAATGCTACTAGAATTCCACTTATAATATATGCTCCAAATATTGAAGGAGGAAAAATAATTAAGTCTCCAGTTGAGCTTTTAGATCTTTATCCAACATTGATGGATTTAACAGAAATAAAAACACCAAAACATGTTGTTGGAAGAAGTTTAAAGCCAATTTTAGTCGGTGAAAAATCAGAAGTCAGAAAAAACGCATTAACGAGACTTAATAATGGATATTCCATGAAAACTAATCATCATAGAATAACAATGTGGGGAAATGATGGTGAATTTGGTTTTGAGTTATATGATCATTTATCAGATTCCAATGAACTTTTAAATTTGGCTAATAATATTGAATTTAAACCCTTATTAGATTCTTTAACAATTGTATTAAATGAAAGAATTAAAAATGCCAATAAAATACCTGACGAACTGGGTAGAAGATTTGACAACCCAAAAGCTATAAATAAAGCACCTAATATTACTTTCGGAGATATTCATGATGAAAATGGAAAAAGAGTTCTAATGAAAAATGAATAATGTTGTGATGATTCTAAATAAAAATGTCGTCAAATCATTAATTTTTATTACTGTTTACATAATGTTGTTTTCATGTGTAAATGCACCCAAAAAACACAAGACTGAATCTCCTAATTTCATTGTTTTTCTAGTTGACGATCAGGGTTGGAACGGAACTTCTGTTCAAATGATGAATAAAGAACCTCTATCTAAAAGTGATTACCATGAAACGCCAAATTTGGAAATTTTAGCTCAAAATGGAATTAAATTTTCAAATGCGTACTCCTCAGCNCCAGTTTGTGCTCCATCAAGATATAGTATTCAGTTTGGTAAATCTCCAGCAAGAATGTCGTTGATAAGAGTTGGTATGAATACCGATCATATTGACCATGAAAATTTGATGAGTATTCCAAAAATGCTTAAANGTGTAGATAATCAGTATCGTACAGCNCATTTTGGAAAGTGGGGAATGGGAAGTAACCCTAACCTCTTAGGATATGACATAAGTGACGGGCCTACTAAAAATAAAGATGGTGGTTTTGTAAATAGTCCTGAACAATGGGAAACAACTAAGAAAGAAAATCCAAAAAAAATATTTTCAATAACTCATAATGCATTAGAATTTATTGAGAATAATGTTAAAGATAAATCTCCTTTTTACCTTCAAATTTCTCATTATGCTGTACACGCGACATTAGAAACAACTGAACATAGTTTTTCTCATTTTGATAAAAAGCCAAAAGGGGTAAGACATGATAATGTTGGCTTTGCTGCCATGACTCATAATTTGGACAGTAGCTTAGGTTTAGTCATGGATAAATTAAGTCAATTGAATATTGATAATAATACNTACATAATTTATTTATCTGATAATGGTTCTGTACCAAATATACCCGCAGCAAGACCTTACGACAAAAGTTTCAATTATCCTTTGAGTAGAGGTAAATGGGATGCTNTAGAAGGAGGCATTAGAGTTCCATTTATTGTTAAAGGTCCAGGAATTGAGTCTAACACTCAGACTCATGTGCCAATTAGTGGTTCAGATATTTTACCCACCATTGCTGAAATTTCTGGGTATTCTAAACCATTGAATAAAATTGACGGAGGTAGCTTTCATAAAATATTATATGGACAAGATAATGTAATCAAAAGAAGCATTCCTGGAATTTTCTTTCATGTACCCTATAAAAATAAAATTGCATTAAATAGACCTCACTCAGCATTAAGATTTGATAATTTTAAACTGATTAGATACAATGATAATAATGAAGTCGAACTATATAATCTTGATAATGATCTGTCGGAGATGAAAGATTTATCAAAAGAAAAACCTGATAAAACAGCAGAATTAAATGATATTTTGGAAAAGTATTTAATTTCTGTAAAAGCACCCAAATGGGAAGAAGGTATAACATGGAAAAACCAAAAGATAGAAGAATTCAATTCAACATATTAGTGTGATTTATTCAAAAATAAATATTCTTTTTAGTGTTATTGTGATGTATTTCACCCTGTTTTCGTGTTATAATGATAAATCCGATTCAATTAAAATCAATCAAAAAAATGATAGTATAAACAACCATAATTCGTGTTGTGAGAATTCAAGAAATAATTTTTTATTAAATGTGCCNGATGCACATCGTGATTTGGAAATATCTAATCATGATACAAATTTTATAGATGTTGTAACGGATGAAATGATTTTTATACAAGGTGGTGAATTCATGATGGGTTCTGTTGAAGAACGTTTTGCTTTACAAAGAGAATTTCCAAGACACAGAGTAAGTGTAACATCTTTTTTNATGGATGCNCATGAAGTAACAAATTATGAGTTTAAAAAATTTGTTCAAGAAACAGGATATATAACCGTAGCTGAAAAACACATTGATTGGAATGANCTAAAAAAACAACTNCCACCAAATACACCAAAACCAAATGATGAACAACTTGNACCAGGCTCTATGGTTTTTATGGCTCCTAAATNAGTTAGAAACCTTATTGACTATTCCCAATGGTGGTNTTGGATAAAAGGGGCTAATTGGAAACATCCNCA
Source organism: Crocinitomicaceae bacterium (assembly GCA_002727735.1). Lineage (GTDB taxonomy): Bacteria > Bacteroidota > Bacteroidia > Flavobacteriales_D > Parvicellaceae. The sequence continues at coordinate 12,938 of PBXW01000008.1, forward strand.
AGGTCCAGAAAGTTCTATNNAAGGAANGGATAATTTTCCTGTTGTTCATATTGCTTACAAAGATGCTTTAGCCTATTCAAAATGGTGTGGTAAACGNTTACCTACTGAAGCNGAATGGGANTGGGCTGCAAGAGGAGGATTAGAAAATAAAATTTACCCTTGGGGAAATGAATTAGTTGATGATGGTTCCCCTAAATGTAATTATTGGTCTGGNGTTTTNCCAACNTNTAATNATGCNAGNGANGGGTTTATTTCATTAGCTCCAGTTAAACAGTNTCCACCNAATGGTTATGGATTATACGATATGGCTGGTAATGTTTGGGAAATATGTGCTGATTGGTTTGATGANCGANATTATGAATCTTTTGAGAGATTTACTACAGCAATAGATCCTAAAGGTCCTAAAACTTGGTCATACTCATTAGAACCTTATGATCCAAAAAGAGTGATNAGGGGTGGATCCTNTTTATGTAANGACAGTTATTGTTCAAGTTATAGGGTNTCAGCAAGAATGCCACATTCCGAAGAAACAGGTATGAGTCATACAGGATTTAGATGTGTAAGAGACATATAAGATTAACTTTTTCAATCATAAATGAAAAAATTAATATATTGTAGTTTTTACACTAATGCTTAAAAAAANCCTGAAATATTTAACATTCATTTTATTGATATTTCAGTTTTCAAATTTTCTCTCTCAAACATCTTTAGGGGATTTTCAAACTCCCTTTTCGAGTAATATCAACTACACAAAGAATCCATCAAGTCAATTTAGTTTTACAGGCTATTATAGATTTTTAGGTTTTGTAAGAAATCAAAAAGAAGTATTTCCAAATAATTCTGGAAAAACATTAGCTATTTTATCAGGAGATCAGTTCAGGGAACCCATGTTGCTTCTAAAATTAAAAGGGCTTACAAAGGATAAAATTACCATTGGAGCAGATTTTATGCTAAATAGTTTGTATAAAGGNCCAGAAAGTGATAATAATAATCTAACGCTTGAATTGGGAATCAATCTAAGNACTTCNTTTAAAACAAAATTTGGAAAATTAAACTTGAGTTCTGGTGGAGTTAATTGGTATAGGCAAAGCAGGTTAACAGTTTGGGGAAATAGAACATTTAACAGGCAAAGTTTATATCATCGAAGACCTCAGACTAGACTAACCAATACTCCTGAACTAAGATATAAGAGCTATTATGAAAATGGTTTAATTGATGATGGTTTGCGTTATGGTAATAGAGCTTTTCAAGGGGTTTTTCTTCAAGGCCAAGATCTCCCATTTAATCTTTCATTTAAAGGAGTTATTGGAAAAACTCCTTTTAATAGGTCAAGTTTTAATGAGTTGTCTAATAATTACACAAGTTGNTTTAAAATCAATAAAAAAATCAATGATTTTAATNTAGCTTATAATTTTTTAAACTCTAGTAATCTTGTTGANACACTNTCATCAGATTTNAGAAGATATTCCATAAATACTTTAGAATTTTCACACACAATGGAAATCATTACACTTTTCTNTAGAGGGAGGTTTTGGCAGTTATAATTCTCCAGAAAATAACTTTGAATTTGGAGAAGCAATTATTGCGAACTTTAAAACCACAAAAAATTTAAAATTTCCCATTGATTTACAAGCTTATAGAATTGCTCCAGAATTTGTCAATCTTACAGGTAATTTTTTAAACACAACAGTTTTAGAGGTATTTCCAGATGTAGGAGCNAACAATAGAGCCACTACAATTAGNCCTCANTTTAACAGTCCAATAATTGGTTTAGGAAGACATACCAATAATCGACAAGGAATTAGCATTAATGCTGAACATTCTTTCANGAGATTAAAAATTAATGCTGGTATAGGTGTTTCTTCAGAAATTGACACATCNGCGGCAAGCTTATCCTATAGATACAATGTGAATTCTGAAACTCTATCTAGATTGTATTTATTTGCTCGTGATTGGGGGCCTTACAATAATTTAAATTCAACNTACAGAAACATATTTGAAAATGTGGATTTGGTTGATACCAACGATAATGGTTTGGCCAATTTTAAAAAGTATTTTAATAGTATAGAATTTCAAGCTAAATANAACGGAACACTATTNAATCNTCAATTTTATATTTTTNTNTTAACTAGATTTAATTCATGTAGTAAATCNTTTTCTCCTTTGCCGAAATATAATTTAGAAATGTTAATTAGTCAGTTATCAAACGAACTTGATTTAAGTTTTGAGCTTAATAAGAATACTTATCTTGTTTTAAATGTTGGAATTGAACGTGTCATAGGTAACAATCAAACTGAAATAGGGGATAACAATAGTTCATTAGGTAGTCCAATTAATTTAATTCATCATTTTTTTAATGAAAATTCNACAAGAAATTTTGAGAGAAATCAAAGAAATACTTTGTTTGGTTGTGGNATTGATTTTAAAATTGGTGAAAATGCTATGTTGTTTTTTAGACAAAATTTCTATAAATATTATGATCCAAACTTTGTATTCAATAATCTAAAGGGAACTGAAACTATGTTAGANCTTAAATTTTTGTTTTAATGAAAAATCACTTTTTAAAAATATTATTGTTTAGNATTTCTGTTTTTCAGTTAGAGATAATATCATTTACTCAACAAAATGAAAAAATTTGGTTTGATGGTTTAGGAAGATCATATTTTTCAAGAGATAATGTTGTTTCGAATGGGGATACAATTTCTCCAAATAACATGTCTGGTGGTTATAATTTGATTGATTTAAATGTGCATGTAAATCCTATTCCNAACATTGAAGTTTTTGGTCAAGTNAGGGTTCAAAATCAATTTGGTGGGTTTTTTGGATCTGGTACTCAAATAGACGTAAGACAATTAACNGCTAGGGGCACCNTTAAAAACAAAATAAAATTTTCTGTTGGAGATATTTATTTGAAACAAAACAGATTTACACTTTATAATTATGATGAAGATTTGAATCTCTATAAATCAGATTTTTATAATTCCTATAAATCAATTATTGACTATGAAAATTTTTACGAAGAAAATAGATGGAGACTACAAGGTTTACAAGTTGATTTTTCCTATAAATTCGATAGATTTATAAGAACTCTTGAGTTTGATTTTTTTACCACTAGGCCNAGGGGATCGAGTCAAATAAACAGCGCATTAAATACATTTCAAAGTGACATGCTCTTATCAGGAGCTACTATTTATTCGAAGATTAGTAATTCAATATCTGCNGAACTTAATTATTCAACACTTAATGAGTTNCCAAACAGCGGTACACAATTAAAATCTGTAAAAAATCCAGTTTATCAAATCGGATTAATACATAANNATAACNCTAAAAANTTCAATTTTAATAGTAAAATACAGGCTGGTTTTTCAGAAAGAAGTTGGTCCCACAAGGTGGGTTATGATTCTATTTCTCATCGAAAATTAGGTATGTTTTTTGAGTACAAAAGCGAACTTTCAAAGTTGGACACTTTATTTAATATTTCATGGGGTTCAAGGTATGTTGATCCAAATTTTAGAAGTTCTGCTGCACAGTCTAGGAGAATAGATATGACAGAGTCAAATTTAACTACTATATACACGACTTATTCTAATGATGCAGTANTNAGGCCAATTTCAGTTTTTGATATAATAACTGATCAAAACATTTANAATCAAAATATATCTCCTACACTNATGAATTTTAATCCTATTTTTTCAAATGCATTACCTTATGGAGATGCAACACCAAACAGAATAGGAGTATTTCTTAAAGGTTTTTACAAGAATAAAAAGAAGTATTTTGATATAAATTTTAGCACTTCATTTTTTAGCGAAGTTATAGGACAAGGCACATCAAGNAAAAGAACNTTTTTAACTTTTTCTCAGTTGNCAAAAGTTTACCTAAATGAANTNTTTAATCATAAAAAAGAATTTAATTTTTCTTTGGGTTATTTGAATCAAATTACGAATAGAGAAGGTGATTCNATTGAATTCATTAATTTAAATAGTAATCATATTGATTTTAAAATGGAGAAAGAATTATTGGACAAGGTATATTTTAATTTTTCTACTAAAAGAGTTAAAGCTCTTGGAAACGAATATTTAACTGTTAGAGATGGATTTGATGAGATTATAACATTTCAACAAGTTGATTACAATAGAATAGATTACTTACATGCCTTAGGAATTAAATATCAATTTAAAAAAGATGTTTACATAGATATACAATACAATTTTTGGGGCTCTGAATTCAATCGTGCTAATTTCAATGATTTTGATTTCCAAAGGTTATTATTCATTTTCTCAATTAAACTATGATGACAAAAAATTACATAAGATGTTTTATACTCATATTCCTTACATTTGTTGCTTGTACAAAGGATGAGTTTGAGGGACCTTCACTTCAAAACCTATATGGTGATTTTTCTATTTCAAGTCCATTTATAATTTCAAATTCAACCCCAAATTTCACCAATAATGAGACAGTTAAATTTTTCTGTGATTTCAATAAAAGTGTGGACTGGAAAATTACCATAAAGGGGTTACAGACGGGTAGCATAAAAGAAATAACCGGCTTTTCGGACATTATAGACTCAAATGTGGTCAGTTGGAATGGAAATACTTCCAAAGTCCCCTTTTTTGGTGAGGAAACATGTGCTTTAGAACTAAGTTTTTTAACAGAACCCGATACTTTAAGAGATACGCTAATAATTACAGGAAATAAGATTTATGATGGAATCATAGTTGCTGATTTTGAAAATGGAATTCCTCAAGATGCACTTGTTTTTCATCAGTTTTCAATGAACATGACTTTTGATACAGCAAGTGATGACCCATTAAATGGAAACAGCTATTTTAAGATGGGCGGTAGAATGGGTTGGAATGAATGGTTTTTAGGGAGTATTGATTTTCCATTGGATATGTCTTCGGTAAATTCATCTGCAGAGGATTTTTACATTAATCTTGGTGTATTATCTGGAATTAATGGAGAAGTTGCATCTGATCAGTTTATAAACATTTTGATATCTGAATCTAATTACCCCTTCAATGATGATTTGTCAAATAATGCATCTGATGTTTTTCAAGACACAATGGAAGTCTATAAATATCAAATAAGACCTGTAGATTGGGTAGGTTGGAATATGGTTTCTGTAAGTTATGATCAATTTGAGGTCAAATCAAGTGGGGGAAATAATATAAGGCAGCCTAAGAATATTACAGCTATAAAGCTACAGTGCCAAAGCTGTCCAGGTCTAAGTGCTAACTGTCCGGAAAATATGGGAATAGATGTAAGGACAGATGTTGATTTTTTAATCTTTACTGAAGGTGCTGATATTTTAAATCAATAATGTTTAAGAATCACAAAATATTTCCAATCCTTTTTTTATTGTTTTCATGCAAGTCGATGAGTAATGTTCAACTTTATGATGAAGTTAATGAATCACCAGATCCATATGCTACTTTTCAATATAAAAATATATTTTCAGATAGTAAATTAACNGGNGTNTGGGGGAAAAGTAATTCTTGTAAAGAAATAAATTTTGACACCCTAAATAATTACATTGGTACTGATCATTTGCATATTGTATGGNACAAGAANGAGGAATGTAAATGGTTAGGTTTTGGATTCAAATGGGGTAATTTCAAATCTAAAAATTTAAAACCAATTATAAATTCAACTGCTATTCAATTTAGAATTAGATGTGATTCTNGTGAATTTTTTAAAGTTCCTATGTTTTTTGCATTAGTAGATTATGCTGAAAAACAATGTTTTTCAAAAATAAATTTACTCAATATTGANGGTGGTAAAATTGATCANCAATGGAGAAAAGTGCTGATTCCATTGTCAACTTTTAAATTTCAAAATAAAGGGGTAAATATTTCNAATATTAAAGAGCTTAGAATTCAACTTCAAAATAAGGGAGATTTTCATCTAGATGATATTAAAATTGTGCCACACAAACACAACTACAATTATTCAGATGAAATCTTTTCACATAAATTTATTAAACATCCAATATCTCTAGGTGCCGAAAAAAAGTATTGGTGGGGAGTAGATGAAAATTATTCATCCAATTTTAAATTCAATTTAAATACAAGAATTGATAGAATGAATCAGTTTAATAATTATGATAAAACACTACCCGAACTTGATGTTTCAATTTCTTTATTAGTGGATTATGATTCAAAATCTAATGATTATAAATGGAATTCTTTTGGATTTCCCTTTTATAAATGGGAAATGGCCAATTTATCTGATATTTACTCTACTTCAGCGTTAAACTTTTATGTAAAAGGGAAAGTGCCAAAAATCCAAATAACGCTAATCTCTTACCTTGGTAAAAAACGCAGAATTAGTAAAATTATTAATGAAAATAACATTAGAAAAGTTAATGAAGATCTTCAAATTGTAACAATACCTTTTAAATCATTCAAAGATTTTGATTCTGTTGATTGGTCTAACATGAAAGAATTGAGATTTAAAATCCTTGAAACATCTAAATTTGAAATGGGCGATTTTAATATTGTTGAATTCAGAGGCAATCCAAATAAACCTACAAACTGGGTAAAATTATGAGGTTTTTAAGACTTTTTGTTGTGTTAATAATTTCACTATGTTTTTTGAATGTGTGGACACAATCTTCTGTTGTCGAAATTAAAGAGTCTAACAATAAATTTCAGTTTTATAAAAACGGAAAGCCTTATTATATCAAAGGTGCTGGTGCAAAAAGTAATTTTAAAAAAATTGTAGAATCTGGTGGAAACTCTATAAGATTGTGGAGTACCAATAAGAGCAGTCTGTTAGATTCAGCTCAAAAATACGGCCTAAGTGTTTGTCAAGGAATCTGGATAGCTCAAGAAAGAAATGGATTTGATTACAATGATGATTATAATGTCAAAGGACAAATCGAATTAATCAAAAAAGAAATCCTTCGTGTAAAAGACCATCCATCAATCATACTTTGGGGAATAGGCAATGAGGTTGATTTAAAGTATTCAAATTTTAGGGTTTGGGAAACTATTGAAGAAATTGCAAAATTTATAAAAAAAGTTGACCCTAATCATCCTACTATGACTGTAATTGCAGGATTGGATCCAGCAAAAGTTTTTATGATTAAAAAATATTGTCCAAGCGTAGATATTTTAGGAATTAATGTCTACGGAGCAATTGAAAATGCCCCAATGAACATTAGACGATTTGGTTGGGAAAAACCATATATTATAACAGAGTGGGGGGTAAATGGTCCTTTTGAAGCTAAAGTCAATAATTGGGGTGCTAAAATTGAACCTACCAATGGATTTAAAGCAAAACAACGTCAGAGAAGATATAAAGAAATTATAGAAAAAGACACAGACATGTGTTTTGGTTCATATTGCTTTTTGTGGGGTCAAAAACAAGAATCAACATCAACATGGCATGGAATGTATTTAAGTAATGGTAATCCTACAGAAGCTGTAGATGTGATGCATTTCTGCTGGAAAGGTTATTGGCCACAAAAAAGAGCTCCAAGTATTCAGGAAATATTTTTAAATGGAAAAAACTGGAAAGCAAATCATACATTTAGCAAGAATGATNAAATTGAACTTTCATANGTTATAGATAAATANAANAATGAAGAGGTGTATTTAAATTTTGAAATTTACCCAGAAACTTTTTCAACTCAGCAAGGAGGNGANTATCAAAAATCTCCNGACAAAATAGATTTTGAAATTATTGCACAATCAAGTAATAAATTAGTCTTGAAAGCTCCAAGAAAGAATGGTGCTTACAGAATTTTTGTTTTTGCTAATAACATTCATGATCAATATTCTGTAGCTAATATTCCATTTAAGATAGATTAATAAATCTTTTCATTTTCTAATTATCTATGATTACAGACCTATATATAGGTATAAAATTAACAGATTGAAAAATTCTATTCAAT
>PBXW01000009.1 GCA_002727735.1 Crocinitomicaceae bacterium
AAATGATCTACAATTTCTTGCAACAGATGAGTTAAAAAAATCTTCCTATGGCATAAATAATTCATTAATTGGAGGGCAAATTTATATTGAAGATGGTGCTAAAATTCAAGGTGCATCATTAAATAGTGATACAGGACCAATTTACATTAGTAAAGATGCTGAAATCATGGAGGGTTCTTTAATTAGAGGGCCTTTTGTTATGTTAGAAGGTTCTGTGTTGAAGTTGGGAACAAAGGTTTATGGTGCTACTACATTGGGACCATACTGTAAAGTTGGAGGGGAAGTGAGTAATGTTGTTTTCCAAGGTTATGCAAACAAAGCACATGATGGATTTGCAGGAAATAGCGTAATAGGTGAATGGTGTAACTTAGGAGCTGACACCAATACATCCAACCTAAAAAATAATTATGGTATTGTCAAATCTTGGGATTATTTCTCCAATGATTACAAAAGTACGGGCACACAATATTGTGGCTTGATAATGGGAGATCATTCTAAATCTGGTATCAATACCATGTTTAATACAGGGTCAGTAGTAGGGGTTTTTGCTAATATTTTTGATGCTGGTTTTCCACCTAAATTCATTCCCTCATTTTCATGGGGTGGCAAGAACGGATTTGTAACTCATGAAATAAAGAAAGCTATTGAAGTTGCCAAAGTGGTAATGAAAAGAAGAAATGTTGAATTAGATAAAAAAACCATAGAAATCTATAAGCATATCTTTCATCAAATTGCTAAATAATATAGTTTGGCATATCAATTGAGTATTAATTCTATGAACGTGTTTATTTAATTAGTAACAGGGAGTTTTTATTTTTCATTGTAATTACAAATTAAATTTCACAAGACATATTGTCATTAAACTAAGTAATAAACTATTATGAGTGACTTTTTTGCAGATAGTGATTGGAAGGGTTTATCGGATGTAATTGAAACAGATACAGAATTCATTCCACTAATATCTCCTGAGGATGAGGATAGAATGAATTTAGAGGAGGTTCCTGATAAGTTACCCATTTTGCCTCTAAGAAATAATGTGTTGTTTCCTGGAGTAGTAATACCAATAACTCTTGGTAGAGATAAAAGCATTAAACTCATTCAGGATGCTTATAAAGGCAATAAGATTATTGGNGTNGTTTCTCAAAAAGATTCCANTATNGAAGAACCGNTNTATGCTGATTTATTTAAAATAGGAACAGTTGCTCAAATCATTAGGATGTTAAAAATGCCTGATGGNAGTAGTACCATAATTATACAAGGNAAGAAGAGATTAAAACTTGTAGAGGAATTAGCTACTGACCCTTATATTGTGGCTAAAATTGAAGAATTTGAAGAGAAACGTNTAAAGAAGATGTCAAAAGAATCATTAGCCTTGTTTGATAGTCTAAAAGATCTTGCCTTAAATATCATAAAGAACTCTCCCAACATTCCTTCAGAAGCTGCCTTTGCCATTAAGAATATAGAGAGTCCNAATTTCTTGGTTAATTTCATCAGCTCACACATGAATGCTGAAGTTGATGAAAAACAAAAAATGCTTGAAGAACCTGACATTCATTTAAGAGCAAAATTATTAATGAAGCACTTAAATAAGGAGCTTCAAATGTTGGAACTTAAAAACGACATACAAACCAGGGTAAAATCTGATCTTGACCAACAGCAGAAGGAATTTTTCCTTCATCAGCAAATGAAAGAGATTCAGAATCAATTGGGTGAAAATCCAGTTCAGCAAGAAATAAACGAGTTAAGGGAAAAGGCAAAATCAAAAAAATGGTCAAAATCTGTAGAAAAAGTCTTTTCTAAAGAATTAGATAAGTTAGAAAGGATGAACCCTTCTGGAGCAGAATATGGCGTTCAAATTAATTATTGTCAATTGCTTATTGACCTTCCATGGGGTGAATATACAAGTGATCAATTTAACTTAAAAAAGGTTCAAAAAATTCTAGACAGGGATCATTTTGGGCTTGATAAAGTTAAAGAACGAATAGTTGAATACCTTTCTGTATTAAAACTAAAAGGNGATATGAAATCACCNATTTTATGTCTTTATGGTCCTCCTGGTGTCGGTAAAACATCTTTAGGTAAGTCCATTGCTGAAGCTATAGGCAGAAAATATGTAAGAATGTCTCTGGGTGGTTTACATGATGAAGCAGAAATTAGAGGACATAGAAAGACATATATTGGNGCCATGCCAGGCAAGCTTATAAATAATCTTAAAAAGGCAGGAACTTCAAACCCAGTTTTTGTTTTAGATGAAATTGACAAAATAGGTAAATCAGGCCACGGTGATCCTTCATCTGCCTTACTTGAAGTTTTAGATCCTGAACAAAATGATACTTTCCAAGATAACTTTGTAGAAATTGAGTATGATTTATCAAAGGTTTTATTTATTGCTACAGCTAATGATTTATCCACTATTCAACCTGCTCTTAGAGATAGAATGGAGATAATTCCTATAAATGGGTACACTATAGAAGAAAAGATTCAAATTGCCAAAAAACACTTAATTCCAAAACTGGTTAAAGATCATGGTATAGCCTCATCTGATGTTAAGATTAACCAAAAGATATTGGAAAAGGTTATCATGTCTTACACCAATGAAAGTGGAGTTAGAGGATTAGAAAAGAAGCTAGCCAAATTGGTTAGAATAAGGGCAAAACAAATTGCTTTTGAAGAATCTTTTTCAGTTCAGCTTGATTCTGATTTTGTTATTAAATCACTAGGTCCAGGTATGGACCCAAGTAAATATTCTCAACATTTAATTCCAGGAGTAGTAACTGGATTAGCTTGGACAAGAACAGGAGGTGACATCCTTTTTATAGAGACTTCTAAAACAAAAGGGAAAGGAAAACTTACTTTGACTGGAAATCTTGGAGATGTAATGAAAGAATCTGCGGTTATTGCTCTAGAATACTTAAAGGCTAATGCAGATAAATTTGGATTTTCACAAGAAGACATAGATGAGAGTAATTTTCATATACATGTTCCTGAGGGGGCAACGCCAAAAGATGGTCCATCTGCTGGGGTTACAATGATAACTGCTTTAGCTTCAGCTATATCTAAAAAGAAAGTGAAAAAATTCCTTGCTATGACTGGTGAAGTAACGCTAAGAGGAGATGTTTTAGCTGTTGGAGGAATTAAAGAAAAAATACTTGCAGCTAAAAGAGCAGGTGTTAAACATATTCTATTACCAGAAGCCAATAAAAAAGACGTAGAAGATATTAAACAAGACTATTTAAAGGGTCTTGATTTTAAATATGTCAAAAAGATGGAAGACGTTATTCAATTTTCTTTAAATTAAGATAACTTTTTTTCATTTTATTTTAAATTCAGAATTGAGTGTTAATAAGTTACTCTGTTAAATAGGGGTAATTTCTTCATAAATGCTATTTTTAGCATGATATAGCTCATATTATGGCCAATAACGAAGTTCAATATACTGAAGACAATATACGTTCCTTAGATTGGAAAGAGCACATCAGAATGCGTCCAGGGATGTATATTGGTAAACTTGGAGATGGTTCATCTGCAGATGATGGCATTTATGTTTTAGTTAAAGAAGTCGTAGATAACTCTATTGATGAGTTTGTAATGGGGAATGGAAAAAAAATTGATATTTCTATTCAAAATGAGTTAGTAGAGATCAGAGATTATGGTAGAGGGATTCCTTTGGGAAAGGTCAAGGATGTAGTTTCTAAAATGAATACTGGGGGTAAATATGATTCAAGAGCATTTAAAAAATCTGTAGGATTAAATGGTGTTGGTACTAAGGCTGTAAATGCATTGTCATTAGATTTTTCTGTCGAGTCGATTAGGGATGGAGAGTTGAAGAAAGTATCATTTACAAGAGGAGATGTTGTTAAAGATTTTCCATTGGAAAAAACAACTCAAACTAATGGGACAAAAGTGCTCTTTTCACCTGATAAAGAGATTTTTAAAAAATATAAATTCCGGGATAACTATCTGGAAAAAATGTTTTGGAATTATTGCTACTTAAATAGAGGTTTAGCAATAAATTACAATGGAAATCGATTCATTTCTAAAAATGGATTAAGAGACCTATTGGAAGCTAATATGGATGGTTCACCACTATATCCAATAGTTCATCTTGAAGGTAATGACATTGAAGTTGCTTTTACACATTCAAGGGGTTATGGTGAAGATTATTCTTCTTTTGTAAATGGCCAACATACTACACAAGGTGGTACACATCAAAGCGCTTTTAGAGAGGCTGTTGCCAAAGTAATTAAGGACTTTTTTAATAAATACGAACCTGTAGACATTAGACAAGGAATTGTTGCGGCAGTAAGTATAAAGGTTATTGAGCCTGTTTTTGAATCACAAACCAAAACCAAACTCGGATCTACAGAAATAGAACCCAATGGTCAATCTGTTCGTGCCTTTGTAATGGATTTTTTAAAGGAGAAGTTGGATAATTTTCTTCATAAAAATCCTGATGTTGTACAGCAGATGGAAAATAAAATTAAGCAATCTGAAAAAGAACGAAAAGAACTTTCTGGTATTAGAAAATTAGCTAGAGAACGTGCAAAAAAAGTGAGTTTGCACAATAAAAAATTGAGAGATTGCAAAATACATTTTAGTGATTTTAAAAATGAAAGAAGAAAAGAGACTTCAATTTTCATAACAGAGGGAGATTCTGCTAGTGGGTCAATTACCAAGTGCAGAGATGTAAAAACACAAGCAGTATTTAGCTTGAGAGGTAAGCCGTTAAATTCATTTGGTTTAACTAAAAAAGTGGTTTATGAAAATGAGGAGTTCAACCTCATTCAAGCGGCTTTAAATATTGAAGAGGACATGGAAAATCTTCGATATAATAAAATTATTATAGCAACTGATGCTGATGTAGATGGAATGCACATCAGGTTATTGTTATTGACATTCTTTTTAAGGTTTTTCCCTGATTTGGTTAAGAAGAATCATGTGTTTATTCTTCAAACTCCATTGTTCAGAGTTAGAAACAAAAAGGAAACTCATTATTGTTACTCCGATGATGAAAAAGAAAGTGCCTTAAAAAAATTAGGTAAAAATCCTGAGATTACTCGATTCAAAGGTTTAGGAGAGATTTCTCCAGATGAATTCAAACACTTTATTGGTGATGATATGCGCCTCGAACCAGTAATTCTCACGAAAGATAAATCAATTGAAGAAATTCTTGAGTTTTATATGGGTAAAAACACGCCAGATAGACAGGGCTTTATTATTGATAATCTAAAAGTGGAGGAGGACT
>PBXW01000010.1 GCA_002727735.1 Crocinitomicaceae bacterium
GTTGATGCTGCAGCAGTTTTAATATATTTAATGAGAAGCCAAAGAGATGCATTTGGAGTTACCTTTTTTAGTGATGATATTGATTTTTTTGCTCCTGCTAAATCGTCTCTTCCTCATCAACGATTTGTATTTAGCCATTTGGAGAATTTAATGCTTGAAAATTTTAAGGAAAATCAGAAGAAAAAAACGGCTTTATCAGCAATGATTAATCGCTCTGCTTTATTGCTTAAAAAAAGATCATTAGTCATTTTATTTTCTGACTTTATGGCAATTGAAAATTATGAAGAACTCAATAATGCTATAAAGCACCTTCGATACAATAAACATGAGGTTGTAGTTTTTCATATAAATCATGATGGATTAGAAAATCAATTCAATCTTCGCAATAAATATTATAATGTAGTAGATATGGAAACGGGTGAAAAAATGAAACTTCATCCCAGGGAAATTAAAGAAGTATATCAGCGTAAAAGAAATGAACAATTAGAACAATTAAATCAATTGCTTATTCAACATCAGGTGGATTTGATTAATGTAGATATTGATCGAGGTTTTGATGAGGTTTTACTTCAATATCTCATTAAAAGAAAAAAAATCTTTTAAATTTTTTCTTGTTTTGCTTGTATTATTTTAAAAAAAATTAAATTTGTCCCTTCTTTAGGACCGGTAGTTCAGTTGGTTAGAATACCTGCCTGTCACGCAGGGGGTCGCGGGTTCGAGTCCCGTCCGGTCCGCTTAAAAGCCGCAATATTGCGGCTTTTTTTTATATTTAAAAAAATGAAGTATTTTTTAATTTATCTACTTTTTATTTTTACTCTAATTTCATGCAGCAAGCAAAAGAAACTAGAAGGAAGTTGGGCCAGAACAAGTGATATTGTGAATGGTATGGATCTTTCATCGTTACTTGTTGATTTTCCTATGACAACTACTTTTAATGCCGACAATACATACTCTGATGTTAATAACCTTAATTGTATTTATGGTGATTATGAATATTTACCAGCAGATGATAGATTAATTTTTAGTAATTATGTAGAGGATTTAAATTGTGATAATCAGGATTTAAATTATGATAGAAATAATTATTCATCTATTTGGCTTGTTGAAGAACTTACGAATAATTTTTTAAAAATTTCTTTTATCGATTCTTTATATATTCAGCAATCACAGTTAGGCTCTACACCCTTAAATACTAATAACACTTGGGAATTAGAATTTGAGAAAATAAACTAAATATTATTTTAATGAGTGAAGATTTCCCCATATATGAAGAAGATAATAATAATATTGACCAAAACGCAAATCAAAGACCAACTTTCCTAATTGTTCTTTGTGTTTTAAGTGCTATTAATATTTTATTTTTTGGTATACTACCTTCTGTTTCAAATTCATTTTCTAACATGGAAAATCAGCAAGAACAGTTAGACGAATCCTTGATTATGATTAAAGATATTTATAGCCAAATTGGCGTAGATGAAACCTTATACCAAAAAGTTGAAGATTATATTCTAGTTAAAACCAATAATTTAAAATTTGAAAGTTTATTAAAATTGATTTTTTTCTTGATTGAAGGAGTAGGTGTCTACTTAATGTTTTTGATGAAAAGAAGAGGTTTTTTCATTTATTTGGGAGCTCAAATTGGCTTTGTATTAACACCTCTTATTATACAAGGTCTTAATATGTTTTCTATTGGAGAAATGATAATTGTTATTGTATTTACTTCTGGAATATTCACCATATTATATGCCATGAATTTAAAACATCTCAGTTGACCTCATTAGTTCCCATAAGTGCATAGCTAACTATATTAGCTCCCATTTTTAATGCTTTTGTTCTAATTTCCTCACTATCATTGTGAACTTCCTCGTCTTCCCAACCATCACCTAAGTCACATTCGTAGTCATAGAAGCAAATTAATTTCCCTTCATAAAATAANCCAAGTCCNAATGGAGTATTNTTATCGTGCTCATGAATTTTAGGCAATCCATTTTTAAATNGGTAAGGAGTTTGATATATTTCATGGTTTAGTGGTAATTCAATAAAATCGGCTTCAGGAAATACCTTTTTCATTTCTTTTCTGATAAAAGGGTCAAGACCATAATTGTCAGAAATATGAAGAAANCCACCTGCTATCAAGTATGCCCTTAAATTAGCCACNTCTCTTGAATCAAATACTACATTTCCATGNCCTGTTAAATGTACCCAGGGATANTTGAAAAGTTCACTATTGCCAATTTCAATTTCGTCATAGGAGGGGTTAATATTGGTATTCANATTTTTATTGCAAAACTGTATGAGATTTGGAAGGGCTGTAGGNTTAGCGTACCAATCACCTCCACCATTATATTTTAGCACACCTATTTTGAATGAATAATCTTGACTGTAATAAATAGGAGCNNTAATAATTAAAAAAAAGAAGATCAATTTTTTCATCTCATAAAATTAATCATACACATATATTTATTATAAAGAATTCTAATTATTATATAATAATTCACATACTTCTCTATTTTTGCTTCTTGAAACATTATGGATACTATGGAATGGACTAAAGAAAAAATCGCTGAAATTTATCATCAGCCCCTATTAGAATTATTANATCGAGCAGCTACGNTTCATAGAGAANACCATAATTCTAGAGAAGTTCAAATAAGTAAATTGGTATCTATNAAAACAGATGGTTGTCCTGAAGATTGTGGATATTGNCCNCAAGCAGCNAGGTACCATACAGATATTAATGGAAACAGTTTAATGAGTGTAGATGAAGTTAAACAACATGCACAAGAGGCTAAAGACATGGGTTCCAGTAGAGTTTGTATGGGTGCGGCTTGGAGAAATGTNAAAGATGATGGTGATTTTGATCAAGTATTAGAAATGGTTAGGTCNGTAAATGAAATGGATATGGAGGTATGTTGNACATTAGGGATGTTAACTGAAAATCAAGCCAAAAGGTTAGCTGATGCAGGGTTATATGCTTACAATCATAATTTAGATACTTCTGAAGAATATTANAAAGAAATTATATCCACTCGTGGTTATCAAGATCGATTAGATACNATTGACAATGCCAGAAAAGCCAATTTAACNGTTTGCTCNGGAGGGATTATTGGTATGGGCGAATCTGATGAAGATAGNATTAGTATGTTGTATACTTATGCATTAATGAAGCCACAACCAGAGTCTGTGCCTATAAATGCTTTAGTAGCTGTTGAAGGAACACCATTGGAAGAGCAAAAACCAGTTCCTATTTGGGATATGATAAGAATGATTGCAGCCACGCGAATTGTTTTACCTGAGTCAGCTGTTAGATTATCTGCTGGTAGAACATCAATGAGTGATGAAGGTCAAGCTTTATGCTTTATGGCTGGAGCTAATTCCATATTTGCAGGCGATAAGCTGTTAACNACACCAAATCCAGATTTTAATGGTGATCTCGATTTATTTAACAAATTGGGATTAGTTCCTATGAAAGCTTATAAGAAGGGAGATAAACCNGAAATAAAAGATTCATATAAAGAAAGACCNGNATCTAATGAAAAAATAAAATGGTCTAGACCATCTCATAAAATTGAGCGAAACGAGATAGCTAAGCAAAAGGGTAAAGCCATTAAAAATGGNTTTGAACCCAGAAAAGTTGTTTCTGTAAAAAANCTCTGAAAAATTTTATATGAATTTGTTTGATAAACAGCTTCATGTAAAGCTTGAGGAAAGAAAATCTAAAGGAATACTTAGGAAATTAAAAAACTATGATGGATTAGTTGATTTTTCTTCTAATGACTTCTTGGGTTTNGCCACTCAAAATCAATCNGGAGCAACAGGATCAAGGTTAATTTCCGGAAATTTTGTTGAATTAGAGCATTTAGAGTCTTCATTCGCTGAAAAATTAGGGGCTAAAGCTGCTTTATACTACAATTCNGGTTACATGGCAAACATTGGNGTAATCCCAGTAATTTCTGATAGATCAACTACCATTTTTAGTGATGAATTAATTCATGCTTCCTTAAGAGATGGGATTAGATTATCTCACGCAAAACATCATGTTTTCCCTCACAATGATTTAGAAAAATTGGGTAAAACATTGGCAGAAACNGATGGTAAAAAAATAATTGTGGTGGAGTCGGTTTACAGCATGGATGGTGATTCTCCTGATTTAACTCTTTTATTTGATTTGGCAAAACAATTCGATGCAGGTGTATTGATTGATGAAGCTCATGGAATGGGATTATCTGGAAAATACAATTTAGGACAGGCCCAACAATTCATTCATCATCCTAATTGTATTGCCGTAGTTTATCCTCTAGGCAAATCTGCTGGTTTGAGTGGAGCATTCGTTGTAGGTTCAGAAGTTCTTAAACAGTATTTAATTAATTTTTCTCGATCATTTATTTATACAACAGCTCCTTCAAAAAAACTTATTGAACAGCTAAAAGGACAATTGGCTAATTTATATTCTAAAGATNTTTCTGTAATAGAAAAATTGAAGAATCAATTTATCTTATCTATAAATCCTCATTATTCTTTTATTACAGGNGATTACAGTGCNGTGGTTGGTTTATTAACTGGTGAAAAGACCCTTGAAATAGAAGCAGAATTATTGAAACAAAATTTATTTGTAAAAGCTATTTTAGCTCCAACAGTTAAAAAAGGTAAGGAAAGAATTAGAATTTGTTTTCATGATTTTAATACTTTAAATGAAATTAAATTATTAGTTAATATTCTTAATAATATGGTTTGAAGATTTTTGTTACATCTATNGATACTAATGTTGGGAAAACAGTTTGTTCTTCCATTTTATGTTCTGGCTTAGGNTATGACTATTGGAAACCAATTCAATGTGGTGATTTAGACTTTTCTGACANTATGAAAGTTGAAAAATATAGTCCTAAAACAAAAATTTATAAGGAGAGATATAGGCTTAAAGCTCCAATGTCTCCACATGAAGCTGCAAATTTAGAAGACATAAATATAAAATTGAATGACTTTAACTTGCCAGTTAAAAAAAACCTTATTGTTGAAGGTGCTGGGGGTGTAATGGTCCCCTTAAATTATGATGGAGACATGATTATTGACCTGGCTAAAAGGTTCAACACAAGGGTAATAGTTGTATTTAAAAATTATTTGGGTAGTATTAATCATACCATTCTTACTATAGAACAAATTAAATCATATGATTTATGTCTTTTGGGTTTAATTGTTGTTGGTGATGAGGTTCAATCTTCTGAGAAAATAATACAAGACGCAACACAAACTAAGATTTTAGCTAGAATTCCCAAAGTGGACAAGATTGAGAATAATTGGATTGAATCACAAGGTAAAGTTCTTAAACAAAGTTTAATGGAATATATTCCAGTATGAATTTAAAAGAGAAAGATAGATTATATGTATGGCACCCATTTGATCAAATGAAAGGGGCAAATATATTACCTATTATTAGGGGAGAAGGTGCTTATGTTTTTGATGAAAAAAATAAGCGATACATAGATGGTTTTTCAAGTTGGTGGGTAAATGGACACGGTCATTGTAATAGTTACATAAGAGAAAAAGTTCATGATCAAATGACAAAATTAGAACATGTAGCTTTCGGAGGTTTTACACATGCA
Organism: Crocinitomicaceae bacterium; assembly: GCA_002727735.1. GTDB lineage: Bacteria > Bacteroidota > Bacteroidia > Flavobacteriales_D > Parvicellaceae. The sequence continues at coordinate 5,601 of PBXW01000010.1, forward strand.
CCTGCAGTAGAATTAGCAGAAAAAATAGTGCATCATACACCAGAAAACATAACAAAAGTTTTTTTCTCTGATAATGGTTCAACCGCAAATGAGGTAGCTATTAAGATGTCTATGCAATATTGGGCTAACAAGGGTGAAAAACGAAATCGATTTATAGCATTTGAAGGAGGTTATCATGGGGACACTTTTGGAAGTATGTGTGTTACAGCCAGAGGTGGATTTAATGAGCCATTTGAGCATTTTATGTTTGATGTAGATTTTATACCCCTTCCTAATGAATCAAATAAAGATGAAGTTTTTTCAACCTTTAAAAAATTAATTCAAGGAAATGATGTGTGTGCTTTTATTTTTGAACCGCTTGTTCAAGGAGCTTCAGGAATGAACATGTATGACCATAAAGATTTATCTCATCTAATTAAGATGGCTAAGGATGCTGAAGTTCTTACTATTGCTGATGAAGTATTTACAGGATTTGGGAGAACAGGTAGTTGGTTTGCATCAGATTTACTATCTGAAAAGCCTAATATGATGTGTTTATCCAAAACAGTAACTGGCGGATTTTTACCATTAGGACTTACTGCAGTTGATGATTTAGTTTATGAAGCTTTTTATTCTGATGAACAGCATCATACTTTTCTTCATGGTCATTCTTACACAGGAAACCCTTTGTGTTGCGCAGCTGCTAACGCATCTTTAGAACTCATGCAAGAAAAAAGTTTCTGGCCCAAAATTTCATCTATTCGGGATCGCGTACAATATAATATTCAAAGCATAAGTGACCACAAATTAGTAAGAGATGCTCGCAGTAAAGGTACTATTGGTGCAGTTGAGATAGATAGTGGTGGTAAATCTTCTTACTTTAATAATTCAGGTAAGTTTATATATAAAAAATTATTAGATAAAGGAGTTATTCTTAGACCGCTTGGAAATGTTTTCCCCATAGTAACTCCATACTGTATTTCTAATGAAGATATTGATTACATTTTTCAATCTTTGAAGGAAGTTCTTGATGAAATGATAGCTTAAAGATTATCGTAAACTAACTTGTAATCTAGATTGTAACTAATTTTTGAAAATTCATTTTCTTCATAGAATAAATGCTTTCCATTTTCAAGCATCGTTTTGGCTTTTGAAGGGTCTTTTTTCTTGTAGTAATTAGCAAATTCAATTAAAGCAAATCTTAATATAAATTGTTGTGATTTGGTCATGTACTTTAAGCTAAACTTATTATCCTTATATTCTTCTAATTTTGGTTTAATAAGTTTAAAGTATTCTTTAGCTGTAGACTTATTTTTAGTGAGGTTACATAACAAAGCATAAAGTAATTTTGCACCATAATCCTCGGGATCCATGTCACATGTCTTTTTACAAAGCCCAGTTGCTTTTCCATATGTAGCATCTGTACCTTCCAAAATGTAATTTTCAATGTCTTCTACAATTATCATTTTAAATGCATCAATATAATCTTCAGCATCAGATTTAAACTTATATTCTTTGTCTTTTTTTCGGTACTTAGCCGCAAATGATATAGCAGTTTTATAAGCCTTTGGAAAGCTGTTGGTATATTTATGATCTCTACTCATTTCAAAACTTGCTTTTGAAACATATAGATAAGGAAGAGGATCTTTTTTTGTTTTATCCTTTTCAGTGTATTTCATGGCTTTATTAAAACATATGTCATACTTCTCATCAACATAGAACAACAAGAGGTCCATATAATCATTGTTTGTTTGGGCATAATACAATTTTGGTGACAGTAAAACACCGATTAAAAGAATTAATATAAACCTTAACTTAATATTCACTAATTATTCAATAACAAGATTTGTGCCTAAAATACAATTTATAAAACAAAAACTATTCATACTATATTTTAATGATAAAGTTTCAATTATTTTTTAGCTATTTATATTATAAATTTGCATCATGAAATGGATAGGCAACCATATTTCTTATAAACATCATGATGACTATTTGACTATTATAATTTCTGGAAAGACCGACTCATGGAAGGTAAACCTAATTTTGTTATGGTTGATAGCGTGGCTATGTATAGGTTTTTCAATGCTTTATTATAGTTTTTTCTCAAATATATTTGATGGTCAACGTTGGTATGCCATTACATTTATTGCATTTTGGGCCTATTTCCTTTATAGGATTACTCGAGTTTATTTGTGGAGAAAATATGGTATGGAATACATCAAAATTGATGCGGATAAGTTTAGTTATAAACGATCCATTTTTGGCTATGGAAAGGCTAATGAGTTTTTGTCAACAAATATTAAAAAGATTCAACTTGAAGATTTCGATAATAAATCTTTCTCCAAGACTTACAATGAATCTTTTTGGATACTTGGTGGTGGTGTGATTAAAATAACTAGCATTGATAATCAACTAAATTTGGGAAGTCAATTGAACAGTGTAGACGCTAATAAACTAATAAAGATTATATCTACTTATACTAATAAAATAAAATCAAGAACTTAGTTCAAAAGCATTTGTTTTTATACGCATTGTTTCATGGCCATTTACATCTTCCTTTAATATCATATTTTTAGCCAACTTACTCTGCAAAACCTCATCAATAGATTTAATTTTTCCTATAGGAATATTGAATAGGTGACATTTACTTAATAAATATTCCGTACTAATATTTTTGGTTTTTTTATTAATCAATTCCATCAGCTCTAAGCGATTGTTGACCCTACTTTGGTTAGAAATAAAAGAGTTGTTTTTCTCCATTTCTATTATGGAACAAAATTTATCAAACTGCAAATCTGTTCCAATAGCCAAAACAAGTTTATCTCCCTCTTTACTTATAATTATGTCTCCATAAGGAGCAATGTTTGGGTGTAATGTGCCCATTGGCTGAGCTACATGATTAGCCATTAAAAAATTACTGGACTGGTTCATTAACGAAGAAATAGCTGATTCTTCTAAAGTTGTTTTTACTTCATAAGCTTTTTTTGTTTTATCTCTTTTTAATAAGGCTAAAAGAATTCCTTCTTTTATTTGATGAGCTGCAAGCACATCGATAAGAGCAACTGGAATTTTAGCTGATTGGCTTGAAGTTCCAGTCATAGAAAGGAAACCGGTCTCTGCCTGCAATACAATATCAAAAGCTACTCGCTTTGGATTAGATTTGAAACCTCCAATGTGTGCGTAAATTATAGATGAATTTAATGCTTTGCAGTTTTCAAAAGAAAGTTTAAACTTTTCTGCATCTCCATATTTAAAATTGGTAATAATGATATCACTTTTTTTGATGTAGCTTTCAAGTGTTTTTCTATCATTTTTATTGGTAAAGTCTAGAAACACGTGCTTCTTTCCATAATTCACAGCACTGAAATAAGCCGATGTGTTTTGACTTTTTTCAGAGGGTAATTTCCACTTTCTAGTCATATCACCACCAGATAATTTATTTTCTACTTTTATAACATTAGCTCCTAATTCGGAAAAGAACATGCCTACAGCTGGACCTGCCAAGACATTTGAAAGTTCTAAAATATTGAGGTTCTCTATCATTTTATTAGATTGAATTACAAAAATATTAATTCATTTTTAGCATATTTATTCATTCTATGACTTGAATTTATGTCAACCCAAAAAAAATTCGGAACATTTAGTGGTGTTTTAACTCCATCTTTACTTACTATACTTGGTGTAATCATGTATATGAGATTAGGTAGTGTTGTTGGCTATTCATCAGGAATTTTTCAGGTTGTATTAATTATTGTTTTTTCACACTTAATATCAGTTACTACTGGACTAAGTGTATCCTCTATAGCCACCGATAAAAAAATAGATAAAGGTGGTATTTATTATATGTTAACTAGAAGTTTAGGTCTACCAATTGGTGGAGCAATTGGGTTAACTATATTTTTTGCTACAGCATTTAGTATTGCACTATACCTAATTGGATTTTCCGAAAGTATAATACCTGTACTTGATGATGCTTTTGGAATTGGTACGGTTTCCATAAACAAACTTAGAATAGTGGGAACTTTTGCTTTGCTTTTAGTTATGGTTGTGGCCTACATTAGTACAAGTTTTGCATTAAAGATTCAGTATGTAATTTTAGGTTTAATTATCCTATCTCTCGGTTCAATATTTTTAGGTTCATCGGAAGGTTTAAAAGTAGGTGTAGATCGAATTTCATCACCTAATTTTTCTGTTTTATTTGGTATTTTTTTTCCAGCAGTAACTGGTTTTACAGCTGGAGTTGCTATGAGTGGTGATTTAAAGAATCCACGAATTTCAATTCCTTGGGGAACAATGTTGTCCATTGTCATTGGGTTAGTTGTTTACATCACATTAGCTTTTTTCATATACTATAATATTGATGCAGAGATTCTTAGAACTAACAATAATGTGCTTATTCAATTTGGTGCTATTCCAATATTAGTTCTTGGCGGGGTTTGGGGAGCTACACTTTCATCTGCACTTGGTGGTATTTTAGGTGGTCCAAGGATATTACAGGCCATGTCAATAGATCACATTACCCCTAAAATATTTTCTAAAGGTCATGGCGTAAATAATGAGCCAAGAAATGCGTTAATTCTCACATTTATTATTGCTGAATTAGGTATTCTTATTGGAGAATTAAATGTTATTGCTGAGTTAGTTGCCATGTTTTATATGGCTGCTTATTTGTTTATTAATATCTCCTGTTTTTTAGAACAATGGTCTAGTCCCGATTTTAGACCAAAATTTAAGATTCCAATAGCCATTTCATTAGTGGGCGCTGTAGCCACATTTTTACTCATGATTCAATTGAATTTAGCTGCAACACTTGTAGCTGTGATTGTTATGATGGCTTTTTGGTTTTGGTTATCTAAGAAAGATTTAGTACTTGGAACAGGAGATGTTTGGTTTAGTGTTTGGACTTCAATAGTGAAAACAGCATTAAAAAATCTTCAAAAGAAATCAGTACATAAAAGAAACTGGCAACCTAACATTTTACTTTTCAGTGGAGGTACTCAAAACAGGCCTCATTTAATTGAATTTGGTAAATCCATTATGGGTAGAGGAGGTATGGTATCTAATTTTGATTTAATCGAAGTGGATTCAGCTTCTACTTTATTTCCAAAGTCACACCAAATTGTTAAGGATGAACAAATTACAGATGATAGTATTTTCCACAGAAGATTGTATTGTCAAAACATCTTCAAAGGGATTGAAACTATAGCCAATACCTATGGATTTTCAGGGGTAGATCCGAACACCATATTAATGGGTTGGGCTAGGAATACCAAAGATCCAAAATGGTTTGGTGAAATGACCAATAAACTAAAAGATTTAGATTATAACATTCTCTATTTAGATTACGATCAAAAAAGAGGATTCGGTAAATATGCTGAAATTAATATTTGGTGGTCTGAGTTTAATAAACAGAATGAATTGGGGTTGCAGATGGTTAAATTTCTACGCAGTTCAGCAGTTTGGAAAAATGCTTCTTTAAAGATTTTTTATGTCAATAATGAGCAAATTGATACTGAAGAGGTCTCAATAAAAATTCAATCTATGATTGAGAGGAAAAGGATGAGGGCAGAAATTATTGTTTTAAATAATGTCATAGAAAACAAAAGCATGAACGATTTGATTAGAACTAGAAGCTATGAGTCTGATTTAATATTAATGGATTTACCACCACTAAAAAAAGGAAAAGAAAGGGAATTTATTACCGCTTCAAATTTGTTGTTTACATCTATAGGCTCAGCATTATTTATTGAGGCTTCCTCCTCATTTGTTTTAAAGAAGGAAAATGAGGAAATTATTAATACTGTCGAAAGTCCAAAAAAAGAGGCAGTAGTTAATCAAAAGTCTGAACGTCCCAAAATTATCAAGACATATGATCAAGAGTTTGATAATATTATGATGCAAATTCAGGAAAAATTCATTGATTTCAACAATCAACTCTCTTCCTCAACCAATGAATTACTTGATGAGTTAACTGCTTATTATCAAAAAATATTGGATGCTCATCAGTATAATAGTGATACCATATATCAGCTCTACGACAGTGAATATGTGCTTAAATTAAGTGAAGAAATTGCAGAAAATTTTAGTGACAATTTAGATGTCTTTTATAACGAATTTTCAAAATTTATTTTTTCGCAGCCAAAATATATTTGGCTTAATCTCCAAAATGATTTTCTGCTCGACAAAAATTTATCAAAGTTGTTAAACTCAACTTTCGTAAAAAAACATTTGGACAAAGTACGAAATGGTCAACAGGTGAAAATCAAAATTCCATTGAATAAACTTTTGGTTTATAGATTTAGGTCTAATTTCATCCCTGACTTTATCAAACTAATTAATGATGTTGGGTTGCTTAATTTAAAATACTTACATCAATTTAAAATTCACCGGCAAGATGAAGTTCAAAAAGATAATTTGAATAAAATCAAAAGCAATGTTCTAGAACAGTTTAATCAGGCATTAGATATTGCTGTAAGCAAATTAATTAACGCAATTATTCAGGATTTTGTAACTGGAAATTTAAAGTCTTTAATAGCTGAAAGAGAAGAAGAATTTAATCCAAAAAAATTCAGAAATCAATTAAATAAAATTGATGAGTTTACTTATTGGTTTGGCAAAAATATTTTCATTTTACACAATCATAAAATTGTACATTTTGCTGCGGAAATTTTGAAAGAACATGCCAGTTCTAATATTGATTTAATATACCATAACTTAAAAAGAGACTTAGTTTCAAACTATCAAGATAAAGTTCAGTCATTAAAATTAAGTTCATTAAAAACACCTAAGGCAATCAATAAGGTTATTTTATCATTTGAGCAATCTATATCATATTCAAAAAAATCTTTAGAAAAAACATTGTCAAAAATTGATATTACTGGCATATTAGATAATCTACCAGTTGAATTAGATATCTATGGCACCAGTCAATTGGACTCTTTTGCTGATATTCAAACTAATTTAGTTGAAAAACCATTTTACCTAAGCGCAACAATGCATCATATTTATCATGACCATTTTGTGGCAAAATTAAAATCATTAGCTCAAGAGAATGAAGATTGGATCATTAAACACACAGAAGAATTAATAAATGCGCTCAAGCTTTTGGTTTTCACCATGGAAAACCAGGATAATGATGATTTGATTAAAGAGGTAAAAGAAAAGTTGAAAAACAGAATAACAGAATACAAGTCTAATTTATCAATATGGTTGGATAGAATTCAAATTCAAATAGATGAACTTAATGTCTCAACTGATTTATTTTTAAATGAAGAATTTGTTTACAAACATAATAGCAGAAGAGATGTTAGAAGTAATGATACTGATCTTTCTGTTTTTAAGCGAATTAATTCTTGGCAAATTCAATTATCTGAAAGGTTCTCTATTTTTCTTGATCGTTTAAATAGAGAAAAGGTTTATGATAATTTTAGAGGAAAAGCTGATAAACTAAAATTAGTTCGTGATTTCATATCTAAAACTTCTATTGATTCATCAATAACCCAAAAAAATGCTGAAGCTTATTATCAGTTTTTTAATACAAAAGCTCAACCAAATAAACTCTATAATTCATTTATCAAAAAGCAAATTAGTTCTCTTAATAATGCTTACAGAAACTTAGATAAGTTTGAAGAAAATGTAGTAATTATTTCAGGCGACCCAAGTTCTGGAAAATCTTATATCATAGATACTTTTATAAAATCTCATAAGCATGATAATATTTGCTTCTTAAATGCTCCAAATGAGATTACTCCAATTGATGTTGCAGCTCATATAAATTCAAACATATATTCTGCTAAAGAAACCAATGGAAAAATAACTAAGCTTAATGATTTACCAAAAGGGTCTATAGTTATTTTAAATGATTTCGAATTTTGGTGGAGAAAATCATTTGATGGGTTAATAAATATAAATGAACTTTTTTCCATATTTTCTGAATACAAAGACTCTATTTTGTTTATGATTGAAACAAATGCTTTGTTTCTCAAGCATTTATTAGCTTGTTCTGCGCTTGACAGTCATGTTATGAATTATATTTTTACCTCCAATTTTTCAGCTAAAATGATTGATCATCTTTTAACTGAAAAAAACAAGATGGCTGATAAACCCATTTTTTACAAGGGTAGCCCAGTAACTTTTGGCTCACTTGGCAATTTTTCATCAAGTATAAAAAAACTCACAATAGTTTCCGATGGAAATGTAGGATGGTTGTATTCTATTTGGTTGTCCATGATTTCTATTAATGATAGTGAAGAAATTGAAATTTCGGTTAATCAAGACCTTGTTTTTCCAGATGTTTTAAGTGATGAAGAGATTCAAATATTAATTCAAATCTACTGGCACAAAAGTTTATCAATTCATGACTTAAATAATTATTATAATCATTGGGGAGCAGAAAGAATTAATCAAGTTTTAGCCTTTTTGAAGAATGAACAAATAATCTACAGTAAAGGAGATTACTTTAAGCTTAATAAGCAAGTCGTTCCTTATTTGAAATCATATTTCGTGGATAAAAATTATATTGATTCATGACAGTTCTGCCTTACATATTTTTTACTGTACTGCAATTATTGATTATTTACAGCCTAATGCTTGCCTTCAGATTTTTAATAAAAACTATACTGAAGTCAAAACCTGTTCAAAGTAGGGTACTATTTTATTTCAACGTGTTTTGCTATTTCATATGGATAGTATTTGTTTTAATTAAAGTATCTGATTCAATAGGTGAAAATTCCTTATTTGTAGCTCCAGTATTGCTGTTGTTATTGGTTTTAATGTGGGATTATTTAAAGAATTTTTTTCTGGGAATTATTTTTTCTTTTCAATATGGATTTTTGGAAGGTTCCTACATAGTTATTAATAATAAACAAGGTAAAATCACAGCTTTTTCATCATCTTATTTTGAAATACTTACTGGGAGTGGTAAAAGAGTGAAAATAAAGTTTAAAGAAGTTTACAACGGAAGGTTTGAGGTGTTTCGAGGTGAATTAAATAGAATTTTTAGAAAGATAAAATTAGATNCAATTGAGAATCCCTCAGAACTCAAGACAAAAATCATGAATCATCCTTTNTTTCTCTATAACAGTACTTATAAATTTTCTGAAGAAATTGATGATAATGGAACAGTTTGGTTTAGTTTTTATTTTAATGTGTTCAATTATAAAGAGGCTAAAGAGATTAATTCATTTTTAAACCAAATTTTAAGANCACCTGTCTAGATTTTAAACTGNTTAGGTTTCTTATCTTTGTTATATGGGAAATTCATTTGGTAAAATATTCAAATTAACCACTTTTGGCGAATCTCATGGTGANGCTATNGGTGGAATAATTGAAGGTTGCCCTTCCAATGTAAATGTAGATTTNTCATTTATNCAAANTGAACTTNATAGAAGGAAACCTGGTCAGAGTCGNATTACCACATCTAGAAAAGAGGATGATCAAGTTACTTTTTTATCAGGAATATTTGAGGGTAAAACTACGGGGACTCCAATAGGTTTTATTATTCCCAATACAAATAGTAAAAGTAAAGATTACAGTAATATTAAGGATGTTTACAGGCCATCGCATGCTGATTATACATATGAGGAAAAATATGGCTTAAGAGATTACAGAGGTGGAGGGAGATCTTCAGCAAGAGAAACTGCTTGTAGAGTTGTTGCTGGAGCAATTGCTAAGCTTGTTTTAGTTAAATACAACATTGATATTCTTGCCTATGTCCAGAGTGTTGGTGATGTTGCTATGTCTNCNNAAAAACAAGACATAAATTTATTAAGAAAGGCATCTGAAGAAAATATGGTAAGATGTCCTAATGCTGAAATGGCAAAAAAAATGATAGCTTTAATTGAACAGGTCAAGAAAAAAGGTGATACTGTAGGTGGTCGGATTTTTTGCTTAATTAATGGTGTTCCTACAGGTTTGGGTGAGCCTGTGTTTGATAAGCTTCATGCAGATTTAGGTAAAGCCATGTTAAGTATTAATGCAGTCAAGGGATTTGAATATGGTTCTGGTTTTGATGGCACTAGAATGAAGGGGTCTGAGCATAANGATGTTTTTGAAACTAAAAGTGGAGAGGTAATTACTCAAACTAATTATTCGGGTGGAATCCAGGGTGGAATTTCAAATGGCCAACAAATATATTTTAGCGTAGCATTTAAACCAGTTGCCACTATTTTAACTGATCAAAATACAATTGATAAATCTAAGGATAACATAAAGATTAAAGTACAAGGAAGACATGATCCTTGTGTTTTACCTAGAGCTGTTCCAATAGTTGAAGCAATGGCTTCTTTGGTGCTATTAGATCATTTTTTAAGAAATAAAACAACAAAATGGTAAAAAAAAGAAAATCAATTCCCTTGCACTGGCAAATTATTATTGGCCTTGTTTTAGGCTTAATCTATAGTTTGTTAGCCACAATAAAAGGATGGACTGATTTTACATCAGATTGGATATCACCTTTTGGAGTAATATTTATAAATGCTTTAAAACTTATAGCCGTTCCCTTGGTTTTAGTTTCTCTCATCGTTGGAATTTCTTCAATGAATAATATAAAAACTCTTGGTAAGATGGGGGGTAAATCTATCACACTTTATTTAATCACAACAGTGATAGCTATTAGTGTTGGTTTAGGTTTAGTTAATGTCATCAAGCCTGGGAAATTTATTGAAGAAAAAACAAGAGTTCGTTTGGTAAATAAATACACGGACAAAACTTCNGTAAAANTTAAAGTGGCNAATGANACTAAAGATGANGGTCCNCTTCAACCTTTNGTNGATTTGGTNCCAAGCAATATTTTTAAGAGCTCTTCAGAAAATAAAAACATGCTNCAGGTCATCTTTTTTGCTNTTTTATTTGGCGTNTCCATGGTGCTTATCCCTGAAAATAAGGCNGCACCNGCAAAGGCNTTTTTTGAGAGCATTAATGAAATCATTTTGAAAATTGTTGATGTTATAATGCTNTATGCTCCTATTGGAGTTTTTGCNCTTTTAGCAGGCGTTCTTGTGCAAGTTTCTGAGGGAAATATATCATTTGCTATTGAAATTTTAAAGGGACTAGGTGTTTACAGTATAACGGTTATATTGGGTCTTGCCATCATGGTTTTTCTTATATATCCTTTAATGATTAGAAGATTAGCAAAAATTAAATTTAAGCGTTTTTTAAAGGCTATATCTCCAGCTCAATTATTGGCTTTTTCAACCAGCTCAAGTGCTGCAACGCTTCCTTTAACTATGGAGCGAGTGGAGGAGCATCTGGGTGTTTCCAAAAAAGTTTCCAGCTTTGTTCTACCGCTAGGTGCAACTATTAATATGGATGGTACAAGTCTATATCAAGGTGTTGCAGCTATTTTTATTGCACAGTGTTTTAATGTTGATCTTGGTCTCATGGATCAACTAACAATTTTATTGACAGCTACATTGGCTTCTATTGGTTCTGCTGCTGTACCAGGAGCAGGTTTAGTTATGTTAACCATAGTTTTGGGGTTATTTCCACAAATTCCTATTGAAGGAATTGGTTTAATTTTTGCAGTAGATCGAATATTAGACATGTGTAGAACAACCGTAAATGTTACAGGAGATGCCACCATCGCCAGCATAATTGCTTTTTCAGAAAATGAAATGGATGAGCAGTAAAAGTAAATATCGCTTTCTCAAGTATTTTTTGTTTTTAGTACATATTGTATTTTTTTTATCGCTTAGTGCTCAGAATGAAATTTGTCAAGAAGGCCCTTCTTCAAGTGTGAAGAAATTATATGAAAAGGGAAAGAATTATAAAAAGTACGATTACAAACATCGAGTCAAGTATTTTAAAGATGCATTGGAGTTAGATGAAGAATGTATTCCATGTATATGGGAATTAGCTAAAATGTCCTTTAGGAGAAGATATTCTTCGGGTGAGCCCATGGATTTTCCAAAAAAGTATTTTTTGCAGTTAGCNCAAATATGTCCTCAATATCATGCAGANGTTTATTATTATTTAAGTCTTATCTATTANATGGAAAAAAACGATTGTGAGGCAAAAAATTATTTTAATAAATTTTTGTCTTTTCCNATNGATGACAAAAAGAAATTAGCCATTAATTACGATGACCAAAAAGCTTATGTAGAAGCTAGTGTGGAAATGTCTACTTATTTCTGTGATTTTTATACCAATCCTGTTCCATTTAGTCCAAGATTAATAAGTGCTGTTTCTACTTCTGACAAACATGAAGTATTGCCTGTTATTTCACCAGATAATGAACAATTGTATTTCACTGCAGAATATGATGAACAAATCAAGGGAGATGTCATGATTACCCATGCACAAGTTTTTAAAATGAGTACTAGGGAAAATATGAAATCTAATTTTAATGATCCATTTCCATTGGATGAACCATTTAATGTTGGTCCAAAATATGGTGGAGCAACCATTTCATTGAATAATAAAGAAATGTTTATATGTGCATGCACCCCCAATGGTGGATATTTTAATTGCGATATCTATCACACTACAAATCGTAAAATTGAGAAACATATTGTAGAAGATGATATTGAATTCGATACTACTTTTTATGAATGGACACCATTGAGGAATTTAGGACCAAACATCAATGGTCCACAAACTTGGGAAGGACAACCATCTCTTTCAGCTGATGGAAAAACCCTTTATTTTGCTTCTGCTAGACCTGGTGGATATGGTAAAATTGACATTTATTATTCTGAAAGAAACCAAGACGGCTCATGGTCAAAGGCTAAAAATATTGGAAGACCAATAAACAGCCCTGAAAGTGATAAATCACCATTTATTCATACAGATAGTAAGACATTGTATTTTGTTTCTGAGTCTTCTGACGATAGGTGGGGAGCAGGTGATTTTGATATCTTTTATACAAAGCAAGATATTGCGTCAGGAATATGGGATAAACCAATAAACATTGGGTACCCAATAAATAGCGAGGGTCCAGAAGAATCACTAATTGTAAGTCTTGATGGACATTTTGGTTACTTTTCTTCACAAAGAAAAGAGGGTCGTGGAGGTAAAGATCTTTTTTATTTTGACATTCCTGAGGACGCTAAACCTGAGAAAGTAATACTTGCCAAAGGTAAAGTCGATGCAGAAGATCCAGGTTTACTCAATTCATCTAAATTAGTAATGACAGATGAAAACGGTGAAAAAAAAGAACAAGACATAAACTTTGATGAAGAAGGTGATTTTGTTGCTGTAGTAAATGTAGAAAAAATCAAAGGAGATGCTCTAATTCAGTTGGAAGGTGATCAGACTGCATTTCAATCTATTCTTTTAACAAGTGATGATATTGCAGATGGAGTAGTGAAAAATAAAGACTTAGAAATTAAGAAAGTTACAAATGGAGAGAGCTACACCCTTAATGATATTTTATATGAAACTAATTCTTCTAAAATTGTATCCTCTTCTAAGCTTGTGCTTGATGCATTTGCAGATTGGTTAAAAAATAATGTTGATTTACAAATTGAAATTCAAGGTCATACTGATGATGTAGGCTCAGATGATGATAATCAAGCTTTATCTATGGATAGGGCATTTTCTGTAATGGAATATTTATTAAATAGTGGAATTGCGAAAGAAAGGTTGAGTTTTAAAGGATATGGTGAATCCATGCCAAAATTTTCGAATTTCACAGATGAAGGAAGAGCCAAAAATAGAAGAACTGATTTTTTAATTTTTTAAACTTAATTCTTTAGTCTATTTTATTATTTTTATTTCAAAATGTTTTTAGAAAATACAGTTAATCATAAAGAACAGCTTGGTTGGATCGAAGTTATTTGTGGATCTATGTTTTCAGGGAAGACGGAAGAACTTTTAAGGAGACTTAAAAGAGCACGTTTTGCTAACCAGAAAGTCTTGATTTTTAAACCTCAAACAGATGTTCGATACAGCGATAAAAAAGTAGTATCTCATGATGCTAATGAGATAGTGTCTAATCCAGTTGAAAAAGCTCAGGATATTTTAAATCAGGTAGAAGGTGTAGATGTAGTTGCCATTGATGAAGCACAGTTTTTTGATGCTGAAATTATTGAGGTTTGTAATCAATTGGCAAATAATGGTTTGCGAGTTATTGTTGCTGGTCTTGATATGGATTTCAAAGGGAATCCCTTTGGTCCTATGCCTCATTTAATGGCTGTTGCAGAGTTTGTGACAAAAGTTCATGCGATATGTACCAAAACTGGAAACTTAGCTCACTACAGTCACAGAACTGCAGAAAATGACGAGTTGGTTTTACTAGGTGAACGCAATGAATATGAGCCATTAAGTAGGGCTGCTTATTTTAAACTAAATAAGCTGTGATGAAAAAATTATTTATTGTATTTCTTTCCTTGTTTTTTTTAATAAATCTTCAAGCGCAAAAGATAGATAAGGTGAGAAAAGTGGATAAAGATAAAGTTGAATTAACTGAAGATGAACTTTCTAAAAAAAAGCATTATATCATCAAATTAATTAATCTTGGGTATAATGATAAGTCTATAAGGTTAAAAACTAGAGCTAGCAAAGCACAAATCAAAGCTATTAGGAGAGAAATTGGTCAGTAAATCAATTTTAGAATACTAATATTAATCCAATTAAAGCAACAATAAAATAAACCACAATTGTTTTGGCATCAACATAGTTTTGTGAGATGCGTTGTCCAAGTAATAAAACTAGTAGTGCTGAGGAGCAGGAGGAAATCCCAATTTGAGCCCATAAAAATTGATCTTTACAAAATATTAGCTCTATAATCCCACCAAGTGAAGCAAAACCACCAAATGTTTCTAATAGTAAAACAATAAATAATGCAAATACTACTAAAAATGAAGGTATTTTTNAAGATAGAGTAGATGATGTAAATTCTAAATTTCCTTTCCAATTAAGTATTTTATCTAATCCACTTTGAATGAATACTATACTCATAAACAATAAGATAAATATTAAGGGAANATTTTCAGNATTTAAATTCATTAAGTAAGATAAAATTTAAGTGTATTTGTACCCAAGGTGGGAGTCGAACCCACACGCCCTAATGGACACTAGGCCCTCAACCTAGCCTGTCTACCAATTCCAGCACTTGGGTAGATGTTTAGACAAATGTAATCAAGTAATATAAAATTCCTATTATTAAAGTTATATGTATTTGAAGTTTTTATATTCACTAATATTTTTATTTATGATANAAGATACTATTGCTCAATCACTTAATGTNTTTGGACAGCCTTTAGAATTATGTTGTGATAACCCAAAAACAGGATTTTATAGAGATGGTTTTTGTAACACGGGCAGTATTGATTTAGGTACTCACGTAGTATGTGCAGAAATGACAAAAGAATTTTTGGATTATACAAAATCAAAAGGAAATGATTTGTCCACCCCCAATCCGATTTATGATTTTCCAGGTTTAAAACCAGGAGATTTTTGGTGTTTGTGTGCTTTGCGATGGAAAGAAGCTTATGAAGCAGGTGTTGCACCAAATGTAAAGTTAGAAGCTACACATGATAAAGCATTAGAATATTTAACCATGAATCAGCTTATAGAAAAGGCTATAAAATAAAAAAGCCTTCAAGTGAAGGCTTTTTTAAGTGATTCGTCTGGGGTTCGAACCCAGGACCCCATCCTTAAAAGGGATGTGCTCTACCAGCTGAGCTAACGAATCAAATTTTGGAATGCAAATATAATGCTCTAAATGAAATCTACAATTACTTTTTAATTAAATTAACATTACACTTTATAAAGCTGGAATAATTTTGATTAAAACATGTTGTGAGTACAAAATTTTTAGATTATTTAGAGGAAATAATTGATGACTAATTACACNAAAATAGATAGCATACATTTTAATCAACTCAAAAAATTGGTTGGTAATGATATTGTTTCAAAAGACAAGGATGTATTAATCAATTATGGACATGATGAAACTGAATCACTCAATTTCCCCCCAGAAATATTGATAAAACCAAGTTCAGTTGATGGGGTGTCTAAAATCATGAAATATGCATTTGAGAANAATATTCCAGTTACTCCAATTGGTGCAAGAACNGGATTAAGTGGNGGAGCACTATCCATACATGGTGGTATTGGCATTTCAATGGAAAAGTTCGATAAAATNATTGAAATAGATGAAAGTAATCATCAAGTCATTGTNGAACCAGGTGTTATTACACAAGAGNTNCAAGAGGCTGTTGCCAAAAGNGGATTGTACTATGCACCTGANCCTGCTAGTAGAGGAAGCTGTTTTATAGGTGGTAATATTGCTGAAAATAGTGGAGGCCCTAGAGCTTTAAAATATGGTGTTACTAAAGATTTTGTTTTAAACTTAGAAGTTGTTTTACCTAATGGGAATNTTATTCATACTGGTGCTAATACTTTAAAAAATTCAACAGGATANAATTTAACNCAGCTTATGGTGGGTAGTGAAGGTACCCTAGGCATTGTTACTAAAGCAACTTTAAAGCTTTTACCACTTCCAAAATTNAATAAGTTAATATTAGTTCCATTTAAATCTGCCACTGATGCATGTAGAACCGTAGCTGCTATATTTATGGCTGGNGTCACTCCATCAGCTTTAGAGTTTATGGATAGGGNAGCAGTAGATTACACCATTAAGTTAATTGATGGTGCTAATTTAGCTATGAATGATGATGTCTCGGCTTTATTATTGATTGAGGTAGATGGGAACAATACCGAAACACTAATGGAGGATTTGCAAAAAATTATTGAAGTAGCAGAGCAGCATAATTGTGATGATAATATTCTTTTTGCTGAAGACGAGGCACAAAAAGATCAATTATGGTTTATACGNAGAAGAATTGGTGAGGCAGTTAAAGCNNACAGTATATATAAGGAAGAGGATACAGTAGTTCCTAGATTTNATTTGCCAGAATTATTGGAGGGAGTAAAAGAAATTGGCCAAGAATATGGTTTTGAGTCCATATGTTATGGACATGCAGGTGATGGAAATTTACATGTTAATATACTNAAAGGAAATTTAACAGAAGATCAATGGGAAAATGAATTACCAAAAGCCATAAGAAAAATATTCCAGCTTACAGTTGATTTAGGGGGTACCATTTCTGGTGAACACGGTATAGGTTGGGTTCAGAAAAATTACATGGATATTCCTTTTTCCAATGTTGAATTGGACTTAATGAAAGGAATAAAAAAGGTGTTTGATCCAAAAAATATTATGAACCCGAGTAAAATCTTTTAATTACTCTACTCCGTGCATCAGTTTTTTAATTGGTTTATTAAGTAAGAAAATAACAAATGCTATTGCAAGAAGAACGTAGCCTATAGTAGAGAAAATTTCAAGATATTGATTNAATCCATCTCCAATACTTAAAGCCTCTCCTGAGTCTCCATGACCACCAGTTATTGCTGCAATTTTACCTCCAACATAATTNGCAATGGCAAAACTTAGAAACCATGCCCCCATAGCAGTTCCTGCCATACTTTTTGGAGATAGCTTAGTAACCATTGATAAACCAATTGGAGATAAAAATAATTCTCCTGTTGTATGAAGCATATAAAGGAAGACTAAAGTTAATAGTGGGACTTGAAATGATTCATTAACAAATTGAAACCCAATCTTTGTGACTAGGAAACCTAGTGCTAATTGTACAATACCAAAACAGAACTTTAAAGGAATACTGGGGTTTTTACCAATCTTAGAAAGTTTGACCCACATTATAGAAAAAATAGAACCAAAAACAATGATAAAGAATGGATTGAAAAATTGCGTCATACTAGCAGGCATCTCCCAACCAAANATCATTCGATCAACGTTTCTGTCAGCAAATAAGGTAAGTGATGTACCTGCTTGTTCAAAGCAAGCCCAAAATGAGATGTTGATGATCATAAAAATAATAAGAGCAATCATTCTATCTTTCCATATCCCAACACCTGTTGATTTATCTTCTTGAATACCAGATCTTATTAATGATACAGATATTAAAATAAATAATCCAAGTAAGATATAATCCATTAAATGGTTTTGAAGAATAAGGATGTAGCATAGCGGTATAAGAACTAAAGAACTTATTGTTATGATATGAACATAATTTAGTGGNCCAACAACTTTCTTTTTGCCTTCCTCTCTTATGTCCACACCTGGTGCAGAAGCGTATTTTTTCCTACCTGACCAAAAAATGAATAAACCCAATAGCATTCCTAAACCAGCTAATCCAAAACCATATTTAAACCCATAGGTTTCTCCAATATAGGCCACAACAGTGGTTGCTAAAAGAGCACCAATGTTTATTCCGATGTAAAAAATAGTAAAACCAGAGTCTCTTCTAGGATCATTTTCTTCATATAATTTACCTACAATAGTAGATATATTAGCCTTAAAATATCCGTTACCTATAATTAAAGCACCCATACCAACTAGTAGAAACTCTTTTGATTCACCTAATATTAAAAATTCACCAATTGCCATTAAAACTGCACCTAACATGACTGCATATCGGTATCCTAAAAACTTATCTGCCATTTTACCACCTAAGATTGGTGCTGCATAAACCAGACCTGTGTATGCTCCGTAAATAAGTGAAGCTTCTTTGTCTCCCATTAATAAAGATTTCACAAGAAAAAGAGTAAGTAAAGTTCTCATTCCATAGTAACAAAATCTTTCCCACATTTCAGAGAAAAACAGGGTCATTAATCCTTCAGGGTGGTTTGATTTGCCAGTCAATAAATTCATTGTTTTAGATTTAGTTTGGGCGTAAAATAAAACAAATTTTTTTAAAGGACATAATTGAAGTACAACCCTTTATGAACAATGTTTTAATCTTGAAATGTTATTTTTGTTGACTTCAAAAACAGATTCGATGATTAATGTCAATTTCAAATTCATATACTTCTTAATTTTAAATTGTTTCACTGTTTTAAGTATGTCTGCTTCAAATAATGAAATAACTTTATCCAATATGGACTCACATACACTTTCTAATTACCATGAAATACAAGTTAATCATGCGCATTTAGATTTAACGGTAGATTTTTCTAACAGGATTCTTACTGGATCTGTGACACTTTCGTTTAGTAGAATGACTGAAGCTAATCAGCTAATTCTCGACACAAAATATTTAGAGGTGAAAGAAGTTTTAGATCAATTTGGTAATAATTTAAATTTTAAATTTTTAGAGAAAGATGAATTATTAGGAGTTCCTCTTTCTATTCAGCTCAATGATTCTACAAAAAGTGTGAAAATTTTTTATGCCACAACAGAAAAATCTGAAGCATTAGATTGGTTATCTGCTGAACAAACTGCTGGAAAAGAATTTCCATTTATGTATACACAAGGTCAATCTATTTTCACAAGATCTTGGATACCAATACAAGATACTCCTGGAATAAGAGTTACATATGATGCTGAAATAACAGTTCCTGATGGTATGCTTGCAGTTATGAGTGCTTCAAACCCTCAAGAATACAACAGTTCGAATACATATCATTTTGAAATGAAGCAATCTATTTCGCCCTATTTAATTGCTTTAGCTGTAGGGAATTTAGCTTTCAAAGCCATTGATGATAGAACTGGTGTTTATGCTGAGCCTTCTATGTTACCATCTTGTGCTGATGAGCTAATTGATATGGGAAAAATGGTAGATGCTGCAGAAGAATTATATGGAGGATATGATTGGGGGAGATTTGATGTTATTGTGCTACCCCCAAGTTTTCCTTTTGGAGGTATGGAGAATCCAAGATTAACTTTTGCAACACCAACTATAATTGCAGGTGATAGAAGTTTAGTGTCACTTATAGCTCATGAATTAGCTCATTCTTGGAGCGGAAATTTAGTTACCAATGCAAACTGGAATGACTTCTGGCTTAACGAGGGATTTACGGTATATTTTGAAAGAAGAATTATGGAAGCCCTTTATGGTAAAGATTACACCGATATGCTTGCCTTATTAGGTTTTCAAGATTTACAAGCTGATTTATCAAGCTTAGCACCTGAAATGCAAAAGCTAAAACTGATGTTGAAAGGTAAACATCCTGATGATGCTATGTCAGATATTGCTTATGAAAAGGGCTATTTTTTCTTGAGAATGCTAGAGGAGAACATAGGAAGAGAAAATATGGATTCATTTTTAAAGAATTATTTTAATGATCATAAGTTTCAGACCATTACAACAGAAAAATTCCTAGTTTACCTTGAAAAGAATCTTCTTGATGGAAAAAGAGAAGAGCTTTTGATTGATGATTGGATTTTTGGTGCTGGACTCCCTAGTAATTGCCCCAAAGTAATTTCGAATCGATTTTTACAAGCTGAAAATGCAGTATCGTTATTTTTGAAAAAGGGGCCTAATAAAATAGCTGATTTAACATCAACTTGGTCTACACATGAATGGCTTCATTTTATTAAACATTTACCGGAGAATATTAGCTCNAAACAACTCAAAAAATTGGANAATGAATTCCAACTTTCATCAAATGGAAATGCGGAAATTTTATGTGTCTGGTTTTTACAAAGCATAAAAGCCGATTANCAACCAGCATTTGAACCCATGAAACAATTTCTGATTAAAATTGGAAGAAGAAAGTTTTTACAACCTATATATGAAGAGTTAGCTAAAAACCCTGAGCATAAAATATGGGCGAAAGGAGTGTATAAAAANGCAAGAAGTAATTATCACTATGTCTCTTTTAATACTATAGATGGTATACTAAATTAGTATTGCTTCATTTTACGGTCCATTTCTCTCTTTGCATCTTTTGACTTTAGATCTTCTCTTTTGTCATGTGTNTTTTTCCCTTTGGCTAATGCAATGTTGATTTTACACCACCCATTTTTGCTNATGAATAATTTGGTGGGTACTATGGTTAAACCTTTNTTTTTTAATTTTTTTTGAACTTTTAATAGCTCTGTTTTATTTAAAAGTAGTTTTCTGTCTCTTTTATCTTCATGGTTATAGTGAGTTCCATTTTCATATGGCCCAATATACATGTTGCGAATGAAAAGTTCATTTTTGATTATTACACCATAAGCTTCAGCTATACTAGCTTTATTATTCCTAATGGATTTTATTTCTGTACCCATAAGTTGAATGCCTGCGGTATAAACCTCAATAAATTCAAATTCAAATTTTGCCTTTTTATTTTTTATGTCAATTGAAGAACTCACCTTGCAAAACTAATTAATCCCTTAAAAATTACATGTATTGTAGTATTAACAATTTAATTTAGTTGTTATTTTTTGCTTAATTTTATTGTATGAAAAAATTGTTTTTTGCNTTATTGTTTTTGTTTTCACTTGGCTTAAATGCTCAGAAAGAAGTTGTCTTAAGAATTAATCATTCCTTAAATGGAAATGCTTTTAACTACAATCAAAATTTTGATATTGATGGAACAGTAAGTTATTTTACAAGGCTACAATATTATCTTTCTGGTATTCAAATTCATCACGATGGAGGTCAAATCACTCCACTTAGTAATGTTTATGTTTTAGCCAGTGGACATATAAAAAACTACCCTTTAGGTAATTATTCCTTTAATCAGATTGAGTCAATAAGTTTTGATGTTGGAGTCGACCAAACTGCTAATAGTGGTAATACTGTAAATTATCCTTCACAACATCCTTTAGGTCCACAAAGTCCTCCAATGGATTGGGGTTGGCCTTCAGGTTATTTCTTTGTTGTATCTGATGGATATACAGATTCTAATAATGACGGTAATCCAAATGCTCCATTTTCATTACAAGCTTTAGGTAATCAAATGTTGACATCAGTTGATCCAATTATAGTCTCACCTGTTAATTCAAATGATACCATTTATATAGATTTGATTGCAAATGCAGATAAATTTCTATATGGATTGGATCTAGATGCAGTAGGTATAGACCACAGTAGTAGTCCAAATAATCTTGCTATGTGTAATAATGCTATAAACATGAATGTCTTTGAAGCTGGAAATTTA
>PBXW01000011.1 GCA_002727735.1 Crocinitomicaceae bacterium
GATAAATCATTTAGTAATGCTATTGGTTTGGGAGCTCAATTTAATTATGAGCATAAAAATTTTTATACTCAATGGAGAGCAGGATTTCAAATGGGGACACTTTCAACTTTTGAGCATGATCTAACACATAAAAGACCACATGCTCCAGGAATAGGATACTTAAATGACTCTGTTAATTTGTCCTATCGTTCACCTATTGTTGAGGGGTATATTTCTTATCAACCTCACTCATTTATAAATTTAAGTACTGGAATAGGTAAAAACTTTTTGGGAGATGGTTATCGTTCTTTATTCCTATCAGATTATGCTCCAAATTATCCTTTTCTTAAGATGGAATCAACTTTTTGGAAAATAAAGTATATCAATCTTTGGTCTCTTCACCATGATTTGCATACCGCAACTTTCACTAATCAAAAATGGTCTAGCCTGCACGCATTAAGTTATAATGTTACTAAATGGTTGAATCTAACTTTATTTGAAGCTGTGGTATGGCAAGGAGAAGATACGCTTAATAAAAGAGGGTTTGATTTTAACTATCTAAATCCATTTGTTTTTTTTAGACCTGTAGAATATGGCATAGGATCTTCCGATAATTCTTTTTTTGGTGGAGGAATCAAAATTAAATTACCCAAAAAAGTTTTATTGTATCAACATTTTATTTTAGATGAATTTTTACTTAGTGAGTTCCAAAATAGAAATGGTTGGTGGGGAAATAAATATGGATATCAAGTTGGATTTAGAACATTTGATTTATTTGGGATTGATGGCCTGTACTCTTTAGCAGAGTGGAATTTTGTTAGGCCATTTACCTACTCTCACATAAATTCAATGCAAAATTATGGTCATCAAAATCAATCACTAGCTCATCCTTTAGAAGCCAATTTTTTTGAAGGATTAGCTATTCTTGGATATCAAAATAACAACTTAGATTTATGTATTAAATATGCCTTTCAACGATATGGCAAGGACTTTCAGCTGTTTAATTTTGGGGGGAACATGTTTAATTCATATGTGGTTAGAGATAGTGATTATGGGCATGTGGTCGGCCAAGGTAATACCATCAATCAACATGTTTTTGAATTAAGAGCTTCACTTTTATTAATAGCGATGACTAATACTAAATTATTTACTCAATTTAATTATCGATATAATAGGGCTATGAATAATTCTATATCATCATCTACCCTCATTTCTTTGGGAATAAGTTCCAACTTATGGCAGTCCTATATGGATTATTAATTGAAAGGTTGAACACAAGTTTTATTAAAGGATAAATTATACTAATTTCGCCACCAAATGAAAGCAAATCATTTGGAATCATCTTTAGAAGTAAATTTTCTATCCAAAATTAAGGCACTAGNNGCGCTTATGAAGCTTCGTTTGTCTTCCCTTGTAGTGTTGAGTGCTTTCTTTGGTTATTTTATGGCGAAAGGTGACTTAACNTCTTGGAGTTTATGTCACTTACTATTAGGAGGGTTATTAATAACGGGTTCTTCTAATGGATTCAATCAGCTTTTGGAGATCAATACAGATTTATTAATGAAGCGAACAATAAATAGACCACTTCCNTCAAAAGTGCTCTCCAAATTGGAGGCTATTCTATTTAGCTCGATTATTGGTTTTATCGGGCTATGGCTATTGTATTTGGTTAATTATAAATCTTTGATGTTAGGTCTANTTAGCATGATAACCTATGTCATTATTTATACACCACTCAAAAAAAAATCATCCATTGCTGTTTTCATTGGTGCAATNCCAGGCAGTATCCCCCCACTTCTTGGGTATGTTGCTGTTACTAATAAATTTGGATTAGAACCTGGTATTCTTTTTATGTTGCAATTTTTTTGGCAATTCCCTCACTTTTGGGCATTGGCTTGGAAATTAGATGAGGATTATAAAAAAGCTGGATTCAGACTACTGCCTAACATGGAGAAAAATAAAAAAAGCGCCTTTCAAATTATGCTTTATTCAGCATTTTTAATACCAGCTTCTATGTTGCCGTGGGCTGCTGAAATGACAGGCTCATCATCTATGTTTTTGGCTATTTTATTGAGTCTCATCATGTACACTCCGGCCATAAGATTATATTTTACATTAGACGATAAATATGCATCCCAAATCATGTATTTTTCATTTGCCTATTTACCTATAATTTTTACGTTTTATTGTTTTGATTTACTTTAATTTTCATCATGCAACAATTTGATTCAAACAAACAAAAAGAAAAAGTCTACTCCTCCCTTGTTTTAGTTGGGGTCATTGGAAGTATTATGCTTTTTGCAGGGCTTTCAAGTGCAGTCTTGGTTAGAAAAATGGATAAATTTTGGGTTAATATCCACTTACCAAATGAATTTATATTCAGTACGATTATAATATTGGTTAGTAGTATTACTTTCTATTTAGCACTAAAAAGTGGAAGAAAAGGTCAAAAGAAAAAATTAATTCAGCTTTTAGTAGTGACCTTTTTACTATCTCTTGCTTTTACTTTTTTTCAGTTTAAAGGATGGAGTTCTTATTACAAAAGCGGAAATGCAATTAAATCATTTGTAACATTTGTTTATGGGCAATATGGCAAAGATTTTAAAGTAATGAAAGGAGCTGATATTGTAGANTATGANGGGGAAAATTACGTTGTNGGAAATCAAATTATTGACNATGTTGAANTNGAAAAGATTAAAAGTTTTTTAGGGCAANTTTGTGGNAACTCTACTTCTTANAGAGAGGCAAAATTTAATCTCGAAAATTATGACAATCCATTTTCAATNCAAGATGTTTCTACCAAACAAAAATTACAATCAAAGGATGGTACTCTTTTTTTAGATAATGTTCCTCTTTCTGAAGAAAGAAAAAATGAGTTATTTAAATTTTCTTTTGGGGTTTATAACGACCAACCATTTTTCATGTTAAAGGGGGAATATGGAAAAGACTTTTCCATTAGTTTAAATGGTGAAGATTTAATTTACAGCAAAAAGAAGTTATATTTTCCTGAGAAGGAATTAAATTCAGATGAGAGAAATGCCATAAATAAAAAAGTTTATCAATCGGGTAAAGAGTACATTATTAAAAGTGGAGAAGTATTTTTAGATGGCAAAGAAGTAAATGATTTTGAATCAAATTTTCAGCTAGATCAAAATATAGATATAGAAGTTAAAAATGGTGTTTGGAAACAAACAAAACAAGAATTGAATGCCAATCAGTATGCTGAATTTTATCAAACTTCAAATGTGTCTAGTAGCTTTGTATGGGTTCTCACAATTATTCATTTCTTACATTTAATCCTTTCTCTTTCTACAATGGCTGTAGTGATTAACAGAGCAAATAAAGGGCTTTATAATGCTGAAAATGTTGCAGGTCTAAGAGCAGTTAGTGTATTTTGGCATTTTGTGGGCTTTTTATGGCTTTACTTATATGTATTTTTAGAATATATTAACTAAACTTGTAACCGAAAATTTAAATTATGGCTGGACATTCAGAAAATATAAGCAGATCAGAACTCTGGGGAGGTGATGGATCTCCTTTTAGAATTTCCTATGGTAAGCAGTGGATGTGGATGTTTTTGGTTTCAGATGCCCTTACTTTTGGAGGTCTTTTAACTGCTTACGGTTTTGCAAGACATCAGGCTGCATCTTGGCCTATTGGAGAAGAAACTTTTAATGCTATGCCATTCTTAGGTAACGGTTATCCATTACTCTATGTAGCATTGATGACTTTTATTCTTATCGTTAGCTCTGTAACAATGGTATTGGCGGTTGAAGCTGCACACAGACTAGATAAAAAAGGAGTGGTTAAATGGTTACTATTAACTGTAGTAGGAGGCTTGTTTTTTGTGGGCTCTCAAGCATGGGAATGGTATCATTTCATCCATGGAACTCATTTTGGTTCTATACTTACCACTGAAGGATGGGCCGTATTAGACTATGTTGGTGCAGACCCGATTCTACATTTCGGAAGAGGTATGAGCATTTCTGGTGCTGAAGCCCAAACTTTAATTGATTCCTCCACAGCTAGCATGCAAGGTGCTGATTTGATTGAAAATGAATATGCTCCATTGGTGCCTCAATATGCCAATTTCTTCTTTTTTATAACCGGTTTTCATGGATTTCATGTTTTTTCCGGTGTAGTATTTAACTTGATCATTTTAATTAATGTTGTAAGAGGTGTTTACGATAAAAGAGGACATTATGAAATGGTGGAGAAAGTAGGTCTTTACTGGCACTTTGTAGATTTAGTTTGGGTATTTGTATTTACCTTCTTTTATTTAGTTTAATTATCAAATCATGGAAAGAGACGATTTAATTCACGATAACAAGTATTCTTTATCAGCTAATCATGATGAAGCTCACGGAGTTGCTATCAGAAAAACCATATGGAAGGTTACTGCAATTTTAACGATTATAACTGTTGTTGAAGTATTAATTGGAGCATTTATCAAGCAATATACTGGAGATGAAGGCGCTGATAATTCTTTGTGGCCTTATGTTAAAATAGGATTTATTGTGCTTACGGTAGTTAAAGCCGCTTACATTGTTATGGTCTTCATGCATTTGGGTGATGAGCGTAAAAACTTTAAGATGGTNATTCTAGTACCTTATATTCTATTTATAGTATATCTTATNTTTATTTGTTTAGCAGANTCATCTTATTGGAATCATATTCTTCATGATAATGAGTCGAATGCAGTTGAAACCGAATCAGCTTTAAGCGAATCTATTTTGCATGACAAACATGCAAATGCTAAGACACTTCATATTTAACTAAATTATGAAGAAAAAAGGCTTTATAGTATTAAGCCTAATCTTTGGAACTTTTGCAGTTCTAACNNTATCACTTAAAAAGTGTAGTAAGCCTGTTTTTATCCCTCAACCATACTTTGGAGNGCTNAGTGCNCCATTCGAGNTTGTGGATTTTAAAGGCGATACCATTAGTTCATGTTCTTTAAATGACAACATAGTTCTGTATAATTTTCTTTCTGTAGAATGTCCAAATGATTTTGAAAAATGTCCCTTTAGGTTAGAATGGTTTAAGATTAAAATTTATACCGAATTAGTAGGTAATTTAGGTTTCAAAGATGTTAAAGTGGTAACATCATTTATAGATTCACTTAGTGAGATTAATTCTAGGATTGAACAGTTTAGAAAATACAACGGCATAGATTCTGATAAATGGATCATGACTAGTAATCAATANATACCTTATTTTGATAATAAGTTTTCAAGGGGTAATCCATGGTTAAAAAAAGATACTCTTTTTGGATTTGATAGGGAGGCATATTTAATGACTCTTTTAGTAGATAAAAATCAACAAATTAGAGGGAAATACCTAACCTATAACTTTGGAGAAGTACGTAGAATAACNAANGAAATTAGNTTNNTAATNAGAGAAGAATTAGAACAAGATTCATCAGATAAACCATTGCCAATCTTAGGAAATAAAGACTACGACCCATCTGTTGAGGGAGACACGGCATATCATCATATTCCATATTGGTCTTTTGTAGATCAAATGGGAGATACGATTACCAAGGAGGAAATGAAAGGTAAAGTTTGTTTAGTTGATTTTTTCTTTTCTCATTGTCCTACTATTTGTCCTACGATGACCATGAATATGAAAAGAATTCAACAAAAAGTGGGGAGAGAGTGTTTGTCTAATGTTGAGTTTATATCATATACTGTTGATCCACATAGAGACTCTGTTGAAAGATTGTATGAATACGCCAATAGTTATAATGTTAATTTTGATAATTGGCATATGATGACAGGTGATCAAAAAAGTATTTATGAATTAGGTGTAAATGGTTACCTAGTCCCAAACCAGGAAGATGCTTTAGCTCCTGGAGGATTTTTACATTCTGAAAAAATGATTTTAATAGATCAGCAACANAGAATAAGAGGGTATTACGATGGNACAGATGAAGAAAATATCTCAAAAATTGTTAATGACATTAAAAAATTACTCTAAGAAGAGTAGAACAATTTTTAATCTCAATAATTTTTGCCATACTTTTACTTAAAATTTANAAATGAACTATCCATCAGCATCNCTCACTAAAAATGATAAAAAAGCAAATATTTTTATCTGGGCTGTTTCAGCAGTAGTTTTTGTTGCAGTTGTCATATTGCATGAACTCAAAATCGAAGTTGATTTGGGTTTTGATCCTCACATTTTTGCGCAATTAAACGCAATCATCAATGGTACAGTAGCATTGTTGTTAATTTTAGGTTTGTTTTTAGTAAAGTCAAAAAAATTTATGGCACATAAAAGAGTCATGAATTTATCCATAATTCTCTCTGTTTTATTTCTGTTATCTTATATAGCACATCACATTCTAGCAGATAGTACATACATTTNGANGGAGAAGGGATCAATAAGAACAGTTTATTATTTCATTTTAATATCTCATATTCTACTTGCTGGATTGTCCTTGCCATTCATACTTTACTCCGCCTACAGAGCATCTATTGCAGAGTTTGGAAAACATAAAAAATTAGTTCGCTACGTTTATCCAGTTTGGCTTTATGTAGCTGTTACTGGTGTAGTAGTTTACTTCATGATTGAACCTTATTATTCTTGAAATTAGTATATAAAATAGCATTTTTACTATTGATTATTTCTTGCTCATTGCAATCTATGTCTCAAGGTTGCTCAACATGTAGAGCGCAAATAATTTCAAGTAGCAAAGACGATTTTACAGTAGGAAATGGTTTAAACACGGGTATTTTGTTCTTAATGATTATACCTTACATCATTCTATTTTTCTTGTTTAGAAAACAAATTGTTCAATTGTTCCGCTCTTTAAAAGCGAAGTCTTAGATAAAGTTTGGAATTCTGTTTTTAGTATTTATATTTGGAGAAGTTCTTTATAGCTTATCCAGAAAGATGGAGGGAAACGGCCCTGTGAAATCTTAGCAACCCCTAATAGGTAGGTGCTACTTCCGGATTACTTAAACGTAAATCAAGATAAGAGATAAAAGAATTAAAAAATTTATATTAAATCTCTTTCAAACGAAAGAGATTTTTTTTTGCGATATATGAAGCTAATTGAAGAGGTTATAAAAGAAAGAATACTTGTACTTGATGGTGCCATGGGNACCATGATTCAGCAATATGATTTACAAGAAGAAGATTTTAGAAAGGGTTGGTTTGAAAATCATGAAAGTTCGTTAAAGGGTAATAATGATTTATTGAGTTTAACAAGACCAGATATTATAGAAGCTATTCATAGGGCTTATTTTGATGCTGGAGCTGATATAGTAGAAACCAATACCTTTTCTGGAACAAGCATTGCTCAAGCTGATTATGGGTTGGAAAAATATGTTTATGATATTAACGTTCACAGTGCACAGATTGCCAAGAAAGTAGCAGAAGATTTTTCAAATATAGACCCTTCTAAACCTCGATTTGTAGCTGGGTCAATAGGTCCAACAAATAGAACAGCATCAATTTCTCCTGATGTAAATGATCCTGGTTTTCGAAATACTAATTTTGATCAATTAGTGGTAGCTTACAAAGAGCAGGTTAAAGGCTTAATTGAAGGAGGTGTTGATGTTCTATTGGTCGAAACAGTATTTGACACATTGAATGCAAAAGCTGCCCTATATGCCATAGAAGAAGCTTTTACTGAATTGAATGTAAAAGTGCCTGTAATGATTTCTGGGACTATAACTGATGCAAGTGGAAGAACATTAACAGGTCAAACTACAGAAGCATTTTTAATTTCTATAAGCCATTTTCCATTATTGAGTGTTGGTTTGAATTGTGCCTTAGGTGCAAAAGACATGCAGCCATACTTAAAGACATTAGCAAGTAAATCCTCATGTTATGTAAGCGCCCATCCGAATGCAGGATTACCTAATGAATTTGGGGCATATGATGAAACACCATCAATGATGTGTGAACAATTGGAAAAATTTTTAAAAGAGGGACTCATTAATATTATTGGAGGATGTTGTGGTACAACACCAGAACATATTCGTGCTATAGCTGATTTAGCCTCATCATACAAGCCAAGAGAAATTGTAACGCTATGAGCATTTTAGAAGGTTATAAAGGTAAATATCAATTTAAATGGAATAGCATTCCATTTATGAAGTTAAGTGGTTTAGAGCCATTAATTTTTACGCCCAATACAAATTTTGTAAATGTTGGTGAACGTACTAACGTTACAGGTTCAAGAAAGTTTTTGAGGCTTATAAAAGAGGAGAATTTTGAAGAAGCTATTGATGTAGCCAGAGATCAAGTGGAGGGGGGTGCCCAAATAATTGACATCAACATGGACGAAGGGATGCTTGATGGAGAAAAGGCAATGGTTCGTTTTCTGCATTTAATTGCAGCNGAACCAGATATTTCTAGAGTACCTGTAATGATTGATTCTTCAAAATGGGACATCATAGAATCTGGATTAAAATGTATTCAAGGTAAGGGGGTTGTTAATTCTATATCTCTTAAAGAAGGAGAGGAGACATTTATTTNNCAAGCAAAAAAAATTAAGATTTATGGTGCCGCAGTTATTGTGATGGCATTTGATGAAAAAGGGCAAGCGGATAATTATCAAAGAAGGATTGATATNTGTAAAAGATCCTATGATATTTTAACTCAGGAAGTCAACTTCCCTCCTCAAGATATTATTTTTGACCCTAATGTATTTCCTGTTGGTACAGGNATGGAGGAGCACAGGAATAATGCTGTTGATTTTTTTAAAGCAACAAGGTGGATTCGAGAAAATTTACCAGGAGCTCATGTGAGTGGAGGAGTAAGTAATGTTTCATTTTCATTTAGAGGAAATAANCCAGTTCGAGAGGCTATGCATTCAGCTTTTTTATATCATGCTATAAACGAAGGAATGGATATGGGTATAGTGAACCCCACTATGTTAGAAGTATATGATGATATACCNACAGAATTATTNGACAAAGTTGAAGATGTNNTATTNAATAGAAATGACAATGCTACAGAAGTTTTATTGGATTATGCATCGACACTTTCTACAGGAAATGTCAAAGAAAAAGAAAAATTAGAAGAATGGAGGAATAGCCCTGTTGAACAAAGGCTTGAGCATGCTTTAGTAAAGGGTATTACAGAGTATATTGAGGATGACGTTGAAGAAGTAAGACAGTCNGTTGATAGGCCTATTGAGGTAATTGAGGGTCCATTAATGAATGGGATGAATACAGTTGGAGATTTATTTGGTGAAGGGAAAATGTTTTTACCNCAAGTAGTCAAGTCAGCAAGAGTCATGAAAAAAGCGGTGGCTTATTTAACACCATTTATTGAAGCGGAGAAGACTGCTCAAAAATCAAAGGGTAAAATTCTTTTAGCAACAGTAAAGGGGGATGTTCATGATATTGGNAAAAATATTGTTGGTGTAGTTTTGGGATGTAATAACTANGAAATTATTGATCTGGGCGTAATGGTGCCAGCCTTTAAAATAATTGAAGAAGCCAAAAAACATCAAGTTGATATTATTGGTCTTAGTGGGTTAATTACACCATCTTTAGACGAGATGATAGATGTGGCCAAAGAAATGGAAAAAAATAATATTCATGTGCCATTACTAATCGGTGGAGCAACAACATCAAGAGTTCATACTGCTGTTAAAATTGAACATCAGCTTCCTTCTTCCCCAACTATCCATGTACTCGATGCCTCTAGATCTGTTACTGTAGCTGGAAGTCTGTTAGGGTCAAATAAACTTCCTTTTATTGAAAAAATTAAGTCTGAATACCAGACATTAAGAGATTATCATGAAAAGAAAAAAGGACAAAAAACATATCTTTCTATTCATCAAGCTAGAGCCAATAAATATAAAGTAGATTGGAGCAACTTTTCAATGACTACACCAAATAAATTGGGTGTTAATTTGTGGTTGAATATACCATTAGAAGATATTATTCCATATATAGATTGGACTCCTTTTTTTCAGACTTGGGAACTACACGGTAGATTTCCTAAATTATTGGATGATGTCGTTGTTGGTCAAGAAGCCCGAAAGCTGTATGATGATGCTAAAAATATGATGGCGTCTATTTTAGATGAAAATACTATTGAAGTTAATGCTGTTTATGGATTTTGGGAAGCTTATAGTGATGAAAAGGATGATATTCACTTAATGGATAACAAAGGGAATAAAGTGGCTATTTCACATNCCTTAAGACAACAATCATCCAAATCTGCAAAAGCATTTAATATGTCACTAAGTGATTTTATTTGTCCTAAAACTGAAAATAAAAAAGATTATATAGGTGCATTTGTTGTTTCTGCAGGNAAAAATGTAGCTAGAATNGCAAAGCAATATGAAGAAGATCTNGATGATTATAATTCCATCATGATCAAAGCAATTGCAGATCGAATAGCAGAAGCAGCTACTGAATTTCTACATGAAAGGGTGAGAAAAGAATTTTGGGGGTATGCAAAAGATGAAAATTTTGACAATGACGCCCTTATTAGAGAAAAATATCAAGGAATAAGACCAGCACCAGGNTATCCAGCATGTCCTGACCATACAGAAAAGCAAACCATATTTCAACTACTTAATGCTGAAAAAGAAATTGGTGTTTCATTGACAGAATCTCTGGCTATGTATCCAGCGGCATCTGTCTCTGGGTGGTATTTTGCTCATCCCGAGGCAAAGTATTTTGGGCTGGGTAAAATAAAANATGATCAAGTTGAAGATATTGCAAAAAGAAAGGGAGTAGAAGTAGCTGTAATGGAGAAATGGTTGTCTCCTAATTTGGATGACTAAGTTTAATTTCAAATGACCANTTGTAGGGAATACACATTTTATCATTACAGGTCATATAATNAATAACCCCATTTATTTTTCCTTTTTTTTGATTGAATTCAACTTTTTGTTTGAATGATGTGGAATCTTCATAATAGGCTAAGTTCATTCCAAAATTTTTGTCATAATATATTATAGGTTTTTCTTGAATTAGAGAATCTATTAAATTAACCCCTTTAACTGTTTTATATTTTATAATAGTTGGTAGGGGACCATCGTCCGGTTGAGGCACATATATTGCGTATANATGCCATCCTTTTTCAATTTTAGCATTGAAATTTACTTGTTNTTTTGTTTCATCAAATGATGTACTCCATTTGACAGTCTTTTGAGCAANAATTGATGTTGTTATCAAAAGACTAACACATAGACNTATTCTATACATCTANAGAGATGATGTTTTATTTAATTGATTCCAAGCTTCAACTCCACAATTNAACCAAGAAGCATACTCTTTAATGACGGGGGTATAACTAACTGGGTGAGTAAGTAATTTACCGTCTGGACTTATTAAAACATAAAATGGTTGAGATACTTTTTGAAAAACATTNGCTTCAAATGTGGCCCATTTGTCACCAACTGTTTTTATTTTCTTTTGCTTTTTAGTGCCGTCTTGCATTTTAATGGTAATTTCTCCCTGAAGTTCCTTAGGCAACTCTTTNCNATCATCTACATAAAGAGAGACCAAGACATATTCATCATTTATAATATCAAAGACTTCTTTCTTACTCCAAACATTATCTTCCATTCGTCTACAGTTTGTACACGCATGACCGGTGAAGTCTATTAAAAGAGGTTTGTTCACTTCTTTACTATGTAATAACGCAGTTTCAAAATCATGAAAACAATCAAGTCCATTGGGACATTCACTGGGATACAGCCAGCTATATGAAACAGGAGGTGCTACACCACTTAATAAGTTTAATGAACTATAGGTATTAGTTTTTTCATTAACTCGAAATCCAAGGGCGAAGTATATACCTAAAACGGCAAAAACCAATGCAATTATAATTCTTGTTGGTTTTAGCTTAGTAATCGGGCTATCATGAGGAAATTTAATCCATCCAAATAAATACAATGTAGTTCCAATAGCACAGAGTATCCAAATAATAAGGAAAGCTTCATATTTTAAGAAGCCCCAATGTTCTACAAGATCTGCTGTGGAGAGGAATTTGAAAGCTAAAGCTAACTCTGCAAAACCCAAAACTACTTTTACGGAATTCAACCAACCTCCTGATTGAGGGAGTGATTTCATAATGGAAGGAAATGCAGCAAAAATGGTAAAAGGTAAACCTAAACCAACACCAAATCCCAACATGGCCATAGTAATAGGTACAGGACCTTTGTCTAATGAGCCAGCTAAAACAGAACCTAATAGTGGTCCCGTACATGAAAAAGATACTATGGCTAAAACAAGTGCCATAAACATAACTCCAACAATACCACCTATATCAGCAGCCTTATCAGCTTTATTAGCCCANCTTGTTGGNAGTGTCAATTCATAATACCCAAAAAAGGAGAAGGCAAAAACCAAAAAGATAATAAAGAATATGATGTTTAGTATTGCACTTGAAGAAATCTTATTGAGCACTTCAGGGTCAGTGCCCTGAATGTAGAATGGTAAACTTAAAGACACATAGACTAATATAATTGACCCTCCATATAATAATGCTTTACCAATACCTGATCCTTTATCTTGCCCACCTTTAGTAAAGAAACTAACAGTTAGCGGAACCATTGGAAAAACACAGGGAGTAAACAAAGAAATGAGGCCACCTAAAAATCCCATTACAAGAAGCAACCAAAAACTTTTATTCTCTTCTTCCATTTCTCCACATGTATCAATGACGGGGGAGCTTAAATCGAGATTATCAATTTTGGGAATTATAGATAATGTTGAGCTGTCTGTTTTATAAACTACCTCTTTCTCAATGGCTTTTCCCATACTTAAATCTACTTCAAAGGAGTAATCTTCAGGAGGTAAGCATTGTTGGTCATCACAAATCATGTAGTTAACATTTCCTGTAAATAACATGGAATCTGGATTTAATGATTTAATACGTTGTTTAAATACGGCTACATGACTAAAGAAACTTATTTCCATTTCCCAAACAGGATCAAATTCATTTTCGACATTAATTTCTTTTGTTGGTCCAATAGTTTCAAAAACACCATTTAAGTTGTAGGTGATGTAAGTAGATAATGGACCCTCATCACTTTCAAGAAATTGTGAATATAAATGCCAACCACTTTCTAAATTTGCAGTAATGGTTACTTCATATTCTTGATTACCAAGGTTATTTGATCTAACATTCCATTTGATAGGCTCTTCTGCAAAACCATAAGCGTAGAATAGTGTAAAAAAAATGGTCAGTAAAGCTGATGTAAGTTTTGATAAATTCATCCTTTTCTCTTTCTTAAAATAACAATTGAAGTGATAAAAATAATAGCTCCTCCAAGAATTAAAAATATCAAGTTATTTGATGTTTTTTCATCTGGTTTTAAATTTTCATTACAACCAGAAACAGTTAAACTAAATTCATCTGAAAACGGAGGTAAACAATGTACGTCATCACAAGTTTGAAATGAAAAAACACCTTTTAATATAAAACTACTATCAGCATGAATTGTAATTTTTTTCTTCATGATTACAGTGCTATCGTGTAGGTAAAGCATCTCTTTGGCTACTTTATCATATATTTTTTCATATTCTGGTTCAATTATAGAGTCAGAATCAGTAAAAAAAGAAGTGTCTTCAACAATTAATATCTCTGTAGGCAGAGAATAACAATCAAATGGTAAGTTGGCTCCATTGATGTGCCACCCCTCTATTATGTCAATTGTAGCTACAATGTATGCTTCACAATTGTTTTGTTCTAAGGATATTTGGTATTTAACCTTGTCTCTAGGATCTTCTTTAACTTTAGGCGTGGTATCATTGGATTCTTGCGAAATAACTCCAGTAGAAATTAATAGGAGTACTGCACAAATAGGTAACTTATAAATACATTTTATGAAGTACATANTTTTTTTTGAATCAAATTTACAAGGATATTTATTTGAACCAAGCTAATATTTGAAATATACATGTAAAAATTAAAGTATGACGTCTACCAATCTGTTAATTGGTATTACCACTCCTTTTTTGAGCACAATATTTTTGTCTCCCACCGCCCATATTGTTGTTCTTACTTCTTTCAGTCCAATATTGTCTTCAAAAATTATCCTCATTTTAGTTCTATGAATATTTCCTAGCACCATAGATCTTCTTAATTTTTGGATAAGTTTTACCATATCCTCTTTTGTTTTATCAATAGATTGAGGTGGGAATAGTAAATCAGCCACATTTTCTTTTTCTATGAGAGTAGGAGTTGAAGTCATAAGCTAGTTGCGATAAGATTGATTAGAAAAATTACAAAAAAACTATCAATTTTCCAAAATTTCGCTCCAATTATTGAGGTGCATATATTACCTCATATGTGCTTTTTAAAGGTGAAATAACTTTATAATCATCGCTAATTGTTACTCCCACAAGCCAAATAATTTCATTATTGGAAATTAACACATAAGTTTTCTCTTTTTCAGTTAAAGGTATTTTCTTATCTATTAATATGTCACTTATTTTTTTGTTCCCCTTCATTCCAAGTGGCTTCATTTTATCGCCACTCTTCCATTTTCTTAGTTCAAGAGGGAAGGATAATTTTTCAAGATTAAAGAAGGCTATGTTTGAATCTGATTTGAAAGATTTATTTATTGATAAATGTACCTTGCAATTTAGATGTATTGGATAGGACAACATTTCATTTTCATGAAGTAAATGAGTTTGATTGTTTATATCATGATTTACAGTGCTAATAATCCAACAGTTACGATCTTGCACTAATCTATATTGTTCATTGTAAATGAACTTTCCAGATTGACTTTTTGAGTTAATCCAAGTTTCAATTTGATCATGATTAAACCCAAATCTTGTGAGATAAATAGCGTAACAATGATTGGAGATAGTTGGCGAATAATTTAGTGTAATGGAACCTTTATTTTGTTCTATATATGGTTTTAGTTTTTCATCTACTAATTCATTTAGAAGCGCATTGTCTTTTTTGATAAATTGAATGGATTTGGCTATACCATTTTCGGATTGAGCAAACTTTTCATACAAAATGGATAGNANATTATTNCTTATGAAATTTCTATCATATTTATCTGAATAATTGGAAATATCTTCCCTGTATGGTATCTTATTTTGAGAGACATATTTTGTCAGTTGACTTTTATTAAAGTTTAATAAAGGTCTTAGAATATTATCTCTTTTATATGGGATTGCTTTTAAACCGGCTAAACCACTTCCTCTGATTATATTGAGAATAAATGTTTCTTGATCATCATTTTGNTGATGTGCAGTTATTATATAGTCCAACTTTTCCTTTTTTACTACTTCTTTAAAAAAAGCGTATCTAATTTTTCTGGCTTCCAGTTGAATATTATTGTCAGATGAAATAGTTGTTTTTTTAATATGAGCTGTTACACCCTTCTGCTTACAATAGTTAGCAACTAATTTTTCATCTAAATCACTATCATTTCCTCTGAGTTGATAATTAACATGTGCTACTTGAACTCTTTGGTTACATGAAATGGCTAAATGAAGTAAACTCATGGAGTCTATACCTCCTGATACGGCTAATAGAAATGAACTTTCTTGAGCAATATTATTGGCACTAAAAAAATTAAGGTATGTTTTTTTATAATCAATCATGACTCACATGCTTTAAATAAAGAAGCTGCCTTTACCAATGTTTCTTGATATTCATCTTCTGGAGAACTTTTCATTGTAATTGCTCCTCCCACATGAAAAGATAGTAATTGTTTTAACTTATTGTAAACTAGAGTTCGAATTACCACATTTAAATCAAAGTCGCCATTAGGTTGTATAACCCCAATAGTTCCGGAATAAATACCCCTTCTAGAAGGCTCATATTGATCCATTATTTCCATGACTTTTATTTTTGGTGCACCAGTCATAGACCCCATAGGAAATGTAGCCTTAATTAATTCACTAAATGAAATGTTTTCTTTCAATTCGCAAGAAATAGTAGAAATCATTTGATGAATGTTTTTAAATGAATAAACCTTACATAATTCATCTACATGAACACTATTTTTTTTAGCTACTTTACTTAAATCATTTCTAACCAAATCAACAATCATAATATTTTCCGCTCTTTCCTTTTCACTTTCAATTANTTCTGTTTTCATTTTGTGATCTACATCCGGAATGATTGATCTTGCTCTAGTACCTTTAATGGGACTTGAAAANAGTGAGTTTCCTCTTTTTTTAAGAAAAAGCTCAGGACTTGCACTAATTATATTATGATTGGTTAAATCTGCGTAAACTTTGTACGGAGCATTGGTAAGCTTAGTTAANTCTTGAAATGTTTTTTTCGCATTAAATTGGTTAACTATTGCTTGCCATTCATAACAAAAGTTAGCTTCATAGAAATCCCCTTTTTGGATGTGATCTTGAATAGCCTTTACTTTTTTTAAATAGTTTTCTTTAGAAATTTGAGCATGAAATTCAATGGATTGTTTTCCGTTATTTCCCTGAATATTAAATGCACTAAACTTGTTTTTTTTCTCAGGAACAACACATAATATTTCGGGGAAATTCAAGGTGTCATTACATCTGGTTTCGAGATTTTCAATATGGTTTTTTAAATCATATGAAATAAAAACTAAAATATGTTTTCCAGCATTTTTTGAAATAAAATAATCAAGTTCTTCAAAAAGAGTATGGTTATCTGATGGAGTCCATTGTTCTAAACACCCTAAATAATGATCATCTCCAATAACAAATTCCAAAATTTAAATGTAATCTTGAATAATTTTAACTACACATTTTGCCCAAACTTCACTATCGTTAAGCGCAGGAACAAGGTCTAATTTTTCACCACCATTTTCAATAAATATTTCCTGATTTTCCTCACTTATTTCTAATATGGTTTCTAAGCAGTCTGCTACAAAAGCTGGAGAGAAAACAAGCATTTTTTTAATGCCTTTTTTGGCTAATCCCTCAACTGTTTGATCAGTATATGGTTCTAACCACGGGTCTTTGCCTAATCTAGATTGAAAAGTAGTAGTGTACTTGTCTTCAGGAATATTAAGCATCTTAGTTAAGTGGGCTGTAGTCGCATAACATGTTGCTTTATAACACATTTTATTGTCATGATTAACTTCCTCTTCACAGTGATGATCTTTACAAGGAGTTCCATCAAGGTAAACTTTATTTACATGACGTTCAGGTACACCATGATAAGAAAACAATATATGATCATAATCATCTAGGTTAAATGATGATGCAATATGCTTTATACAACTTAAATATCTATAGTCATCATAGAATTGGCCAATAATTTTTATCTCTGGAATTACCCACCAACGAGATATGATTTTAAATGCTTTTTCTATAATTGACCCTGTAGTCGCAGAGGCATATTGTGGATACAAAGGAAAAAGGATAATTTGATCATAATTAGCCAACCTCATTTTTTCTAAAACAGAATCCATACTTGGGTTACCATATCTCATGGCCAATTCTACATCAAATTGCTGGTGTCCAATTTCTCTAACAAGCTTTAGTAAATTTTCGCCATAGGTTAGAAGTGGAGAAGCCCCATTCCCAATTTTAAATAGTTTCTTGTATTCTTTTGCAGATTTGGGACCTCTAGTTGGGACTATTATACCATTAACTAAAATTTTTCTTCCCAAAGGATTTATGTCAATTACTCTAGGATCGTTTAAAAATTCAGAAAGGTATTTTTTTACATCAGAAGTTGAAGGACTATCTGGTGTACCTAAATTAACTATTAAAACACCTGTTTTTTTACTCATTTTAAATGTGTAGAGGTCTACTATCTGTAGCAGCTAAAGCAGCTTCTTTTACAGCTTCACTATATGTTGGATGAGGATGGCATATTCTAGCAATATCTTCTGCACTTGCTCGGTATTCCATGGCCACTACAGCTTCCATAATTAAATCGGCAGCTCTTGGGGCAATCATGTGCACTCCTAAGACTTCATCAGTTTCTTTATCNGAAATAATNTTTATTAANCCTTGGATNTCCATAGAAGCTCTAGCTCTTCCTAAAGCTCGAATTGGNAATTGTCCTACTTTGTAATCNACACCAATTTCTTTTANCTCATCTTCTGTTTTACCAACAGCCGCAACTTCTGGCCAAGTATANACAACGCCAGGGATTAAGTTATGATCTAAATGGGGTTTTTGATTAGCTATAAACTCAGCTACATATACACCTTCTTCTTCCGCCTTATGGGCAAGCATGGCTCCCTTAACTACATCACCAATGGCATAAATATGATTAGATGCAGTTTGAAGATGTTCATTGGTAACAATTCTTCCAGCTTTATCTGTTTCAACATTAGTATTTTCTAATCCTAATCCTTCTGTGTATGGTTTTCTACCAACAGCAACAAGGCAGTAATCACCTTCAACGTTGATAATTTCATCTTTTTTGTTTTTCACCTTAAGTGAAACACCTTCTTGGGTGGATGAAACCTCTTGAACGGCATGATTAAATAGGAACTTAAAACCTTCTTTTTTTAGAATTTTCATAAGTTCTTTACCAAGAGTTTTATCCATTGTAGGAAGTAATCCATCTTGAAATTCTATTACCGTAACTTCAGCGCCTAGTCTTCCAAAGACAGACCCCAATTCTAATCCAATTACTCCTCCACCAATAACAATCATGTGTTTGGGGACTTCTTTTAAGCTTAAAGCTTCAGTTGAAGTAATGATTCTTTTTTTGTCTGGCTCCATTCCAGGAAAAAAGTTAGGTTTAGAACCAGTAGCAATAATAATCTTGTCTGCAGTTATTTTCTCTTCTTTTTCCCCTTTTATAGCAATGGTGTTTTCATCTACAAAAGATCCCAAACCATTGTAAACAGTAATTTTATTTTTGTCCATTAAAAATTGAACACCATCACAAGTTTGTTTGATTACTTCATCTTTTCTTGACATCATTTTTGGTAAATTAACTTTTGGTTGATTGATGTCTATACCATGTTTTTCAAAATCGTGAAGAGCAGTATGAAAGTGTTCACTTGAATCTAATAGTGCTTTTGAAGGAATGCAACCTACATTCAAACAGGTTCCTCCAAGGGTATTGTACTTTTCAATAATGGCAGTTTTCATCCCTAATTGGGCAGATCTTATTGCTGCAACATAGCCACCAGGGCCTGAACCTATAACAACTACATCGTATTTTTCCATGGTATTATAAAATTTGAAGAGCTAATTTAATCATAAAGCTTTAATCCAAATCACTTGTTTGCATTATATATGACAATTTTATTTTTCCTGTAGTAGTAAAAGAAAATTAAGGCTAAAGAAATTATTATTGGTTTGATGGTATCATTAAAATCTTGAACCATACCAAACCAAAAAAGGATGGTTGCCAAAAGTATGAACCCAAAAATAATAATGCAAACCAATGAAAATTTATTCCATTTTTTAGAGATAATTACCCAAACTATATATAAATGAAATGGATTTGCCCAAAGAATATTTAGATTGTCTTTAGTGGCTTGATGATCTGTTCCAATCCACATGAAACAAAGTACTATACCAAGGACTCCAGTCAACGATAATAATACAGCAGTCCAAGAATTAACTATTTTTTCTTGTTGTAGAAAAAGCCCTAAAATTGTTACAACAAGAATAATCCATCCATATAACGACACGCTTTTTGTTTTTGTTTTTGATTTGTTTTTAGAAGGTATAAGGACTGTTTTTTTTGCTACTAAATTTTTTGTGATTTGGTTTGATGAAATAGTAGTTGAATCAATAATCGACTCTAAATATTCTGGTAAAAACATTAAATTTTCGTTAGATACATTTTGATCAATTCGTTTACCTAGTACAAGATCAATACCCAACATTAGCCATGGTTGAGAAACTAGGTTTTGATGAATTAAATCTCTAAATGTTTTTTTGTTTTCTAAAGAATGGGAGCCCCATTTTAATTCTGATTTAAAAATGGTTTTTAATAGCTCTCTAACTCTAGTAGAACAATTATCAAAAAAGAATTCATATTTGTAGTTTCTGTTTTCTGGCTTGTAATTTTCATCAACAAATTTTAATATTTCCTCCTTTTCTGAAGCAGACAAGTTCAATAGTTGTTCTCTAACCCCTCTTTGGAAATAGACATATTCTTTAAGGAAATCTGANGTATTTTGAATTCCCATGTAATAGTTTAATCTACCTTTTGCAAATTTGTATCCAAAGGATAATTGGTTTTCATCATATTCAAATATTCCCCAATTGACGACAATATCTTGTTTTCCTTTTTGGTGATTAATTCTTAATGCACTATGACCAAAAAGACTATAAATTTCTTCACCAGGGTCGCATGTGATTATGCTAATTTGAACATCTTCTAGGTAATTGATTTCTAGTATGTTCTTTCCCAAGTTAATTTTGGGCACTAAAAAAATGATAAGAAGACTAATCCAGCTTAAAAATAATTTTGGCATTTTCTGTTGTAGTTTCAGCAATTTCATCAAAATTACAATTATATATTTCAACTAGTTTTTCTGCAATTAATTTTAAATAAGAGCTTTCATTTCTTTTNCCTCTGTGTGGNGNTGGNGTTAAATAAGGAGAATCAGTTTCTAAAACTAAATGNTCTAANGATATTTCTTTTAATGTTTTNTCTAAACCAGCATTTTTAAAAGTAACAACACCACCTATACCCAATTTAAATGTGCCATAATTAATTATTTTCTTTGCTTGATCTAAATCTCCAGAAAAGCAATGAAAAACACCTTTTAAATTATTNTCATGAACTTCATCAATTACGTCAAAAATTTCTTGATAAGATTCTCTTGCATGAATTACAATAGGAAGGTTTAAATCTTTAGCCCAAGTGATTTGCTCCTTGAATGCTATTTGTTGCATTGGTAAAGTNCTTTTNTCCCAGTATAAATCTATTCCAATCTCNCCTACAGCANTATATTTCCCATTAAAAAGNTGATTTTTNATTANNGATAGTTCATTTTCAAAGCCTTTTTTNACTGAGCAAGGATGTAGGCCCATCATAGGTATACAAATGGGGTATTCTTCACAAGTTTTATGCAAAGCACTNATAGTACTAACATCTATATTTGGCAACAGTAAATTTTGGATATCTAAAGCTTTACACTTATTAATGATTTCGTTTCGATCTTCATCGAAATGTTCTAAATAGATATGTGTATGTGTGTCAATTAACATGTNAAAACTTTAATNGTTCACAAATGTAAGTTTATCTGCTTCATAGAAATTACCATTTTTAAAATAGAGTATTNGATCAAATTCATTTTGATAATTGCCTATTTNTTGAATTGTATTTTCAGAATATGTTTCAGCATGATAATCATGATATTTTAAATCTTTTAAGACTAATCCACCATCTTTTTGAAAAAATGTCTGGTATTTTTTTATAGATATTTCTGTGTTGATATTTTTAGATTTGAGATATTCATTNACCCCATTTCTTAGTACGTACACTCCTTTGTAATTATCNGGAACATTAAGTAACAAAATTGTTTTTGATGATAAGTCAAGTGTTGTAAGCTTACTTAAGTANTTTTCACAAAGCTGNGAGGCATTNTTCCATTTNAAATTATCATAAGTAGTTATAATAGTTAAAGTCACAAGTGCTGCAGCTGAGATTAAATAGGAAATATTTTGTTTAAAATGGGATATTGCACTTGCAAATAAAATGACTACAGGTACTGAAGCAAAATAACCATAACGATCTGATTGAATTGATTTTATTGAAGTAATTTCCAAGTTAATAACGGGGAGAAGACAAACCACGAAAAAGAAAATCCACAGCAAAATTGGCTTATATTTTTTTGCTTTAATTTTTGAAATCAGCAGTGGTGAAATCAATAGTAAAACTATTAGGAATTGCAATAAAATTTGTTCCTCAGACAAGGCAAACCTTGAAAAAGAAAAGAATTTAATAATATATCCAGCAATTACTTTTATGATGGTTTGAGGTTCAAAATTTAAATGTGTGTTTGAACCATATCCCCCTAGAATTTCACCTAAAACCATAAATCGAAATAAAAGAGATGATGCAATGGTGATAATGGTTGATCCAATCCAAAATTTTAGGTTTATATTTTTATTTTTCAAAAAATATACCCCAATGGCCAATAGAGGAATAATGTATCCTATTTCTTTACAATGAATAGCTAAAGCCATAAATATGATATACATAATTAGTTGCTCCTTGTAAAAATATTTAATGGCCAATAATGTAAACAAAAGGCAACATTGATACCCGATGGATGAAAACCATAGAATACATTCCGCCTGAAATGGAAGTAGGATAAAAAAAAGTGATGCTAGTAGTGATTTAAGTAAGTCAAATTTTAATACTGTAGATGTTAAATGGTAGAGTTGCAATGCAATGAAAAGGTGTAAAAAAATCTGGAATAAATGAATATAGAACGAATGCTGATTAAATATTTCTAATAAGATTAATTGAACAATATGTGTT
Source organism: Crocinitomicaceae bacterium (assembly GCA_002727735.1). Taxonomy (GTDB): domain Bacteria; phylum Bacteroidota; class Bacteroidia; order Flavobacteriales_D; family Parvicellaceae. The sequence continues at coordinate 22,342 of PBXW01000011.1, forward strand.
AATGGAATAAAAAAAGCATCATGAAAATTAGAGAAGATCATATTCCAACCTTCAATATTGTAGTAACTTAAAAAAATAAAATCATCAGATAAATAACCAATAGTAGAAAAGGGAACGTAGCATAATATACAAGCTAGACTTAAAATTAAATATGGATTGTTTTTCAATGAGTTAAATGAAATATCCATCACCTAAGTAAATACATTTTTCCAAAACCTTTTTTAAATGCTTGATCTGCATTAGTTGGTCTATTTTCTATAGGAGTTTCATTAATTAAAGCATCAACTTTATATAAATAAACGCCATTGGCTAATGGGTCACCATATTTATCCCTTCCATCCCAATAATATTGAGTCATGTTATGCCCTATTTTTATAGACTCTTCTTCTGTTAAATTTATTTGTTTAACTACTTTACCGGAGACGGTTAAAATAGTCAGTTTAATTTGGTCAGGAATGACATGGCCAGTTAAAGTGAAAACAAAATGAGTTTTTGAAGAAAAGGGATTAGGGTAATTAAATATGTTAGTTATGGTAGAACGATTGATTACTTCAAAACTTATTTCATATTCACTATCACCGCTAATATTTCCACTTTTGTCTCTTCCTTGAACCTTAAGTTGGTAAATACCATCTTCTGTAAAAATTGGATGATAGGTAATTTTGAATGGGTTTTGTTCATCAGCAAGCACATAATCAAGAACAATGTCTTGTTGATTTTGATAAGGAATTCTATCCCAACTACTTTGGTTTGGCCTCATTAAGTAAACCTGAATATTTGAAGTGTCTGCATCTTCATTTAGCATTAAGATTGTGTTTTCATCTTTTAGTGTAATTATAATTTCAGGCTGGCTGTTTATAATATCTTGGTTCATGATATGAACCCCATCAAAAGTAACATCTAAAAGAGGATTTATTTTATCTGATGCAATTTGGAATGGGTTAATAGCAATATTGTTGAAGTAGTATTGTTCCAATTGATCTTGAATGTTTCCATTGACTCTAGGATTTGATGTAGTCTGTAAAAAATTTTGATTATTTAGAGAAGTAGTATTAAATGAAATAGTGTCCAAAAAGACAATGTGGCTTTTAAGCGAATCACTTCTTTCGAAATTGAGGTTATTAAAAGAATAGTTTTGATTATAGGTAGTGTAGTCGGTTAATAAGCTATCCATATCAAAAGGAGATATATTCTCTATAGCAATGGCAAATTTTCCAAATGCACCTTGATTAATTGGGTCATCAAAATTTGAATAGAATCCTTTCTTAGGATTCAATGCTAGTTCTGGGGCAGGATCGTAAAGTACCATCCAATTTTTCATTTTTGCCGGAGTTCCATTTATACTATCAAAATAAAATAATTCAAACTTTAAAGATCGATATAGCTGAGGATCTACTATAGATGAGAGATTTAAAATAGAATCCTTATTGCTAAAGATCGTGTCAAATAAATGCATTTGACTATTAATGTTATTTACACCGAATATAGAAAGCACTAAGGAATCAGTATTGTTGACATCAATATTTTGGTGATTCCAATATATTGCATTCCAATTTTTTGCTGGCCCAATCGTGTTTGTCTTCATCCAACCCACACCATTTCTACCGATAATATCTTGTTGTGTCGATAAATATTCCACAGGGTTAGGACTATTTCCAGATAAGGAATCTGTAGTATGTATTTCTATGGTAGAGTTTACATCGCCTTTTTTAGTAAAAAAGACAAATCCGTCATCTGCCATTCCAGGTTGAAAACCTGTAGCACCTAAGTTGTTAAAAGCATTGAATAAACTTGTAGGCCACTGATTGTATAACTGTGCTGGGGAAGAAAAATTTTCAGGAATATAAGAATAGGCTATTACATAGTTTGAATCTGGAATGTAGTTCGTTAAAAAGTTAGCCAATGAATCCAGCTCTTGAGTGTATCTGTAATGAAAAATAAAAAATTTATGACATCTATTTCTGCCCAAATTTGATTGTGCACTTGAACAAGTAGCGTTTTCACCATTGAATTGACCAACACAATGATAGCTATGGCAATCTTCACAATCTATTCCATTACTTGATTCAACACACCACGGTTTTAAGCTGCTTTTATCAACTACTCCAACAATAATACTTGGCCAAAGCCATCCACCATAATCCATAAGATCGCCTCCTAATCTCCATGATGTACCTTGCCATTGAGCGCCAGTAGTGAAATTTACATAGCTATCCACCATAATAGTAGAATTTGTAGGGTGAAAATCCCACCTTCTTAAATTAGAATCTATTAAAATATTGGTATAGTTATTATCTGTGAGTTGGTGAAAATGAGCTTGACTCCAACCCCATTTATTATTAATAAATTGAAAAGATCTTTCTTCCCATTTAATAACACTGCTATCTACAGCACACCTCCAAAAATAAACAGAGCTATCCATTAGTGTTAATGGGTCATTTAAACCAGTACTATTGTTTATCCAATCTAAGGGTGAAGCTTCAACAACACCTCCTATTGAAATTACCTCTTGTTCTTTTAAAAACGGTGAACTGAAAAATCGTGATGTATCTAACTGAAAAAAATATCTTTTTTCCTTTTCAAAAGGGTTCATGGTGGATCCTTTTAATGTAATACTATCAGTGCCAACAATCCCATACTGATATGGCCAAATTGGAATTAAAGAATTGGTAGAAATAATGGTGTTTTTATAAATCTCATTATTGGTAAAATCATCAAATTGTTCATCTATGGTAGAAATTGGAAGGTCTACGCTAATTCGAAAATCATTAATACCAATGCTTTTTTCTGGTTTAAGAGGTAATCTCATTATTACAGTATCTCTATACCGAACTCCTTCAACATCTTTGGAATAAAGCGTGTCACTTAGATCTGGAAAAAATTGTTGAATTTCAACTCTAAAAGAATCTCTGAATGCTTTACCAACATTTGATATCACTACGTTTATATCAAATGAATCTGCAGCTAAATCGATTTGCTCAGGCGCAAACCAAGCTCTAGTTTCATCTAAAATTAATTCAGGTTTTTGATGTGAATTTATCTTTACGGCTGGATCTCCTTGTAAGGCCATGCCATTGTAGCAAGATTCATAGGCTGGATTCCAATAAAGCGTAGCGTTTTGTTTGTCAATAATTTTCACAGTTTGTAGCATCTGCTGCCCAACAGTTTGTCCATAATAATATGGGCTCACTTGTTCATAAAACACTTCAGCATAATTATTGATATAGGGAATTTTACCCAATGAACTTGTAGATATAAAACCTATTGCTCCTGCATTGGGAGCATTTACAATTTTTTCTCCGTAGGAAAAGTTGTCTATCCCGTGGACATCGCCTGTGTAACAGCCAAGTCCAATAACTACAGGATATTTACCTTGGTTATTCCAGTTTTCAGGAGCATCAATGTTTTGACTAAACCCTATAGAAGAACCAGAGTGACCGAAAAATGTAATCAATGATACCCCTTCTTCTAATTTAGATTGCACAAATTGAAAATCGTTGTTGTTGATGTCATTTGAAAATGGATCCTTGTTAAAAGTAAAAACGGTACCACCGTACAGTGTGTCTTCGATAAGACGTTTGTAAATCTCCAACCAACCATTGATATAAGCCTGTTCAGTACTATCAGATCCACCACCAAAATGCAATACGTTTTTTTGCCATTCCTTTTCAGCAATTGTGTAATTACTCATTGGGTCTTGATTTGATTCAAGTTCCATCACTTTTTGTAAGTATTCGTCTACATCACTTGCCGAACTAGCACTTAATCTTCCTGTTGGAATTAAATAACTCCTTGTGCCATCATAAATGTTTGTAGAAAAGTGATTGTCTGACCCTGGCATCCCCCAAGTAGGGACTAAATTAATAGCATACGAAGCACTATCTTTTCTTGAGCCTGGTTCATAGGATTCAGGAGCTGGTTTTACGGATTTTCCTATCAAAAAAAGATGAGAAGGCCATGCAGGCCATTGATCCATAGTGTAAGTTAAAAACCGTTTTATAGCAATAGAGTTTTTGAAAATTCCACCACCAAATTGATGATACAGTTCTTCTATATCAATGACTAAAGTATCGTATTGAGAAGATCGGTATGAAGCATATTGTCTTGAAGAAGAAAGTAAATTTTTATGGGTTATTATGATATAAGCACTATCAACTTGTAGCGCTGGGAAATTAGTAAAGCTACCATTTTGGTTTACTGGTTTTAGATCATTTACGTTATGAATGTTTGACGAATCATAGAGATACAATAATACACTGTCTGAAGATGGAGGAGGTATAACAGCCTCCCAGTTATTATTGGCAAATACCAAAGGAATGGTTCTGTCAATATCATCTAAGTAGTACAACTTTGGATTTACTGCCCCATTTAACATATTTGTTATTGAAATTCTTTGCTTTTGCCCTGCATTATGACTTAGGCCAAATAAAATTTCACTGTAAGATGAAAAATTATAATTATGAGGATACCATAAAGCTACAGACGATACGTATTGGTAGTCAGTTCCTTGACCAATATTAGAAATGGTGTGATTTACGGCAGTAGTATTGCTGATTAAACTGCTTGATAAGTTGAAATTTAGATGAAGACAAGCATATCCATAATAGGAAGAATCATAAATTAAATTGCTGTTAACATAAAGTTTAGTATTGTGGTTTTCATTATTAAGATTGGCGGTGGATGAATTTGAAGCGATGATATTTGCAATTCCAAAAGCATCTGGCCCTGTAGGTTGATAATTAGCCGTATTAACATTTTCTGTGTAAGACCCATTTTTTTGATGTCTTGGGCCAGCCCAACCTTCACCTAATTCATATTTGGGACTAGATAATCCACTTTGTTGAGCGCCAGGTACATATTCACTATTGTATTTTACGATTTCTTCTTTCCAGCAAAAGTTATTTTGGTTGTAATTGCTGTAATTAACATCAGTTTCATTAAGAGTCCTCTTGTTGTTTAAGCTGTTGTTCCAGGTTAAAAAATAATTGATAGTATCATTAAATAAACTATAGTACGCATCTGGCATATTAGTTATCGTGTCATAGGCTAAATGGTCTATCCATCCATCATTTTTTTTGGCATAGAATGTGATAAAATCTACACTATCTATGAAGCCGTTATTATTTAAGTCATTAATACTTATGGATATTTCTTTTTCTCTTCCAAATAGCTGTAACTGGTCATGATTAATTTGACTTAAATCTGCACCAATAGCGTTTAATCCATTATTTAATGTATAGTAATCAATTTGATGAATTCCAGATGAAACTACAGGGAAATATAAATAGCTTTGGTTGTAGTTTATCCACTCATTCCCATATTGTTGCCCAAAAGCTATAAAGCCGTTAAAAACTAAATAAAAACATAGCCAATATGTTTTTATATAATTCAAATTAATTAGGGTTTAAGTCAAACTTCAGCGAGAATATATTGCTATATAAAGCAACAGATGCATCTCCAATGTCAGTTAGTGCATATTCAATAGTTACTCCTTTAATTTTTAATCCAAGACCTATGTTTGGTTGAAGGGTATAAATAGATTTATTGGTATTATCCGTATACTTTTGAATATTTCCAATTCCAGATCTTATAAAAACTAAATCTTTAATATTTAATTCAAAACCCATATGAGGGTCTATAGAAATTGGATTTCCAGAAATTAAAACATTTCTTTTACCGTCTGTTGTAAGGTCAAAATTTAGTTCTGTTAATAAACTAATGTCATTTTTAAAAGAGGTTAATCTGCTTCCGCCTAGAATTATTCTGGGCATAGTAAGTTCAATGCCGTTTTGTGGTAATTCATTATCTGTTTCAATAAATGTATTGATCATCTCATCACTAAGATGGTAATTCCATACATTAAATGTGGAAGTAATGTCTTTACCCATTACAGCAAATTTCCATGACTTATATTGGTACTTGGCGGAAAAATCAATTCCAAACCCCCATGCATTTGCAAAATCTCCAGCTTTTCTATTAATTATTTTCGCTGAGCCACCAATGGAAAATTGATCATTTAATTTTCTACCATAACTCATGATAAACGCCATATCTGCTGCTGTGAAATAGGAGATTCTATCGTAATTAATATTTCCTTGTGCGTCTATTAGCTCAGTAGTATTGGGAATATTGTCGACACCAAATCTTAGGAACGAAAAACTTACAGCACTTTTTTCATCGATATTTTTGGCAATGCTTCCAAAATCATATTTAGCTATACCAGCGAAATATTCAGCATGCATTAAACCAATTTGAAGGTCCTGGTCAATGTTAGTAAGTCCAGCTGGGTTCCAGTAACCACTCATTACATCCTCTGTACTAGTTATTACTGCATTAGACATACCAAGCGCTCTTGCTCCAACCCCAATGTTTAAAAATTCATTACTGTATTTGGGCGTATTTAAATTTTGACCGTAGGATACTACAGAAATGGTAAAAATAAGGACACCAAAAATGTTCTTCATATGTTAAAATTAAAGATAAATTATCAAGTAAAGGGTAATTTTTTGTTTATAACTAATCTGTAAAACGATGTTTAGCTTATTTTAGTTTACAGAAATATGAAAAAACATATTCCAAATTTATTTACGGCCATTAATTTATTAAGTGGTTGGTGTTCAGTTTATTTTGCTTTTCAAGACAAAATAGGGATAGCCTTGTTGTTAATTGTTTTCGCTGCTTTTTTTGATTTAATGGATGGATTTGCTGCTAGATTATTAAAGGTTGAATCACTATTTGGTGCCCAATTTGACTCTTTTGCAGACTTATTTACTTTTGGCATAGCACCTGCAACAATTGTATTTAATTTGGTAGTAGACCAATTCAATTTCACTCATTCTCATTATGTAGTAGTGCTATTTTTAATTTTAGGTTTAATCCCCGTAAATGCAGCCATAAGATTAGTTAAGTTCAATTTGCTAGAAGAAAAAACCAGTGATTTCATTGGCCTTCCAAGTCCAGCTTTTGCTCTTGCTGTAGTTTCTATCACATTGGTGTTTTTATTTCAGTCATCATTGTTAGAGGAGTACCATATGCATTACACTTTGCTGGTTTTATTATTGAGTTTTACAATGGTTACTAAGTGGAAATTCATGGCACTAAAATTTGTAAGTTTTGATTTTAAGTCAAACAAATGGAAATATCTGTTGATGCTTTTTGCAGTGTTGAGTTTTATTTTACTATTTATGTTTGGAAATGTAGTAATGGTTATGCCTATAATTATACTTTTGTACTTTATATTTTCAATTTTAAACAATTACACCAAATGAAATTCAAAGCTAGTATTGATGTTATGCCTTTAGAAGCTTTATTAGATCCTCAAGGTAAAGCTGTAACACAAAGTATGAGTAATTTAGGTTTAAATGAAATCAGCAATGTTAGAATAGGGAAACATATTACCTTGTACGTAGATGCAGATAACGAAAATGATGCAAAAGATTACGTAGATCAAGCATGTGGTAAATTGTTGTGTAATAAGATTATGGAAAGCTATTCATTTTCTTTAGAAGAGATCTAATCTTTTAGAGTTAGCTTAAGCATATTAATTACACTTTCAGGTTTAATTGAATTCATACTTTCTTTAGCTTTTTGCAGATCTTTTGTTTTAATCTTTCCAAAAACTGAAATGACTTCATTTTTAGGGTTGTTTATGATGTATTTCTCATTATTTAATGGCCCAAAACCAATATAATGATGAGTTGGTCCCCAAATGGAAATTACTTTAGTGTTTGTCAAGCTGGCTAAATGCATATTCGCACTATCCATAGAAATAAATGCAGGTAATTGATTAATTAAATTTAATTGTTGTTCAAAATTNANNNTCTCATCAACCAAAGTGTAGTTTTTAAAAATTTTACTAGCTTGATNCCTCTCTTTTTTACCAAAAGCAAAAATCAGAAAATTGTATCCCTCCATANCNTCTTCAACTTNTTTGAAATTTTCTATNGGCCATATTTTACTTTCATGTTTGGCAAAAGGAGCAANACCAATGGTTTTTTCTAGCTTTTNATTAGATTTTTTCATTGTTTGATTTGAAAAATCTGACGATATAAGTGGAAAATCGTTTCTTAAACAATCTAAATATCGAATTGTAGTGTGAGTCAACTTTTCAAAGGGGATTTCGCCTTGAATTAATAATTTCTTTTCTTTTCTTCCCTTCTCAAAAACGCGTGTTTTTATTCCTTTTGTTTTTAATGCCAAACGAATGGCTTTTGATCTTATTACATTATGTAAATCATAAATTGCATTGAATTTTTTAGCTTGATGTTCTTTAAAAACATGGTTTATTATCTGAGAAATATTTTTTTTCTCCTTGTTTAAATCAATTCCAATAAAATGAATTCGATGATCAAATTCAAAAAGAGATTTAAAATTGGTATTTGATAAAATGGAAATATTAGTATTAGGATATTNTTTTAATAAACTAATTACAACTGGCCTTATAAGAATGACATCACCTAGTGAAGAAAATCGTATGATTAAAATATTCAATTTGAAGANGACTTTTTATACAATACNGGATTNAGGNTTTTATCGTTGTACATTTTCATTTGTCTATACAATTTCATGACTTTAACTCCATTTNCATAGTCANNAATTAANTTATTGTATGANATAGTTAAATCNTCTTGNTGTTGTACTAAGACTTGAAGTTTACCTGNNCATGTTTCAATATGAATTTCATCAGTATCTGTTCTAAGTGTNTGTTCNTTCATGTGGTAAATTTTCAAACACAGAATAGATAATTTATCCAAAACCCAACCCGGACTCTCTGTATTCCATGTTGANGTATTGTCACCATTATCCTTAAATTTCATCCAAAAGAAATCATCTATTTTTTCCACANTATCTGTACGGACTTGATTGGATTGATCAATTCTTCTCTTTAATGTCATTCCTTCAACTGGATCAATACTTGGGTTTCTTATTAAATCTTCCATATGCCATTGCACAGTGTCTATCCAACATTTTTCATAGAGTAAGGCTTCAAAATCACTTAATTCAGTTGGTATAACTAAGGTTGAATTTATATCATCTTTAACATGATAATCATGTATTGCTTGAATAAATATTGGTATGCATTTTTCAGCTATCATAATTATTTTTTGGGGAATAGAACGGATTTCAGCTCAGTTGCTTCTTCTGGACTTAGTTTATCTGCTAAAACTAAACTGAGTTGCTTTCTTCTAAGTGCAGAGTCAAATCTATTTTTTTCTTCTTGTGTTTCTGGCACTATTGGTGGAACACTAATTGGGTTTCTATTTTGGTCAATAGCAACAAAATTGTAAATAGCTTCGTTACTCTTTTTCTTACTTCCGTCTGCATTTTCAACAAATACATCTACAAAGACTTCCATAGAAGAATTAAATGCTCTGCTGACTTTGGCATGTAAACTCACTATTTCACCTGCAAAAATCGGTTGATCAAAAGATACATTATTAATGGATGCTGTAACTACAACTCTGCCACAATGTTTATGTGCAGAAATGCTAGCTATTTCATCCATCCAAGCTAATAATCTTCCCCCAAAAAGCGTATTTAAGGGGTTAGTGTCATGAGGTAGAACCATTTTAGTTTGTACTGCTAGTGATTCTGAAACTTTTTTAATTTTATTTGTCATTATTGCATGTAATTTCTATCATATCTTGCCTTGTCTTCCGGATTTAAATAAACAGGAGGGCAGTCTCCTCTTTTAGGTCTTTTTAACCACAAAATTCTAACTTTAAGTAACAAAGGTCTATATCGGCTATTGAATATACCATATGTAGACTTTCCATTTTCCCATTGCTTAATATTTAAAATGGGGGTTTCTAAAGTTGGAATAATAAATAACCTGTTTTGGAATTTCATTCCATAACCTACTTTTAAATGAAATGATAATAGTAATCTATCTGAGTTTGTGGGGGAAGGAACTGGTTGCTTTTCAAAAAGCATAAAATCAAGATTAGCTCCTATACTAGATTGAATAAATTTAGTATCATTTAACTGATAAATGTTATTAATGTTATAGTTAAAGCTAAGAAACCTTTTTTTAAAAATTGACTTCGTATCTGTTGGCTTTATTATTTCACTACCAGATAATTTCTTATAACTCAATCCATAATCCATATAATTAAAAATGTTACCACCACCATTAAAGATTTTGTAGCCTCCAATTTCAATTAAATAAGCCAATCTACCTCTTGGATTAATACTGTCATTCNTAATCCCACCTAATCTTTCCATTTCATTTGGCAACATAAAAGTTAGTCCAGGACTAATGTAAAAGTGATGCATTTTATAAGTGCCATCAAGTTCAACTAATGGGCGGTTTTTCTTTTTATGAAATTGACCAAATACAGTTGTAGAAATCAAAACTATGGTTAATATATAAAATGCTTTTTTTATCATAGTTGTGCTAAGATTTTTTCTTCAATTTCTTCAGAATCCCAATTTTCTTTAATGGCAGGATCTTTAAGTATTTCCTTCATGATTAAATCTTGTTTTTTACCTTGCGCAATTGCTTTTGAATATGGGATATGACTAAAAGTTACTTGGCTATATAAGGGAATCCACTTATCGGGGTGTTTTTCGTGAAGTTTTGCTTCAATTTTTTTCTGCAACAAAAAATCTTCATTGGCAACATGGTCTCTCATCACGTAGTAATTGTGTAATGAAAGGTCTTGAAGTGCATCTCCATCGGGTTTTCTTGTAGTCTGGTAAGCTTTAAATGTATCAGCCCAATTTTGATGTTTTTGAAACAATTCCCACATTACTGAACAATCTTCAAACCCTGCATTCATTCCTTGTCCATAGAAAGGGACAGTGGCATGACAAGAATCTCCCATTAAAGCAAATTTACCCATAGTCCAAGGGTAACATCTGACAATAGAAAGAGACGAAAGTGGATGCTGGTGCCAGTTTTCTATTAAGTTTGGCATTAAACTATGAAAGTCTGGAAAAACTGTTTTGAAAAATTGATCTATTTTTTCATCAGAGGTTAAATCGTTAAAAGCATATTCATGGTTATCATAAGGCATAAACAAGGTGCATGTAAAAGATCCGTCTTCATTTGGAAGTGCAATCAGCATAAATCTACCCCTTGGCCAAATATGTAATGCGTTTTTTTCTAGTTGATAATTTCCGTTTTCATCTGCAGGAAGTAGCAATTCTTTATACCCATCTTCTATATAAAACTGACTGTAATTAAATCGATCCACTTTTTGCATGGCATTATACCTAACTGCTGAAAAAGCACCATCTGCCGCAAAAACTAAATCTGCTTGATCTTCAAAAACTTCTCCATTGTTTAAGTTTTTTAATTTAACAATACCCTCNTTNAAATTNGCGTCTAAACANTGATGTTTGTAATGTATTTTTGCATGNCCTTTATTTTCGGCAATATCCATCATGATAGCATTTAAATGCCCTCTTGAAACTGAATAAATAGCTTCATCTTTTTTCCCATAGGGCTGATATGTCAATTCACCATCTAAATCATGCATTATTCTGCCAGGCATGGGTATAGCAATTTTTCTAACCTCTTCCTCAACACCTGCATTTCTCAACGCTTTCCAACCTCTATTTGATAAGGCAAGGTTTATTGATTTACCAGCAGAAATTTCAGCTTCTCTAATATCTGGCCTTCTCTCATATATTGTTACATTATAACCAGCTTTTTGCATGTAAACAGCCCAAAGAGACCCCACTAGACCAGCTCCAACGATTATTACTTTCTTTTCCATCTTTTCTTNTAANCAGATTGATTAAAAATATTTTCTGAAGATTGATTAAATCTTGAAAAAAGTTTTGTTGATAATTTCCATACAAATAGACCAATGACCATTATTCCCAATAGTAGAAGATATAATTTTATGTTGGAATGTATTTCCATTATAGTTTAAGAGCGTTTTGTAAAATTAACCCAAATCGATATACATCTTCAAAGTTGTTATACAATGGTACTGGAGCAATTCTAATTACATTAGGTTCTCTCCAATCAGANACTACACCTTGTTTTGTTAATTCTGTAAATAATTTCTTTTCTGCTCCATGAGCAACAATTGATAATTGGCAACCTCTTTCAGCTTCATTTTTAGGAGTAATTATTTCCAGATTTATTGTTGAATCTTTATTGATTTCATTGATTATAAATTCAAGGAAATTGGTCAGCTGAATACTTTTAGCTCTTAAATTTTGCATCCCAGCTTTTTCAAATAGTTCTAGTGATGCTAAATGTGCAGCCATAGAAATAACTGGGGCATTTGATAGTTGCCAACTTTCTGCTGTTGGGATGGGTGAAAATTTATCTGGCATTTTGAATCTATCCTCTTTGTTGTGTCCCCACCAACCAGCAAATCTTGGAATTTCTTCATTTGTTACATGATCCTCATTTATGTAATATCCACTAACACCTCCAGGACCTGAGTTGAGATATTTATATGAACACCAAGTGGCAAAATCTACTTTCCATTCATTCAGATTAAGTATGATATTTCCAGCTCCATGGGCCAAGTCAAATCCAACCATTGCGCCAACTTCATGACCAGCTTCTGTAATTTTTTTCATATCAAATACTTGACCGGTAAAGTAATTGACTCCTCCAATCATAATTAAAGCAATTTCGTCACTATAATCTTCAATTTTTGCTAAAACATCTTCAGTTCTAATGGTGTATTCACCTTGACGAGGTCCAACTTCAATGAGGTCTTTATCGGGATCAAATCCATGAAATTTAAGCTGACTTTGAAGTGCATATTGATCACTTGGGAATGCTTTTTTTTCACATAATATTTTACATCTTTTACCTTCTGGTCTGTAAAATGAAACCATCAATAAATGAAGGTTTGTTGTTAAGCTATGTGTTACGGCAACTTCATGGGGTTTAGCTCCAACTAATGTGGCAATTTTTTCAGTAAATAATTCGTGATAAGGCATCCATGGTCTTTCTGCATTAGTATGCCCATCAACACCCCATTTGGCCCATTCATCTAGCTCTCTTAGTACATAAGACTTTGTTAATTTAGGCTGTAACCCAAGAGAATTACCCGTAAAGTATACAAGGTAATTTTCACTAAAGCTTGGAAAGTGAAATTGATCTCTAAATGATCTTAGG
>PBXW01000012.1 GCA_002727735.1 Crocinitomicaceae bacterium
GATTTTTCAAAAAGTCAACGTCCTGTAATTTGGTAAAATTACTTACGTTGGGACAACTTACATTTAGTACAAAGTAATCAACATAAGGGTGTAGTTTTTTGAAATTTGTTAAGTAATCTTCAGAGGCATTTTCATTTTTGGTAGTAGTGTTTTTACCAATGTTACCTCCAATTATTATTTCAGCATTAGTTTGTTTAAGTCGTTCAACACAAATGTCTACTCCATCGTTATTAATACCCATTCTATTAATTATGGCATGGTCATCATACAGCCTAAATAATCTTTTTTTGGGATTCCCAGATTGAGGTTTTGGCGTAATGGTTCCAATTTCTATAAATCCAAAACCAAGGGTTGAAAGGTTTTTTATATATTTTCCATTCTTATCAAAACCAGCGGCCAAACCAACAGGATTTTTAAATGTTATCCCAAATAATTTTCTTTCTAATTTTGGATTTTCAATAGAGTAGATTTTTTGAATAATTTTTTTAGTTAAAGGAATTTTAAAAAAAGTATTCAAAACACCTAAAGACCAATAATGAACTCTTTCGGGGTCGAAACAAAAAAGCAGTGGTCTTACAAGAATTTTATACACAGCGCAAAAGTAAAAAATCTCTTACAATTCCCTAAAAATTGGGTTGATTTATGCGTCTGGATTTTCTAGTTGAAATTTGAGGTATTTCAGACCAGATCTGACAGAATTATAGGCTTTTTCTTCAGGTAATGTGTTAGGGATAACTTTCAATTCCTCAAATTGTTTGAATATATGGTCTTTTACCCCGACTAATATAACTTCAATGTGTTTTGTCCTGTAGCTTTGAATTACTTCTTCTAATACATAAATACCTGAGGCATCAATGTAGGGGACATGAGACATATTAATAATTACAGCATCTTTACCGCTTATAGATTCAGCCTGTTCTTTAAATTGGTCTGAAAACCCATAAAAGAGTGGCCCATCAAGTTCATATTCAAAAATTCGATCTCTTATTGATTCTGGAATTTTAAGCTTCTTTTCCATATCTGCAATATTTCCTTGCTTACTTTGTTCATCAACAATTTTACCCATACGTTGCATGAAGAAGAAAGAAGATAATACCATACCAACACCAACGGCAACTAATAAATCAACAAATACAGTTAAAATAATGGCAAGAATTAGCACCAAAGAATCGCTGTTTTTTAGCCTAATTAGTCTTTTCATTCCCTTAAAGTCAATAATCCCAATTCCTACTGAAATTAAAAGTGCTGATAGAACTGATTTTGGCACCATGGCTAATATTTTACCTAAACCAAGGATAGCTATAATTAGAAAAACGCCTTTTAAAATCCCACTTAAATTTGATCTTCCATTAGAATTAATATTTGCAACTGTTGCTGCTGTAGTTCCAGCCCCTGGAATTCCTCCTAAAACACCAGTTAAAAAATTCCCTAATCCTTGACCAAATAATTCTCTATTTCCATTGTGTTTGGTTTTGGTTAGATTATCTGCTACAACAGATGTAAGTAGGGTGTCAATAGTTCCTAAACCAGCTAAAGCCAGTGCGTTTCCAATGGCTAAACTAACCATTTCAGAATCAACATTGGCTAGCATATCAAATAACCTAAATTCAGGTAATGTTGTTGGAATTTCTCCAATTGTTTTAAAATCTCCTTGAGCAAAAAGAAGAGATATAAGGGTTCCTCCTACTAATGCTCCCAAGCCAGCTGGTATTTTTTTTGAAATGTATGGCATTAAATAAATGATTGCAATTGTACTAACACCCAAGATCATAGGAGCAAAATTTATTTCCATGAAAGGGGTATGTATATCTGAAATAATGGAAATTATACCTCCTGATGGTCTAGGCGCATCAAAAAAACTATGCCACTGAGTTAAAATAATGATAACTCCAATTCCACTCATGAAACCAGATAATACAGGATATGATATATACTTTACATAATTAGCCACTTTAATGAGACCAAATAAGGCTTGAAATACACCGGTCAGTGCAAAAGTTAAAACTATTAAAGCAGCCACCTTGGGAATACTAAAGGGATCAGAGATATCTTGACCAGGAGCATATTTTTCTATAGCTCCAGCTATAATAACTGCTGCTAAGAATGTCATTGGACCAGTTGGGTCACTAATGAGTGTTTTTGTACCTGCTATGATAGAAGCTACTATGGCTAATATAATGGCTGTGTATAAACCAGCTTGGGGACCTAAACCACTTTGCAAGCCAAAAGCTAAACCCATTGGTAAAGCAAGAATTGCAGCAGTTAGACCTCCTGTCAAATCCCCTTTAAATGTTTGTTTATACACCGATAGTTTCATTGCTAAAATTTATAAATCGAAAGTACAGATTTAATTTCAGAAATTATTAAATTATCTCAATAATTGTATTTTTGGCCGAATTTCAATCATTTATGTTAAAATCAAATAAAGTTGTAGTTGTAATGCCAGCATATAATGCTGCTGAAACATTAGAGAAAACCTACAATGAAATACCTTTTTCTATTGTTGATGAAGTGATTTTAGTGGATGATTTTGGTCAAGATAACACGGCTGAAATTGCTACAAATTTGGGTATAAAACACGTTATTAAACATGAATATAATAAAGGCTATGGGGGAAATCAAAAGACATGTTACAATAAAGCTTTGGCTATAGACGCAGATATTGTAGTAATGCTACACCCCGACTATCAATATACACCAAAATTGATTGAAAGTATGTGTCATATTATTGCCAATAATCTTTATCCTGTTGTATTAGGTTCTAGAATTCTTGGTAAAGGTGCTTTAAGAGGCGGAATGCCAATCTACAAATATGTTGCAAATAGAATGTTAACCTTGTTTCAAAACATCCTAATGAATCAAAAGTTGTCTGAATATCATACGGGTTTTAGAGCATTTTCGTCAGAAGTTTTAAAAAACATAAAATACAATGATAATTCAGATGATTTTATTTTTGATAATCAAATGCTTGCTCAATTAATGTATAAAGGATATGAAATTGGTGAAATCACGTGTCCTACCAAATATTTTGAGGAAGCATCATCCATTAACTTTAAAAGAAGTTCAGTGTATGGAATAGGTGTTATAATGACATCTATTAAATATTTTCTAACAAAAATTAAAATNATAAACTGGCATTTGNTGCNCTAAAAATGAAGAANTTTTTTAATCAACATANGNTCATATTTNTACTTTANGGNTCNTGGTTTTTAANATGTTTNATNCTNATTTTAATTTTTGGAANNGTCAGCATTTCAAGTTGGGTAAACACTAANCANAATTATTTNTTAGATTCTTTTTTTAAATACNTNACNCACTTAGGGGATGGAATAATTGCATTAATTCTAATCATTATTTTAATATTAATAAGGTTAGATTATGGTTTTCATGCTATTATTGGGTTTTCTTTATCTTCATCTATAACTCAATTCTTAAAACGCGTTGTATTTAAGGATACGATGAGACCATCAGTCTATTTTAATGATTTAATTGAACAAGGTAGTTGGCATTTAATTGATGGAGTTCAATTACACCAGTTATACTCTTTCCCAAGTGGTCACACAACTAGTATTTTTAGTGTATGTGTATTACTTTCTTTATTTACAAATAGTCATAAAATAAAATATTCCCTTTCTTTTGTTGCCATTTTAACAGGTTTGTCCAGAATTTATCTTTCTCAACATTTTTTAGTAGATGTTTTTGTAGGAAGTGTTATCGGATTTTCGGCAGTAATTATTTCATATTTAATCTTGAATCCAAGATTTTCAAGGTTTAGTAAAATATCATTGTTAAAATATATGAAGTGAAAAATAAGCACTTATCATATGTCTTTTTAGGATTATTTGTTTATGTATTAATTTTCATTTTCCCTACATTGGATTGCTTTTATCTTTTTGACTGGGATGAGATAAACTTTGCAGAATCCTCTAGAGAAATGTTGTTAACGGGAGATTATTTCCATGTTCAAATCAATTTTGAACCATTTCATGAAAAACCACCACTTTTTTTCTGGTTGCAGTCACTAAGCATGAAAATTTTTGGTGTTGGTGGTTTTGCAGCTAGATTCCCAAATGCTTTATTGGCATTTTTTACGCCAATCACCTTGTTTTTTATGGGAAAAACAATAAAAGATTATTCTTTTGGCGTTTTGTGGGCAAGCATTTATATGTGTGGAATTTTACCAAGCCTATATTTTAGAACAGGAATAATTGACCCCTATTTTAACTTATTCATTTTTACTTCTATTTTTTTCGGATATGTTTATTTAACAAGTGAACAATCAAAAAAAAGATACCAGATTTTACTCTCTGGATTATTTGCTGGATTGGCACTCATCACAAAAGGTCCGGTTGCTTTACTGCTAATTTTTCTTGTTTTCTTTCTGCTTTTTTTGTTTAAAAAAGTTAGAATTGGTTTTAAGAATTTGGTTTTATTTTCGTTAAGTGTATTAGTGTGTTCTATTTTTTGGTATGGACATGAAATATGGCAAAGTGGTCCATGGTTTTTGATAGAATTTTTAAAGTACCAAATAGAACTATTTTCCAAGCCTGTTGCAGGTCATCAACAACCCTTTTATTATCATTTTGTAGTATTGTTATTTGGCTGTTTCCCCTTTTCTTTTTTTGCAATAAAAAACACATTATTCCCTCATGAAAAAGGACTCAATTTTGAATATTTAATGAGGATTTTATTTTGGGTAGTTCTAGTTCTTTTTACTATTGTAACCACAAAGATTGTTCATTACTCCTCACTGGCGTATTTCCCCTTATCTTATTTAGCCGTAGTAGAGCTTAGAAAAATTAAATGGGGTAAAAAGTCAAGCAATATGTTTCAATTTCTTTTTGTTTCATTTGCTTTAATATTAACTTCAATTTTTTCAATTTCAATTTATCTAATTTCTTATAAAACTGATTTTTTAATTGCTTTAACTGACAATATCCAATTGGTTGAAATTTTAAAAACTCCCNTAGATTGGAATGGATATGAATTTTTATTACCTCTTTCTTTTTTAATTGCGGCTATATTATTTATGTTGTTTTATGCTAAGAAATTAATCAATGCAATTGTTCTTTTTTTAGTTTTTAATGGAATTTTTTTTACTACAATAGGCTATTGGGTATTACCAAATATTGATCTTTTGATTCAAGGAAATTTAATAAACTATTATGAGTCAATTTCAAATGAAAAAAAATATATTTCCACCGTTGGATTTAAAAGTTATGCTCATTATTTTTATGCAAAAGCTGATGAATTATCATCAAATGATGAACTTTTTAATCAAAAACAAAAAGTCCTTCAAGAAGAATTTAAAGTATCATCATTCCATGAATTGACAAAAGATCAAAAGAATAAATTTTCATCACATATTGTCAATTGGATGATTGTTGGTAATATTGACCGACCATGTTACTTTGTTACCAAAATAAACAGGACAGTGAATCAGTTGGAAAATAATAAAGACTTAGAGGTAGTTTTTAATAGATCCGGATTCAAAATTTTTAAAAGAAATGTAAAATGAATGTAAGAG
The DNA here is from genome assembly GCA_002727735.1 of Crocinitomicaceae bacterium. Taxonomy (GTDB): domain Bacteria; phylum Bacteroidota; class Bacteroidia; order Flavobacteriales_D; family Parvicellaceae. The sequence goes on from PBXW01000012.1 coordinate 5,528, forward strand.
AGTTAGCCCCAACAAATGTGTGGAATTATTTTGAAGATTTAAATGCCGTTCCAAGGCCATCAAAAAAAGAAGAAAAAGTAATAGCATTTATGATGAATTTTGGTCATTCCTTACAATTAGAAACGTATAAAGACCATGCAGGAAATGTCATTATTAAAAAAGATGCNACCAAAGGAATGGAAGATAGAAAAGTTGTTATTCTACAGAGCCACTTAGATATGGTTCACCAAAAAAATGCNGACACCAACTTTGATTTTTTATCACAAGGAATAGAAAGCTACATTGATGGAGAATGGGTAACAGCTAATGGTACTACTTTAGGCGCAGATAACGGAATGGGTGTGGCAGCTATTATGGCTTTGCTTGCGAGTGAAGATATTGCTCATCCACCATTAGAAGCTTTATTTACTATTGATGAGGAGACTGGAATGACCGGGGCATTTGAGTTAGAGCAAGGAATTTTAAAAGGGGAAATTTTATTGAATTTAGATACTGAGGATGATGATGAGTTTAGCATAGGGTGCGCAGGTGGAATTGATACCAATACTTTTAAGAAATACCCAACTGAAACAATAAGCAGTGGAGTTGGATTAAATATTAAGATTAGAGGATTAAAAGGAGGNCATTCNGGAATGGATATACATCTTGAAAGAGGTAATGCAAACAAGATAATGAATAGATTGTTGCATGACGCCCTAAAATATGATGTTAGTTTATGTGAAATAGATGGAGGAAGTCTTAGAAATGCTATTCCAAGAGAATCTACAGTAAAATTAGTTGTTAATTCTGACCATTTCTTACAAGATTTAGACGAATTAATAACACATATNAAAAATGAATACAGTNTAACAGANCCNGATGTAATTTTTGAAGTNGATAAATTGGAATTACCNCTNCAAGGTTTATCTNTTNGTAATTCAAAAGAGTTGATTCAAAGCATCTCTAGCGTATTTAATGGGGTATTTAAAATGAGTCAATCTATAAGTGGTCTTGTTGAAACTTCATCTTCTCTCGCCCGAGTNATCTTAAAANATGGTGATTTTAAGACTCAAAGTTTACAGAGNAGCTCAGTAGATAGCTCTAAAAAAGATGTAGCGCAAACAGTAGGAGCTACATTTTCTGCCATTGGAGCTGATGTAGAACACACNGGGTCATATCCTGGATGGGCCCCTAACGCCAATTCAGAGATACTAAATATCATGGTTCCACTTTATGAAAAACTATTCAATGAAAAACCAAANGTTCAAGCTTGTCATGCAGGTTTAGAGTGTGGTATTTTAAATGAGCGATATCCTGGATTAGACATGATTTCGTTTGGGCCAACAATAAAGAATCCACATTCACCTGATGAGAAAGTAAATATCCATTCTGTAGAAAAATTCTGGGGTTTTCTTCTAGAAGTTTTAAAACTTACTCCAGTAAAAAGTTAATAATCCCACTTTTTTGTAAATGGATTAAATGAGGATGCTCCAATTTTAAGCTCAAAAGTAGACCCAGTATAGCTGTTAACAGACGTACAACCATACAGGCCAAATTTCACTAATTCTCCCCATAATTTAAATGGTCTCGCAATACCAATATAAGATTCAAAATGGATTAGATCTTCCTCTGGTATTATAAGTGTGGAAGCACCACCAGATAGTTGAAGATTTAGTTTGTTTATCAAAGGAATTTTACCTAGAATGTTACCATTAAAATTATGAATGAAATTACCCCTTAGATAAGAAAACTCTGAGGTAAGTGTAGGGCCCATCATTTGAAATGATTTTAATGGATTGCTAAAAAAAAGAAAATCACTTCCCCTAAAGTATTTCCACTCAATAACTCTTAAATTTTCTTTATTTAAAAATGATCCTAATTCAACATTCCATTTCGCATCACCAAGATGAGGAATAGTAAATTCATCATTAACTCTTATTTCAGCATAATCAAAATTTACTTCACTATTAAAAATTGCTGGAAATCCTTTTCTGTATATGAAGTTAACCGTTGGGTAATCTGTTCCTAATACGATTTTATTATTTTTTTTGTAATAAAACTTTTGGAATGGTAACCAAGTGAACTGTATTCTAGTTTCTAATTTTGTATATGGTTCTTCAAAGTTATCTGTTTGAGGTATATTTAATATGCTATCTATTGGCGAGAAAATATCATCAGATAAATCAAGAAGTGTAAGAGGAGATTGATTACAGTATAAAGCTTTAAATTCTGCATATAATCCATTAATTAATTCAGTTTTGTAAGCTGTTTCTAAATGTTTTGATCTCACATAGTTAGTTCTTGAGAATGCAGTACTAAGAGATGAAAATCGATTAACTGCTTTGTATTGATCTCCTAAACCAATTGTTAGCTGTTTATATTTTCTGTCATTGGTAATAATGGATATTCCGGTAGAACCTCTTAAATCTTTGTTTGTAAAACCATAGTCAATACTATTTCTTGTGCTTATTTTATATTTTTCATTTATATTCTTTTTAAAATTGAATCCTACATTATGTCTGTAACCACCTATTCCAAATGGATTAAATTGAGATATAATTGGCCATAAGTAAAATGAATATCCTTTGTACCTATTTCGGTGTCCGATACCATTCCATAATATTTTACCAAGTGTTATTTTGTTATATATGCTATCTTTTTCAAGTATATAAGCTTCGCTATTGTAATAATCTCTAAGGCTATCTGTATAGCTTATATATTCCAATTCATTATCCTTAAGGTCAATGGGTCTCAGATTTTCCCAAGCTTCAATTGAAAATTGATCAATGGAATCTCCATAAAATTTGATTTCATTTTTATTGAACTTCTTGGGCAGTGAAGGATTTATTGTGAAGTCATAATTTACCGCATTGGCATTTCCTAATATTTTATAATCTCCATCTTTTATTGTGAAATCAATGATTTTTCTATTAACAATTGGATTACCNTCAATGTTGTTATAATCTTGAATGATATGCAAATTTTCTATTTTGAAACTGGACTGTTTTGGTCCATTAATAGCTAATTCAAAAGAATTTATAAAATGAGTTTCATCATCAATGAACAATACCCCCTTAAGCAAGGGTTCATTTTTAAACCTTGGAGTTAACTGAATCTTATGAATTTTGTGGGTGTCATTCTCTATAATTACGCCCAAATAGTCGTATTTGTAAAAAGTTCTACTACCATTAGACAAAGGAGANATTATTGGTTTTTCAGATATTGATGTTTTAATNTTGTTTTGATANAGATTCAATTCTAATTCTACTAAATCCATCAAGGATAAATANGGNTCATCAATTTTGTATTGTGGNGTNATGTCATATTCNCCAAATTCCTCAAAGGATTGTATTATAGTATAATCATCTTTAGGTTTAGTATCAGCAAAGTCGTGATAGCCATAATAGTCCCAATAGNTTTTGTTTTTTTTGAGATGATAATATTTNCCATAGGACTCTATGAATTTTAGGATATCNTTGGTGAAGTTTATATTTGATGAAGTATCNATNTCCCAGGGTTCAATAGAATCATATTTTCTAATTTTAACTTTTCTTTTTTCGATAGAGTTTTTGGCATACTGCGTGCAGGAATAGTCAACGTCAATAAAATTTTTCTTTGCTTCTTTAGCTTTTTTAATGATTTCAAGTGCCTTNTTTTTAGTGTTTGAAACTACTTCTAATTCAATAAGATCTTTAGCATTTTCATTAAGTACAATATTAAAGACTTTGGGTGAGCCACTAAGAATCACNTTTTTTTCTACAGATTCATATCCAATAAAACTAAATATTATGTTGTGTTCNCCATTTTTCAGTTCTAAAAAATACTCTCCAAAGGCATTTGAGCTAACCCCATATGTCGTGTTTTTTACATANACTGAAGCAAATGGTAGCGGTTCTCCAAAATTATCTTTTATGGTGCCACTAATATGATTGCTAAACCCTTTTAATTGAAAAATTACAAGTAGAATAAGGATTATACTTTTTGACAATATATTNTTTAATTGGTTCAATTAGTAAGAATAACGATTAATAACGTGAAATGTTAAAGATTTTACTCAAATTTGTAAAAAATTAAATTATGTCTATTCATAAAGATATAAAAAGAGTTACAACCCATGTTCTTCAAGAAATGAAAAGAAATGGTGAAAAAATATCTATGTTAACAGCATATGACTACTCTATGGCTAAAATTGTTGATGAGGCAGGAACTGATGTTATTTTAGTTGGTGATTCAGCTTCCAATGTTATGGCTGGTCATGAAACAACATTGCCTATTACATTAGATCAGATGATATATCATGCTTCGTCTGTTATTAGGGCAATTAAACGTTCTTTAGTTGTAGTCGACTTACCATTTGGACATTATCAAGGTGACTCTAAAGAGGCTTTACGATCTTCTATTAGAATAATGAAAGAAGCTGAGGCACATGCAGTAAAATTAGAGGGTGGTAAAGAAGTATTAGAATCTATACAACGAATTCTTACTGCTGGTATTCCAGTAATGGGTCATTTGGGATTAACTCCACAATCTATTTACAAATTTGGAACATACACAGTAAGNGCAAAAGAAGAAGAAGAGGCAAAAATACTTATTGAGGATGCTAAATTATTACAGGATGCTGGGTGCTTTGCTTTAGTTTTAGAAAAAGTACCTGCAGATCTTGCAAAAGAAGTAGCCTCATCAATTGANATTCCTGTAATTGGCATTGGTGCAGGAGGAGGAGTAGATGGACAAGTATTGGTAATACATGATATGTTAGGNATAACCCAACAATTTTCTCCAAGATTTTTAAGACGTTATCATAATTTGCATCAAGAAATACTCAAAGCTTGTACTCATTACATAAAGGATGTAAAGTCATCTGATTTTCCCAATGAAAACGAACAGTATTAATCGTGGGATTGTTGGTTTTATATGAAGATAATCATCTCATTGCAGTAAAAAAGGAACCTGGATCTATAGTTCAATCTGATAAAACTGGTGATGAAACATTAGCTGAGGAGGTAAAAGCTTATATCAAGAGAAAGTATAAAAAACCAGGTGATGTTTTTTTAGGCATAGTNCATCGATTAGATAGGCCAGTTGGTGGAGTAATAGTATTTGCTAGGACATCTAAGGCGCTAACAAGAATGAATGAGCTGTTTAGAGAGAAAAAAATCTCTAAAACTTATTGGGCTATTGTGGAGGAAAAACCACCCANAGAAGATGGTCAATTGGTTAATTGGTTGAAGAAAAACCAAGAGAAAAACAGGTCAAGAGCATATGACATTGAAGTTAAGGATAGCAAGAAAGCAGAGTTAACTTATAGACTAATGGGGCGAAGTAAACATTATTACTACATAGAAGTTCATCCCAAAACTGGCAGACATCATCAAATAAGAGTTCAGCTTGCCCATTTAGGTTGTAAAATTAAAGGTGATGTTAAGTATGGTGCAAAGCGAACTAATAAAGATGGAAGCATACATCTTTTTGCTCGTTCTTTATCTTTTATTCATCCAGTNAAAAAAGAAAAGTTAATTATTCGATCCAATCCACCCATGGATCCTTTATGGAATGAAATGATAAATCTTGAAAAAGCAGTTTAGTTTATAGCTGCAATAAAGCTAATTTCGATATTNACATCCTTTGGTAGACGTGCCACTTCTACAGTTTCTCTTGCAGGAAAAGGAGAATCAAAGTAGTCTGCATAAATTTTATTTACTACATTGAAATCATCCATGTTTTTTAAGAATATAGNACATTTTAGTATGTTTTTTCTGCTTATTTGAGCTGCTTCNAGAAGTGCATCAATATTTATTAGTATTTGATGTAATTCTTTTTCAACATCATCATTAATTAACAATCCACTTTTTGGATCTATAGCTATTTGACCACTTGCGTACATTATGTTATTGTGAATAATCGCTTGACTGTATGGTCCAACTGGATCTGGTGCATTTTTTATATTGATGCTTTTTTTCATAATTAAGGGATATTGTTATCGTACCAAGTTCTTCTTCGTTGAAGCTTTAAATCTTGTAATAAAGCTGACTTAACACTTATATTAATATTGTAACTCCTCATAAATCCAAAAGGAATCCAATTAAAACTCATTTGCCAGCAATGAAGATCTCTTGCAATGTTAATAGATGTAAAACTAAACTCTTTTCTGATGAAATCGTAGTTAGTCATGTAAGAAATTTTCCAATTTTTAGTAATGCTTAAATCACCTCTTAAACCAATACTTTGAGTGATGTAATTAGTATCTAGATCTTTTGTAATAGATCTTGAGTAGTCAATTTTATAATCAATCCCGATTGTCCAAGGTACATTAAAGTCAATGTACATATCACTATTGGCATTTACAAGGTCTAATTCTTCTTGACTTCCTTTATTGCTTTCATAAGGTTTGTCTTCTTTTTTCTTTGATTTTAAACTTGTTCCAATAGCGAGGTTTGCTGACTTTAGTGTGCCTATTTTTTTATTAAAATCAAATTGATATTGATTACTTCTTACCCCATTAATGTATCTGTAAGGGTCAATTCGGCCACTAAACCTAAAGTTGACTTTTTTCCATAATGTTGTTCTTCCAATTAATTGAAACTGATCAAGATTAAATGAATCCTTTATCAAATCATAACCAGATGAAATTGTAAAGTTGTCCAATATTTTTGATTTTAGGAACGGGTTTTCTCCTGTGGTATCATTGTGATTTTTTCGTTTCAGTTCTAATGCATTAATTAAACTAAATCCAATCCTTCCTGACTCAGCTGAACTAACAGTCCCATATATATTACTTGAATATGGGGAATAAGTTGATGTGTTTCCAATGGAGTCTGTTTGGTATGATAACCATTGATGGGTATTTGGCCTGTAAGAAAAATTAATATTTGGAGTTATTGTATGTCTTATTTTTGCCTGATGTTTTCCGCCTAAAAATTTTGCAAATTGATAAAATCCATAAATTTTAGTTGTGGCGGATGCACTTAAACTATGAGAGTAAAGAGAAGAAAACTGATTTACTGTATCGTTTATGACTTCATTGTTTTGTGTATCCCAGGATTTATTGATTTGGTTTAAATACCATAATGAAGAAAGTTGATAAGCTGGATTTATAGTTACATTTTTGCCGAATAATTTAATAGAACTAGAGGCATTAATATTGTGTCTCATTCCACTTCTAGATTGATTTTTAAATCCAGTAAATCCTTCATCTAAAAAGTTCCCAAAATCATTTTCGCCAATACTTAATTCATTTTTGGTATTTAACTGATAGTTTACATTAGTTTGATTGATGATTTCATGTAAAAAGTTTTTATTTATCGTACTTTTTCTCATCATTTTAAAGGGATAGAATCGGTTAATGTTGTATGAAATTTCCGGTAATGTAAAAACCATATTTCCTGTGTTTCCATTTTGACTATGTCTTAGATTTGCATTTAAATTGGAAGAAATTTTACCTCTAAATTGTTTACTCCATGCAATATTGGAGTTAAAAGTGTTTGATAAATAATTATTTATAGAAGGATTATTATAATCGTTTCTAAAATTACTCGAAGTTCCAGCATTAATCAAGGCTTTAAATGTGCTTCCAGGATTTAATTTGGGATCATTTTGGTGATTCCATCTAATGAAAAATTCTCTAGATACGGCATAATCTTCAAATCCTTTTTCTCCTTGAATTACATTTCTATAATTAAGTTGAAATTGGCCGTTATACTTATAACGAACTTTGTATTTGGTTAAATTACTTATTCCCCAAGAGCCTTTACTGTAAATATCACCTGTAATAGCAGAACTTAATTTCCCACCTTTAAATTGATGGTAATATCCGCCACCTAAAAGATAAAACCCTAGGCCTTGAGATTCTCCGTATGTGGGGATAATAATTCCATTTGCACTTTTATTTTTCTTGTTGGGCAGGAAAGCAAATGGTAAACCCAATGGAGTAGGAATCTCTGAGACAAATAAATTAACTGGTCCTGACACAATTTTATCATCTGGTTTAATTATGGCTTTTCTAAGCTTGAAATAAAAATGGGGATGGTCAAGATCGCATGTAGTGTATAGTGCATTTTTAATATGAATATCTCCATTATTTTGTCTTTTAACTTTCTCACCATGAATATAGCTTTCCCCTTCTTGCAGTTTAACTTGATAGGTAATGCCCTTTTTAGTTTTAAAGTTGTATTTCAGAGAGTCTGAAGAGGTTGAGGTACTTCCATCTGAAAGAACGGGAATACCGATTTTTTGGTTATTACTATCCAAGCAATATTTTGCAAAAACAGTTTTAGTTTCAAAATCAAAGGTAATAGAGCAGGCATCTAATATGATTTCACCATAATCTATATGAGCTTCGCTATATAAAAATGTCTTTTTATTTTCTAAATCAATAACAATAGAATCTTTAGCGTGATAGTTTAATTTTTCAGTTAATTGGCTTGATTCTTGATTGCTAATATTTTGCCCTGTTGATTTAGCGCAAATTATTAACATAAAAAAGAGAATAAGTAGAATCTGTTTTTTGGAGTTGACTGGAAATACCTCCTTAAATTTGATGTTATATAGTAAGTTTAAATTAATATAAAGAAAGTTTAAGGAATAGAAAACGAATAAAATGTTGTTTAATTATACAAATATAATGCTACTTCAAAAATCAAGATACATCTTCATGTTCGTTTTACTATTAAATTTTAACTATGGAGTGAGTCAAACGGGATTGGGGTTGAAAACTATTGTGATTGATCCTGGTCATGGAGGAAAAGATCCTGGGGCAATTGGTGGTAAGAAAA
>PBXW01000013.1 GCA_002727735.1 Crocinitomicaceae bacterium
GAAGATATTTAACAGANGATTTNAAAAATAGTGATATTGCTACNATTGCTGCTCAAAGAGCAATTNCTGCATCTAATGTAAACCCAGANGAATTGGATTATATTATANTNGCNCAAAACTTTGGNGATGTNGCCCACAANTCTACACAGTGTGATATGTTACCNAGTNTNGCNTCNAGNGTAAAGTATAACNTNNAAATNAAAAATCCGAATTGTGTTGCTTATGATACCATTTTTGGTTGTCCNGGATGGGTTGAAGGNGTNATCCAAGCCAATGCTTACATNANGGCTGGAATGGCTAAAAANTGTCTTNTCATTGGNTCTGAAACTTTATCNAGAGTGGTNGATCCNCACGATAGNGATTCTATGATTTANTCAGANGGGGCAGGAGCATGTNTTNTAGAAGANAATAANTCAACANNTNGAGGTATTTTAAGTTGGGCNACTCAATCTTATACTTNNGAAGANGCTTANTTTCTTTTNTATGGAAGTTCNTACAANCCTGAAAAACCNNCTGANACGAATTACATTAAAATGCATGGCAGAAAAATTTATGAATTTGCATTNAATAATGTTCCNNTTGCTATGAAAGCTGCNTTAGAGAAAAGTAAAGTNGATGTANAAGATNTCAAAAAAATTCTNATTCATCAGGCNAATGAAAAAATGGATGAAGCNATAATNAGTAGGTTTTATAAATTATNTGATAAAGAAATGCCCGAGGGAATNATGCCTATGAGCATTCATAAATTAGGTAATAGCTCAGTAGCAACTGTTCCAACACTTTATGATCTNATCCTTAACAACCAAATAGAAAATCATGAGATTAAGCCAGGAGACATCATCATACTTGCTTCTGTAGGTGCGGGTATGAACATTAATGCTATTGTCTACAAGCAATAGTGAATTTATTATTCTTTGGTTTCAGGAAGTTTAAATAAATCTTCTACTTTGCATTGTAGTGTATTGGCAATTTTTAATGCAAGCACTGTGGATGGAACATAAATACCATTTTCAATAGCATTGATACTTTTTCTTGATACTTCTGCGAAATCTGAAAGTTGCTGTTGGGTCAATCCTGCATCTTTTCGGAGCTCTTCAAGGGAGTTAATAAGTTTTTTATGATTCTTTCCCAAGATCTACTTTTTTTCATATTCTTCAACAGCATGGGTTAATTCTTTACCGGTATTTGGATAGAGGTATCCAGCAATAAAAGTACCAACTCCTATCAAACTAACTAAACATCCTCCACCTATATAAAANTTACCAAAGCTAAAATAACCTAGAGCAACAATTCCCAAACCAACAAAAGTGGTGATTAAACCACCTCTTCTGTAATCAATAGGTTCCTTTTTACGTTCGTCAAAAATTTTCAGTAGTTCTTCAAGTTTTTGAGGGTCATCTAGATGTTTGGCAATTTCTAATACTGTTTTTCTCTTTCCTTTTTCATCAAAATAGAGCCAAATAAATACAGATATTGGAATAATTATTCCTGCTAATATTCCTAAAATGGGAATAAGTAAGGCTGATTGGTGGTTAAATGCTTCCATAGTTTAATTAAATGTAACGCAAACTTAACAAAATAGTTGATAATGTAACGTAAAAGTTACATTTATTATTCTTCTAATTTGAATTTCAAGCTTTCAAAGAAGCTATTTCTATACTCTATTTCTTTAAAACGACCTCCATATTCAGTTGTGGTAGTAAAACTGCTTTTATCTTTAATTCCTCTTGAAGAAACGCACATGTGTTTTGCATTTACGACAATAATGACATCATTTGTTTCAAGTGTTTCTTGTAGATCTTTTAGAATTTGAATACACAATCTTTCCTGAACTTGAGGGCGATGAGCATAGTAATCGACAAGTCTATTAATTTTAGAAAGACCAATAACTTTTTCTTTTGGAATATATCCTATATGAGCATGGCCAACTATTGGAAGAAAATGATGTTCGCATGATGAGTCAATATTGATGTTTTGCTCAATTAGCATTTTATTGTACCCATATTTATTTTCAAAAGTGGATAGTTTAGGTCTGTTTTTGGGGTTTAAACCATAGAAAAGTTCCTTGACATACATTTTAGCAAAACGATAAGGAGTTCCAGATAAGCTATCATCACTTATGTCAAGCCCAAGTTCTTCCATGATATTGGAAAAATGTGCTTGAATCCTTGAAATTTTCTCTTCATCAGATTTTTCAAATGCATTTTTTAANAGAGGAGTTTCNACATTGGAGGAGATATGATTATCTCCAATGGCTTCAATATGTTCTTTGTTAATTAGCGACACAACATTCATCATTTTCACATTGACAATATTTCAAATTATATATATGAAAACCTGCTAATGATAGAGCAGAAATGTATTTGAAGAAATCTGAAAGAACTAAGGATGAATTATGTTCTATCAATATGAACGAAAACAAAGCTATCCATGAAATCCACAATGTAGGTTTAATCCAATACTTAGATGTTGATTTTGTGGACCTATATACTGCAAAAAAGGAAATAAATAAAAATGCATAATCTATAGCTATCCACCATGTTGGTGCAGTTGCGCAACAGCTTTGTGTACATGCAGAAGCTACAAAAANAAANGGGGTNGCTAAGCAATGAATAGTACATAATGTACTTGCTGAGGCGCCAATTACATCCGAGTTTATTTTTAGATTAAATANCAACTATTTAAAAATTACATTTTTAATTTTTGAATCAACATTAGTTCAATGCATAAACTCGTTCGACAGGCCAATTATCTTTGTACCCACTTTCCCAATTTCCAGCAACTATTTCTTGATTGGTAGAAAGACAGTTGTCCAAGAGTGATCTAATTAAATTTTCATCTAAATCGTGACCAATGAAAACAATTTCATTTTTGCGATCTCCAAATGTGTCGTCCCATCCAGACTCAATTTGTTCTTGATTTTCAATAAATGCATATTGCATAATTCTTTTTTCAAATGGCATACTGCTCCACCAAACTCCAGCGCTATCAGCTTTTAGCGATCCACCAGCTTGACTCCATACCAAAGCTTGCTCTGGCCTTGAAGCCAACCAAAAAAGACCTTTGCTTCTTATGATATTATTTGGAAATTTAGATTGAACAAAATTCCAAAAACGATTGGGGTCAAAAGGAATTTTTGTTCTATACACAAAAGATCCAATTCCATATTCTTCTGTTTCAGGAGTATGTTCGTCCTTNCTTAACTCTTCCATCCACCCAGCACTTTGCTCTGCTTCATCAAAATCAAAAAGACCTGTATTTAGTATTTCGGTTGGATTAACTTTACTGTAATTGGTTTCTATTATTTTGGCTGATGGATTTAACTTTTGAATGGTTGAGCGCAAGATACCTAACTCTTTTTCACCAATTAATTCAACTTTATTTAAAATGATCACATTTGCAAATTCTACCTGATCTGTTAGTAGGTTTACAATGGTACGATAGTCACCTTCAATATCTGTCATTTTCCTATCCATTAAGGTTTCTGGACTTCCAAAATCTTTAAAGAAGTTAAATGAATCAACTACTGTTACCATGGTATCCACAAAACTGAATTTAGATAGGTCAATATTGTTTTCTTCATCAACAAATGAAAAAGTTTGTGCAACTGGAATGGGTTCGCTAATTCCAGTACTTTCAATAAGTAAATAATCAAATCTATTTTCTCTTGCTAACCTTTCCACTTCAACCATTAAATCTTCTCTAAGCGTACAGCATATACATCCATTACTCATTTCAACGAGTTTCTCATCTGTTCTTGAAAGTATATTTTCATTTTTCACAAGTTCAGCATCTATGTTAACCTCACTCATGTCATTAACTATGACAGCTACTTTTAAACCTTGTTTGTTGTGGAGAATGTGATTAAGTAAGGTTGTTTTACCTGCTCCTAGAAATCCACTTAAAACTGTAACAGGTAATTTTTTATTAATAGTCATGTTATAATACTTTGCTTATTTTTAATTTGAATTATCTAATTAGTTTAGGAATACATTATTTGGTTCAACAAGATTATTTGGAACACCATTAAATGAATCATTGTTTCTACTGTAAATCTTAGCGTCAACATTAACTTTTGAAATTAACCAATCAGACAAGTTCAGGTTCATTTCTTTTATTTTTTGCTTTAACAAGAGTGAGGTAACCAATTTTTGGATGTTTTTCTCTCGGTAAACTTTTGATGTTAACCTTTTATGATCAGAAATATTTTTGTAAAGTTTTCTTAAATCATTGATATTATCAAATTCCTGATTTTTAATTCCATCATCAACAAATTTGTTGTCTTCAGATAAAACAAAAGTTATTTTTTCAATGCCTTTTGATTCAATTAGTGCATTGACNTCTTCAATAAAATCACTGCTAAANGATATGGAATTGCCTAAGGAGCTCAAGAAGTAGTTTTCCTNAGGNAATTTCCTNTCTATTAGAGATTCTAAGTTATCTGATGGACAAACAAAATAAAGATGCTTATGCATTTTTATTTAAGGATTGTATGGAAAAGAAGAGTGATGTAAATCAATCTTTAATTGACCATTTATTGATTTATAACCAAAAGTGTATTCTACTTTAGCTTCATTACCATCAAGATCAGTGAAAAAGTAATTTCCCATAGCAATAGCACGGTCATTTTCCAAAATGATATTGGCATTTTCAAACCTTACCTTAGTCCAAGGGTTAATGGCAAATCCCTTATCTTCTTGGCAAGCTCTATCATCTCCAGCAATAAAGTATGATTTGGCTTCTGCTTTGGTTGGTCTAAATTGCTCTACTGCACATTTTGTGGGTTTAAATAATACTGCTCCATTTTCAAATGAGTATAATTTATCTAAAAAGTCACTAGTGAAATTTTCACATTCTGTTCTATTTTCTCTTAGAGATCCAATTTTTACTACTCCATTTCCCCATTCTGTTTGGGCATTGATTACTTGATCTTTAGTTACCATAATTTTTTATTTTAATGTGAGACCAAAAATAATCAAATGAAGTATAAATGCAACATTGTTGCATTTAAATTATTATGCCACAAATTAATTTTGGTATCTCACTTAGTAATTATATTTACATTATGAATCATATTAAACAGGCGGTTTTTTATTTTCTTTTTCTGCTTTTATGTGCATGTGCTAAAGCTCCCAAAACTCCCTCTACATGTGAATTCACACAAAATTCAGCTGATTATTTTACCATTATTTCTAATGACGACTCTCCTCATAGGGCATTTAATGTGTTTTGTAAAAAAGTAATTGTATTTGGTGTAGTTATTTATGCAACTGATGATGTCAGTGACTTAGATTTATTGCATGCTGCCAATGTGATGGCGCAATATTTAGATAATAATGAGGATGGCATTGCCGATAACCCCTTGATTTTGGATAAGATGGTAGAGAGTCAGGCTGCTATGGTTCTTTTTGGTACAGATAACTCTAAAGACATGCGTGCTTTATTTAATTCTGGCAGACAGGTAGAAGATCAATACAAGTTACAAGATTTATATGGAATAGAAATTCATCCAAATTGGAATTATGATGCGCCATTTGATGCCACTTTTGAAGAAGTATTACATTTAATTACCCATAGTGGATATGCTGCCGTATATCCAGACGTTTTTGGAGAATTTCAAGGTTCTTCTATTGCTGATGCCATGGATCTAGCTAGGGGAGGACAATTTGATGATATTCCTTCTAGCTATCCTACCAATGCATGGTACACCTATGATGATCGAACTTGTGACTATGGCTGTCAAGTAACCGAGTACCTCTATTGGGCTTTAACATCTCTTTTAGGGGCACAAGATTACCCAGGTAGATTTGACGAAATTGGGCATGAGTGGAAAGCCAATACCCCAACTTTGCTTCAATCTATGGATCCATCTGTTTTTGCTATACTTACAGACTCAGCTTATCAATTACCTATGGTATTACCAGATGGTACTTATATGAGATAAATTTCAATTAATATATGAAAATTACTGATCAAGTAAATATAAAGGCTAGTTTGGATAAAGTGTGGAAAGCGATATCAGTAGAGGGTAATTTAAATAATTGCCATCCCTTTTGTAAATTTAATCATGTAGTTAATTGGGATTGTGAAAATTCAGAAGACCAAATTGAGTATTATAATGGTTTAATACTAACTAGAAAGTTTACAAATTGGGACCCACACAAAGGATATGAGCTAAAAATATTGAAGAATGATCTATTAATTGCTTTAGTCAATTGGGAAATTATTTCCAATGATAAAGGATATTCAAATCTCATTATCACTATAGATTTCAAACCAAAAATTATTCTTAATAAGTATCCAATATTTTTACACTCATTATTAATTAAATATTTCCTAAAACCTAGAATGTTGCATTATCTCAGATCTGTTCTACTTGGATTTAAATACTATATTGAAACTGGGAATATTGTTGTTAAAAATCAGTTTGGACTCAATAAAATGTTTTCTAATTAACAGAATTTATATTTTGCTAATAACTTATTGTCATCAACAAATCTTAAATTTACGCCATGTTAATAGCAATAATAGCTCACGATGGTAAGAAAGCAGAAATGGTCCAGTTTCTGAACGAAAATGCAGACATTTTACATAAAAATGAAATAGAATTGGTTTCAACTGGTACTACAGGAACCAAGGTAGAAAAAGCTGGATTTAAAGTAGAAAAGATGCTTTCTGGTCCACTGGGCGGTGATGCTCAAATAGCTTCATTAGTAGCATCAGGAAAATGTCACATGGTTATCTTCTTTAGAGACCCTTTAGAAAAACATCCTCACGAACCAGATATATCTATGTTAATGCGGCTTTGTGATGTGCATGATGTCCCTTTAGCCACCAATCCATCTTCTGCTAGTTTGTTGCTAAAAGGAGTAAATTTTTCTTAATCTTTTTCAGCGCAATCTTTGCACTTTCCATTAACGTTAATGGAAACACTATTTATCTTGAAATTGGGGATAGAAACGTAAATTTCTTGTTCTATATTTTCACATGTAATGGTATGGCAATCATCACATTTAAAATGAATATGATTGTGTAAATGGTCATCAGTTGTACAAGAATGATCACAAATGGCGTAGTAATCTTCATTGTCTATATTAGCAGCCTTGTGAATGATGCCTTTATCGCTTAAGGTTTGAAGCGTTCTGTACAGGGTAACCCTGTCAGTTGATTTTAATGCTTTTTGAATAGCAGAATAGGGCATAGCAGAACCATANNTAAGGATATTGTGAAGTAAGCTCACCCTGCTATTAGTGGCTTTGAGCTTTCTTTCGTTTAATAGTTCTTTTATGCTTTCCTTTTTCATNNNANAAAATAAGCATCTAAGATGATACTTAGATGCTTAAAGATAAGATATTTCTAATGATCTTCACCACAATGAACCTCTACATTTCCAGGATAAACTGGGCTTGGAAGGCTATCACCATCAGCTGTAACATAAAGTGTGTCTGTTACATCATAACCACTGGCTTCAATTGATGTTAAATTATCATCACAATATTCGCCTAGCTCCATTAATTCATACTCTGTACCATTAATGTCAGCGGCAGCATGACATTCTGCACACTTGTTACATGAGCTCAAACTAAATACAGCTACAGCTCCTAAAAAGATTGCTACTTTTTTCATTTTCTTTTTTTTTAATACTAGGCTCTTCTTTTAAAAATTGATTAAAACCAGTCATAGAGCCCTTTAATGACTAGCTTCAATTCTATTTGTCAAATTGAAATATCAACTTAATATAAATATTTCTACCAGGATTTGGTATTTCATAAGTTTTAAGACGAGATAAATGATCAACATATCTGGTATTTAACAAATTGTTTACACCAACAGCATAGTCTATTTTATTTTTCCCTGGAATGGTTCCATTAACAGATAGATTAATCAATTGATAGGGGTCACTAGGTTCTTCATATGTGGCAACGCTATTTTGCCCAAAAAAGTGAATATATTGTGCAGAAACACTTTTGATTCCTTTTCTATTCTTAAAATCAATTTTAGCTATATTGTTGAGCCTGTTTTGTGGAATAAATGGTAATTCATTATTTGTATATAGCAAAGAAAAGTTACTTTCTAGATGTAACCAATGTGCCATGTGGGGGTGATAATGTATAGCGATGTCACCTCCAGAAAAAATGACATCTTTTTGTTTCATATTAAATATATCTAGCCCCGAAACTGAATCTATATTTCCTGTTGGGTTTTTATATATGTAATTGTCTATTTGATTTATAAAAGGATTTATTACAATCTCCAAGTGATCAAAATGAGTTCCCAAATAAAAATCAATTTGATTTGCTCTTTCAGAGTTAAAATTAGCATCTCCTATTAAATATTGTAATGTGGCGTGGTGAACTCCGTCAGCCAATAATTCTGAAATATGCGGAGGTCTAAAACCAGATGAGGCATTTAATCTTGTTGTAAGCTTCTTTGATGATCTAGAAATACCAGCAGAATAGTTGATTCCACTAAAAGTATCATCAAACCCATCTATAATATTGGCCGTAGTGATACTCCTCTGATCATATCTTACTCCAGCTTGGATGTTCCACAGATTGTAATTCCCTTTTAACAAAGAGAAAGCACCTAAATCTGAAAATTTAGCATCTTCTATGAGTATTTCGATAATATCATTGTACCCATTTGTATTACTTTGAAACATTCCTTGTGTGCCAGAAACCCATTCTACATGTTCATTGAATTGGTGTTTCCAGCGTACATTGTAAGAATAGTTTTGTAAAGTCATATCAATACCAGGCGTAAAGGTTCTTTTTTCAAATTCTTTCAATTCATTTGATGTAAATCCCAATTGGGCTACTACTTCATCGTTTTTAAAATAAAATTTGTTTTCCCACTGAGCTAGATGATTTAGTATTTTTTGAGCTGGTTTAGTGAAACTTCTAGATCTATTGTTAGAGAGAAAATCAGAAATACTCGGATTTGCTGCATGTGTATGCCCAGGCAATCCGTTTTGAAAATAAAGTACTTGATATCTAAAATTGGTAATCCAATTATTTTTATTGTAACCTATTGCCGTCTTAAAAGACCCTCCACTATTTTTTGAGTTCAAGGCAAATATACTGTCGGAGTTATTTTCAAGACTGGGCGAATTACCAATGGCATAATTTGATCTCGAAAAATAGCCACCATAAACAGCGAATCGCAAATTATTTTTTGAAGTTTTATAGGATATTTTGTTCACTGTGGCCAGTGAATTAGACTCAAACTTTGTACTGGCTTTAATTTCAGTTTTGTTTGCATTTGCATAGGGTTCATCTGCAAGGTAGATTACTCCTCCAAGTGCGTCTGCACCATAAATTAATGAGCTTGGCCCTTTGATAACTTCAGCTCTATCAATACCTAAATTGAGTACGGCAAATCCGTGATCTGCTCCCCATTGTTGATTTTCTAATCTTAAGCCGTTTTGAGATGTAAGTACCCTCATTCCAGTAAGTCCTCTTATGACAGGTTTGGCAATTCCATTACCAGTGGACAAGTTATAGACACCTGGAATGTTACTTAAGGCTTCTACAATATTAGTTTGCTCAATTTTGTTTAAATCTGCTATTTTTCTTGATTCTACAGGAAACGTACTGTACCGTTGAAGTTTTGAATCTGATGTGGAAATAATTACCTCATCTAAATGAATGTGTTCAGGACTTAATTTTACTATTATATCAGAGCGATATATTAGATTTCTGCGCGAAGCATTAACTTTAACCACCTCGTTTTCATAATCTGTTGCAGAGATTTGTAAAGTCATCTGATTGTTTATCAAGTTGTCTAATTGCCAATTGCCTGTACTATCAGCGATAACTCCATTTTGGGTTTCTAAACAATATATCTTCGCATATGGAATTGCAGATTCTGTTTCTTTATCCAAAACTTTACCGTTAACCAATTGAGCTTGAAATTGTATTAAATTCAAAAAAAGAACTGTAATGTAAAGTAAGACACTTCTAAACATTTGGACGAAAATTTAATTTCGGCAAATATACATTATAAATGCAACAATGTTGCAATATGTACTATTATTTTAAATTCTCGGCTAAGAATCCCATCATGGCTTGATAAAATTCCATCCGGTTCTCTTCTTTACCAAATCCATGTCCTTCATCATATTTCACCATGTAGGGAACCGAAACTCCATTTGCTCTTAAACCTTCAACTATTTGGTCGCTTTCATCTATATTAACTCTAGGATCATTTGCTCCTTGTACTACAAAAAGAGGTTTCTTTATTTTATCAATGTGAAAGACGGGAGATACTTCTTTCATAATTTCTTTTTCCTCTTTATTATCTTGATCGTACCAAATGGCTTTTAGCATTTTTAAGTAAGGTTTCCAGTAGGGTGGAATAGTTTCCATAAAGGAGAATAAGTTGGAAACTCCCACATAATCTATGCCACAAGAATATAATTCTGGAGTTTTCGTTAATCCTCTTAATACCGCATAGCCTCCATGACTTCCTCCATAAATAGCAGCTTTTTCAGCATCAACCCAACCTTTTTCAATAACATATTGTAATCCATCCTCTACATCATC
>PBXW01000014.1 GCA_002727735.1 Crocinitomicaceae bacterium
AAGATCAATGGCCATTGCTATACAAATTCCTGTAGCTATAAATGCGTGTTTATCCATTTTGAATTTTGATAAAAAAAGTGTTCTCAAAGCACCTTGATGACCTGAAATACCACCAAAAAACCCACTTAAAGCACCACCGAAATAAAATACTTTGTTCGATTGAATTATTTTATTTTTAATATCCATTAACTCAAAAATGGTAAACACTAGAATAAGCAGTCCAATACAAATTTTGAGCACATTAGTTTCCAGTTTAAATGAACTAAAATCTAGATGAATTAAAGCAGTCCCATAATCAATTAAATATTGGAGGATAAATGACCCTATAAATGCACCAATGATAGAAGGGACTCCAAATTTAACAACAACTTCCCAATTGGTTTTTTTTATTGTGATAACTGATTTGAATATATTATTGAATAAGTGCACAATTGCTGTTGCNGNAATGGCAACTTCAATGCTGAAAAACAAACTAAAAATGGGNAAAAGTATAGTNCCNAGACCAAATCCAGAGATAAATGTTAAAATAGAAGCAACAAATGAAGTAATTGCTATTATTACTTCAAGATTCATTTATTTTTTNCTACTTTCTTTCATGGGGTTGCTGTCAGATCTTTCTCTTCTNTTTNTATACTGGTACAGTTCAAACTTACTTGGTTCTGTGTAAGAAGGCCAGTAATTGTTATTTCTATCTGTGTCAGCAGTTTCAAGAAATGGATCTAATTCAATTTGAGTGACTTCATGATCAAATGAAAAAACTTTAGTTATTTTTTGGTCATTGTTCTTCCAAATTTCTACAGGAATTTTAACTATTTCATGCTCTTTGTTTTTTAATGTGAAGTCTAAAATAATAGGCATTACCAATCCTCCTTTATTGCTAAATTTCAGCTCATAAAAATGTTTGTTTTCATTTAGAATTTCTTTTTCTTCCTCCTTTAAGTTGTCCTTAAATTTTTCATATTTCTTTTGTTGTTTTTTGGTAGTNGCGAACTCATCATAAGAGGTGTAGAAATCATTTAATCCTTGGTCAANATCTCTGTAAGTNGTTATGTCTGCATTTCGCTGATTGGAAATGTCTTTTGTGTTAATTTCTTCAAATTTTCTTTTTCTTTCAGCATTGTTCTCATCAGGGTTTTGATTATTGATTCTGTAATAGCTTACATTATCCAAGCTAATGTCCACATGATCAGTAGAGTAAAACCAACCTCTCCAAAACCAATCTAAATCAACCGAGCTTGCATCTTCCATAGTCCTGAACAAGTCTTCAGGATTTGGATGTTTAAACATCCATCTATTAGAGTACATTTTAAAAGCGTAATCAAACAATTCTCTTCCCATAATAGTTTCTCTTAAAATATTCATGGCTGTAGCTGGTTTTCCATAGGCATTGTTCCCAAACTGATGTATCGATTCACTATTAGTCATNATGGGTGAAATNCTGTTTTTATTTCCTTTCATGTAATCTACAATCTTGTATGCAGGTCCTCTTCTAGAAGGATATCCCTTTTCAAATTCTTGTTCAGTTAAATATTGTAAGAAGGTATTAAGACCTTCATCCATCCAAGTCCATTGTCTTTCATCGGAGTTTATAATCATGGGGAAATAATTATGCCCTACCTCATGAATTATAACGCTAATCATGCCATACTTGGTGCGTTTTGAATAGGTGCCGTCCTCATCTGGTCTACCACCGTTAAAGCATATCATTGGGTATTCCATCCCAATCCACTTTGAATGGACAGATATAGCTACAGGATAAGGGTAGTCAAATGTATATTTGGAGTAGCACTTAAGTGTATGTGCAACTGTTTTAGTACTGTATTGTTCCCACAAGGGATTNCCTTCTTTTGGATAGAAAGACATNGCCAAAACATCAGAAGAGTTTTGTTTTACAACCATAGCNTCCCAAATAAACTTCCTAGAAGATGCCCATCCAAAATCTCTNACATTTTCAGCNTTAAAATGCCATGTTTTCATNCCTTTTTTNCGTTGTTTTTCATTTTTAATGGCNTCTTTTTCAGTTACAATAAACACNGGCTCTTTTTCGCTNTTTTTTGCTTCNTTTAAACGATCTAATTGTTGTGCACTCAAAATATCTTCNGCNTTTGAAAGCTGTCCAGTTGCACCAACTATATGNTCAGTNGGTACAGTNATTTTGACATCATAATCNCCGAATGGNAATGTGAATTCACCATTCCCTAAAAACTGTTTGTTTTGCCAACCTTCAGTATCATTATAGACACACATTCTAGGAAAAAACTGAGCAATGGTGTACAAATAGTTGTCGTCTTTTTCAAAGTATTCATATCCAGATCTTCCACCAATTTCCATTCTATTATTAATGTTNTACCACCAATTCACGTTAAATGAAAATGATGAACCAGGCTGAAGAGGTTTAGATAAATTAATACGCATCATTGTTTTGTTTATGGTGTATGATTGTGGTGATCCATCTTTTTTNGTTACAGCAGTAATGTTNAAACCTCCTTCAAATTCAGGATTCATATCATTGATTGATCTGCTATTTAAAGATCTAATTCCACCAGTTTGAATCTTGTAACTATCAGAGTTTTGAGCTCTTTTGTTTTGGTCTAATTGAAGCCATAGGTATTCTAATTGATCTTTACTGTTATTATGGTAAGTGATGGTTTCACTTCCTGTAATTTTTTGTTCTTGATCATTTAATGTGATTTCCATGATATAATCAGCTTCATTTTGGTAGTAAGCATGGCCAGGTGCTCCACCAGCAGTTCTGTAAACATTAGGCGTAGACATTTCTTCTTTAAGTTGTTTAAACTTGTTGTAGTTTAAATTAGGATTTTGACCATAAAATAAAATGGTTGAGCTAAGTGCGAATAATAATCCTTTCGACTTAAATAAATTGATGTGATGTTTCATATTTGGTTAATGTAATGCTCTCGTTAATTGAACCGGTGAGATTAATAATGTTTTGTTGTCTGTGATAAACGTTCATAAATATATCATTTTCTACTGAAAATAATTTTAGTTTTTCTTTCATTCTACAAGTAAGATAAATCATAAATGAGCCATCATTCATGATTTCATTTCCAACTAATTGTAGTTTAAGTAGTTTATTATTGTTTTTCAGTTTAAAATGATTGTTAATATATGCTAATACCAAAGAATCACTAAACTGTTCATGTGTATGATTTGATGTAGGTTTTAAAGTGTGGTTGTTTTCTTTGTTTAGGCAATAGATGAAGTCTTCAGTATTTAATTCCATACTGATTTCAATAGATTTATTTTCTTTAATTTCAATAGACGTAATTGAAACATATGTTTCATGAGTATGAATAGTTGATGGGCTAAATTGAAGCAAGCATACTGAACAAAGGATTAAGAAAAGGATATGTGTTGTTTTATTTAAATTCACAAGTGGGTAAATTATAAAATAGAACTCAAATTAGTGACATTGTTTAATTTTAGCGCATAATTTCTGCTCATCTTCCTCATTATTTTATGGCTTTCACTAATGAAAATTTTGTCGGTTAAATATATTTTTTTAGGGCTATTTTTTTTGTTTTCAATTAGTAGAATGCTTTTTAGTATTTCATTGTTGTTGTAAATATTCATGCATATCATAATGGGGATTTCACCGAATTCTTTGTGGGGCTCTTTGTCAATAAAAAATTTAAATTCATCTAAGCTTTTTTGTATGGTGTTTTCTATTTCTTCAATATGAATTTTTAAACCACCTGAATTAACTATATTATCAATTCTTCCTTTGTGTTTAAATTGTTGATTGCCAGTAATTTCAATTATATCATTTGTAGTTAAACTTTCAATTCCAATTTCTTTAGATTTTATTATTAATTGTTCGTTGTTATTTATACTAATTTTCACATGATCTAAGGTTTTGTAAGAATTGTTTAAAAAGTTTTTATCTATTTGCTTTAATGCTATGTGTGAAATTGTTTCAGTCATTCCAAAAGTTTGATAACAATTCGATGATAACTGACTAATTTCATTTAACGAGGAGTAATCTAATTTACCACCACCAATGATAATTGTATTGATCAATTCTAATTTTTCTTTGTATTGTAATGCATTTTTGATTTGAGATGTACTTAAAGCTGCAAAATCAATAGAATTATTTAGCTTTTGGAATGGGAACCTTGTTGGTTTTTCTAAGAAAATTACCCCCTTATTGATAATTGCTCTTATTATCATCATGATTCCACCAATGAAATTGCTTGGAATACAACAATAAAATGAACTNCCATTTTTTAATTGAAAGAAATCTAATGTAGCATTTGCACTNAAGATTANATNTTCTCTTTTAAGCTTGATNTTTTTTGGTTTTCCTGTTGATCCAGATGTNTTTACATAAAGGANCTCNGCTTTAGTTTTCCAAAAATTTAGTANGTGTTTGATATTAGGGTCAATTTTATCAAGTGTNCCAATATCANTATTAAATATGCTATGGTAATCTGTTTTAATCAGCATCAAATATTAGCGATTTAGTTTCCCAATTAATATCATTTTTATGAGTCAAATATTGGCCATTTAGTGTTAAAGGAGATATAAAATTATTAGAATACAAACCACCAGTACCTAGACCTTGTGGTAATGGATTATTGAAATTGCCGCAAAATTGAGCAATAGCGTTAAGGCCAATATTTGATTCCAAAGCAGAAGTAACCCACCATGAAATGTTGTTTTCAGATGCAACTTTTATCCATTCATTGGTTTCTTTAAATCCCCCCAATAGAGATGGTTTTAGTATAATATATTGTGGTGAAATATATTGAAGAAGCTCATTTTTTTCTTCTTCATTAAATAGATTAATTAGCTCTTCATCAAGTGCAATAGGTATAGGTGTTTTCTCACATAATTTTTTCATTTCAATTGGTTGACCAGCAGATATAGGCTGCTCAATGGAGTGTATATCAAGATGGGCTAATTCATTGAGTACAGTCGGTGCTTTTTTTGGTGTAAATGCTCCATTTGCATCAACTCTTATCTCGATGTCATTTTTTCCAAATTCCGTTCTTATTTTTTTGATAAGACTTAATTCATCTTCGAAATTAATTGCTCCTATTTTGATTTTTATACAGTCAAACCCCTTGTTTAGTTTGTCTTTTATTTGATTGTACATGAATTGCATTTCACCCATCCATATTAATCCATTGATTTTTATCTCTTTGGCATTATTAGTAAAATCATTCTTAAATAGAATTCTCTTTCCATTATTTTTGAGGTCTAAGAGTGCCATTTCTAACCCAAATTGAATACTTGGATGATAATTTAAATTGATGCTTTCAAACTCATTAATTTTCTCACAAAGCTCATGTAATTTAACCTCGTAATTTTCTATATTATCTCTACTTAAACCTAATATTGGGCCACATTCACCTAGACCGAATTTTATTGGATCAGATGTGTCATGAATTTTCAAAAACCAGGATGGTTTTTCTTTTATAACACCTCTGCTTGTTCCGCTAGGGTTTATGAAATTTAAAGTGTATTTGAGGAATTGTGCTTTTAACATGCACTTTACCTTTTATGAATTGGAATTAATTGACTCCATTAAGAACTTCTTCCATTCATTAAAAATAGATACAGATTTATTCAATTCAAAATCCATACATATTAATATACTTCTTCCTTTTGTACATAGTTTTGGGCCCTCAGAAGTGTTTTTAAATAATTTATAGGAAAGAGTAAAACTTTTATTTCCTACATGATCGCATATCGTTTCTACATGCACATCATCTCTTAGGTGTAGTGGAAGAATGTAATCAACTTCAATTCGACCAATAAGTAATCCTTTTTTTCGCCAATCCCAATTTTCACCTGAAATTTTAGTTAAAAAATCAATTCTTGCCTGTTCAAAATAACTTAGGTATTTGCTATTGTGAACGTTGCCAGCCATGTCAATATCAGAAAAACGAACATGTATTGGGGTTTTATCCATTAAGCTATTGGGTTTAATATAATACTATATACAATGATAGAATTTATGCTTCTTCCATAGTAAAACTTGTCCAGTGCATCCATCATATTAAAAGCTCTAAAATGAGATTGATGTATGGTGGTTGAACCTTTAAGTTTCCATTGGATAGTAAATGAATCTTCGATGTTGAAATTGTTTTTAGCGTATTTAAGCATTAATTCTAATGCTTCTATTTTGTCTCTTCCTTCTGTCGAATGGAAAAAAAATTGTTGTTTGTGTACAGCATTAATGGTAAACAAGTCTAAATCAACATAATCAGGCATTTCATTGAATTCAAATACCAATTGATCTGTATTTATAGATAGACAAGCCGCAATCTTTTCTTGAATTTCTATTACTCTGTCTTTAACTTTGGGTATCATTTCTTCACAAATTTAGGCATCAAATTTACTAAATTCAGAATTATTACTGATGTATTCTGGAACCATCTCTTTCATCTTTTTGACAATTTCTTCATTTTTTTGAGATTTTGTTAAAAAGATTAATTGATCAGAAGAATATTTGATGTCCTTATACTCAAGTTTATTTACTTTCCCAATTAATATTTTGGGATGGTGAGTTTGGCTGGTGTTTTCGTCTTTGTTTAAAAGCTCTTCATACATTTTTTCTCCAGGTCTGAGCCCCGTAATTTTTATATGTACATCTTCATTAATTTTCAATCCAGCAAGTTTTATCATTTTTTTAGCTAAGTCAATTATTTTAATGCTCTCACCCATGTCAAAAACATAAATTTCTCCTCCATCTCCCATGGTAAATGCTTCAAGAACCAGTTGACATGCCTCAGGAATTGTCATGAAATAACGAGTAACATTTTCGTCAGTAACTGTAATAGGTCCTCCAGCATCTAATTGTCTTTTGAAAAGAGGGATTACAGATCCATTACTCCCCAAAACATTTCCAAATCTAGTGGTAATAAATTTTGTTGCAGAAAGATCATCTATTGACTGACAATACATTTCAGCAATTCTTTTAGAGGCGCCCATGATGTTGGTTGGATTTACGGCCTTGTCCGTTGATATAAATATAAATTTGTTCACATTGTAGTTAACAGCTAAATCAGCTAATATTTTAGTTCCTTGAACATTTGTCCTAATAGATTCTGCAGGGTTATCTTCCATTAAAGGAACATGCTTATAAGCTGCGGCATGAAAAACAATTTCAGGTTGTAAATGTTGAAACAACCTCTCCATTCTATCTTGTCTTGTAATGTCACCGATGACTAATTCCCAATTTTTTGAATTAAACATAGCTTTTAAGCCTTGATCTAAATCATAAAGGGCACTTTCTGCTTGATCAAGTAGAATTGCCTTTTTTGGGTTATAGCTTATGACTTGTCGAGTAATTTCACTCCCAATTGATCCAGCTGCTCCAGAGATTAAAACAACTTTATCTTTTATGTTATTCTTAATTTGTTCATTATTTAATTCAATGGGTTTTCTACCCAATAAATCTTCAATTTTAATGTCTTTNACTTGTTTTGCAGAGAATTGACCATCATACCAATCACTTAATGAGGGAACACTTTTTATTTGAATATTATGCTGCAAACAAATATCTACTAATTGTCTTTTATTACTTATTAAAGGATCTTTAATGGCTATAATCACACAATCAATTTGTAAATCTTTTATAAAGTTTTGAAAGCTAGAAGTATGAATGATTTTTTTTCGCTCAATAAGTAAACCCTCCTTTTTAATGTCATCATCAATAAATCCAATTACATTGTATTGTCTATTTTCATCTCTTTCCAGCGTGTTTTTAGTNATTAATCCCATTTTTCCAGCACCAAAAATCAGCACATTGTTTTCATTTCCTTTGCTTTTTAACTGTGATAGGTAATACATTTTAATGGCAAANCTGTAGGATAGTAGAAAAAACAATGTTCCAAGATATTCTATAATGATTACCGATTTGGGTAGTAAGGAAATTTGATCTAATAAGTAATACCTAATTAATGAAATTATAGNTACTGCTAATGTTCCTAAAGTAACAGTAACAACAATTCGTTGAGTATCATCAGAAGATAAAAATCTGATTATTCCTTTATGTGTATTCCCAATGATAAAACTAATTATCCTTACTATTAATAAAGTAGGAACACCCCAACTGACACTTTGGTATTCTTTTATCCAAAAAAGTTCATAAAANTCTATAAAGTCAAANCTTATAAGNTAAGCTAATACTAAAGACAATAATGTANAGCATACATCAAAAAGAAATATTATTTTCTTTGACAAATACCAGTTTGGAAAAATCATTTTGCTAAGATAAACTACTTTATANTATCGTTACANAATTAANTACNATGNGTTTAAANAAAAANTANGTGANNTTNNNTTANNANAANCNTTCAGATTAAAAGGATTTTTATTTTTGCTACGTTGAAAGAAACTAAAAATATATTATTTGTTGCTCATCANAGATTTGATAGAAGTCCTGGACAACGTTATAGNTTTGAACAAGTNTTTGATTATTTAGAGTCTAAAGGNTTAAAGTGTACACTTGCTAATATAATTTCTGAAGATGATGAATACGCTTTATATAAATCAAATAATATTTTTAAGAAGATAGTAGTAGGATTAAAATCCTACAGGAAAAGGATAATAGACTTATTTAACGCTAANAAATATGATTTAATTGTTATTTACAGGGAAGCATTACCAACAAGGTCTACATTTTTTGAAAAATTTATTGCCAAAAAAAATATTCCTATAGTATTTGATTTTGATGACGCTATNTGGGTCAAAGATGTTTCNGAAGTAAATAGAAAAATTTCTTGGTTAAAAGATGAAAGAAAAATTGAGCGATTGATTCCACTTTGCAATCACATTACATGCGGTAATAAATACTTAGCTGATTATGCATTAAAATANAATAAAAATGTAACAATTATTCCTTCAACTGTTGATACATCTTTGTATAAACCACTTGANAAACNAAAGAATGGTNTTGTTAAAATAGGATGGGTTGGAAGTCACACAACAATAAAGCATTTTGAATTAATCACTAATGTTTTNAAGCAACTTCGAAAAAAATATAAAGAATTGGTTGATTTTATAGTTATAGGAGATGAAAATTACAAAAATGATGAGCTAAATATTCATGGAGTAAAATGGGAAAATGAACAAGAAGTTAATTTGTTTAACTCCTTTGATATTGGTGTAATGCCATTGCCTGATAACGAATGGACAAAAGGAAAATGTGGTATGAAAGGATTGTTGTATATGTCGGTAGGAATTCCTACGGTAATGTCTGATGTTGGTATNAATAAAGACATTATTGATCATGGTAAAAATGGATTTTTAGCTACTGGTGAGGAACAATGGATAAATGTATTATCGGAACTTATAGATGATGCTGATCTAAGAAATAAAGTAGGAGCTAGTGGNAGAGAAACAGTTGTAAAAAATTATTCAAAAACAACAGTTGAAGAAAATTATTATNAACTTTACAATTCATTAATTCAAAAATAGAATGAAAAAAACAGCATTGTACAAAAAACATATTGATNTNGGGGCNAAAATGGTTCCTTTTGCNGGTTATGAAATGCCAGTTCAGTATGCTGGTGTTAACGCTGAGCATAAATGTGTTCGAGAAGGTGTTGGCGTTTTTGATGTTTCTCATATGGGCGAGTTTTTGGTTNCTGGTNCAAACGCATTGTCTTTAATTCAGAAAATTTCAAGCAATGATGCCTCTAAATTGTTTCCAGGTCGTGCTCAATACGCTTACATACCCAATGAAAATGGGGGAGTTGTAGACGATATGATTGTGTACATGATATCAGAAAATGAATACATGCTTGTGGTCAATGCTTCAAATATNCAAAAGGATTGGGATTGGATAAATATGCATAATGATGTAGGAGCTGAATTGACTAATGTTTCTGATNAATATAGCTTATTGGCTGTTCAAGGTCCAAAAGCCANTGATTTATTACAAGAGTTAACCAATGAAAACTTAAANGATGTAAAGTTTTATCATTTNACAAAAGGAATNCTTGGTGGAATTGATGATGTNATNATTTCTNCGACCGGCTACACCGGNTCTGGAGGGTTTGANTTATATGTTAAAAATAAAGATGCTGAAAATCTATGGGATGTTATATTTCAACATGGTGAAAAGTATAATTTGCAACCTGCAGGATTAGCATCTAGAGATACATTAAGATTGGAAATGGGTTATTGCCTCTATGGAAATGAAATTGATGANACTACTTCTCCTATNTCTGCNGGTCTAGGNTGGGTAACTAAATTTTCAAAAAANTTNTTGGGNATGGANNAAATNNTATCGCACAANGAAAANGGAACCAATGANAAATTAATTGCTTTTGAATTATTGGAAAGAGGAATTCCGAGAAAGGATTATGAAATTTTTAATGCTCAAGATGAAAAAGTAGGTAGGGTAACTTCAGGAACTATGAGCCCCAGTACACAAAAAGCAATTGGACTAGGTTATGTTTCCAATAATAATTCAGATGATTTATCTCTATTTTTGGGGATCAGAAATAAAAAGATTCCTATAAAAAAAGTAAAATTACCTTTTTATAAAAAATAACTTATTTAACTAACTAATCCGCTAATTACAAACTCGACTTCCTTTTTAGAAGTCACAGGTTTACTTAAAATCGATGTTACGTATTTTGGTGGTAAGGCCAATTTTCTCGCAATCATTTCTTTGTATATATCGTAATATTGAATAGAATTTTTACCAATAAGCAGAGGCTCTAAAGTTTTTCCTGCTTTCCAATGATTGTAAATTCTTATAAATCCTTTTAAGTAAAGATGGTCTTTTGTGAAGCCACCACCCCTGAATATTCTTGTGGTCATGATAAAGGCATCATTGGGTTCTATATAATAACTGTTGACCAATTCATGGTAAACTGCCTTAAAATCTAGCCCGTTAATCATCATATCAACCGCTACAACGCGTAATGCTAATTCTTTTAATCTTTTAATGGATAAATAACCCGATAAATATTCTGTCAAAACAGCAATGCCCTCTTGAGTGTAGGTATTTGTAGGGAAGCCCAGTTTAAATATGTTCAGCGGTTGATTTACAGCATTTATAGTTGTAACCATATGCACACCAATTTCATGGTGTACCAACGATTTTACACTTTCAACAGAGAGTAGGGTCCCTTTTTTAAGCAAAACTTTACGATCAAAATTTAGGACCATAATTTCNGCNGTCAAATTTTTGGTAATCTCAACTTTTGCATCAAATCCATAGTTTGAAATTTCTGNTTCGAATACNTCCTTGACCTCTTCTATGTTCATAAATTGAGGAGCTGATGTGTCGTCAGGNCAATTCAAGATAAAATGNGCATTTCTAAGGTCAATTTCATTGGGTTGACCAAAATACCTAAGTGAATTGAAGAAAAACTTTCCAGTNCCAATGGTGTTNAGCATATCAATTTTATCAGAATAACTTTGAATCACGTCCCTGTAAACTTTTGCAATAGAAACATCTTTGACATTTTCAAGTTGTAGGCCATAAAGTTTACGTTTAAACTCAAAAGGATGCTCTACAATTTGTCTGTATTTAAAGGCTGGGTTTTGAACACCTTTGTTTTTTAAGAATCTTTTCTGTTCACTTTCAAGATTAAGAGGGGTGATGTAATTTAGAATTTCTAATTTTTTAGTAAGATGATAAAGTTCAGTATCAACTTTCTTCAACTCCTCATCAATACCAAAGGAAAGTAATGACTTTCTTTTTACTTTTAGCTTAAGTTCATTTTCCACAAAAAACTTGCTTGTTTCGATAATGATTTTCTTGAATCCTTCTTCTAAATCATTTATAACAAGGGGATAATCACTTCCATCTAATTCGTTACAATAGATTTTTTTCACTTCTGTAGCAAAAACTAAAGTGTCTTTGAATTTTTTGGTGATGTGAACTAGAAAATATCCATTTCCTTGAAATGGACCATTAATTTCAGTACTGCTTTCAATACTTCTAATATCAATGCTTTTGAGTTTTTTATACCAATAATCAATTGTTTTTTGGTATCTCTTTTGGTCAACTCTTTGAGTCCCAATATTAAAAACAGGTAATTCTTTATTATGCCTAATAAAATTATAAGAATGCATATCGTAAACTAAACATCCACCAAACTTCTTTTCTATGTAGCCAATTAACGCATCAATTACTTTGTAAAAATTAGCATGTTTCTTTAAACTTTCCTTTTGTAGTGTTTTACTTAATGGCTTTTTCCAAACGGGTTTACCCCAAGCATCCTTGTAAACACAAAGCTCTGGGCTGCGATTAAGGTCATATTCAAATCTTGAATCTAGACCAACAATAGTTAATGGCATCGAGGATATGAAAGTATCTGTATGTGGATCTTCCTCATACCATCTTTCATATTCACTATGAATTATTTTATCCTTAAGGTTATTTCTAAAATTATGTCCAGCATGAATCGCTGCACAAACATAAGGTATGTAGTCGCGAATCTTTAAATGAAATGAGTAATCTACAGGTACAGCTTCAAATATTTCTCCTGAATTAATTTTTTTGATGATTTCATCAATTGAAAGTACTTCGGCTTGTATCATTTACCGTTTCTAGATTGGATGATGTTTTCTGCAAAATCAATAACATGTTCTTGCAAATTATCTTTTCTTTCTTCATTAATTTCAGCAAAGCCTCCAGGGCTACATACATTTACTTCAATTAATTTATTTCCCATTAAATCAAGACCTACAAGGTATAATCCATCATCAACTAATTTTGGACCAATTGTTTCACATAGTTTTATTTCTGTGGGATTCAAAGCATGGGGAACACAGTGTCCACCTGCATGTACATTTGATCGATGGTCATCTTTTGCAGGAACTCTTCTCATTGCTCCTAAAGGTTTACCATTTAACATGATGACCCGGATATCTCCTTTAAGTTCAGTTTCAATAAATTCTTGAAGGATGATATAGTTATTTTTTCCACCTTGATTGATGTAAAAATCTAACAAAGAATTTACATTATGTTTTGATGTTGAGGAGGACTTGTCAAGTAAAATGACCCCACTTCCACCAAATCCATCCATAGGTTTTAGGATAAATTTGTCATTCTCATACTCTTCAATTACTTTCTTAAGGTATTTCTTGTTTCTAGATACAGTGGTAAGTGGAATATATCTTTTACTAGGATCATCATTAGAGTGCATATTGGCTAATGTGGCTGGATAAATTTTATTATTGGCTTTTCTTAATCCAGAGATAGAATTCACAAAAAAAACATCGTTTTCTAAGGTGTCCATAAAATTAAGTAGGTGGTTGTCAAGAGGGGGATTATCTCTAAAAAACACAACATCATGCTCATTCATAGGAATAAATTCTTCTTCAAGTGAACAACTGCTGTAAAACTCTTCAAAATTACCTGACTTTAAATTATTTGACGTAATTACATGACAATTAGCCCAAACTATTGTTCTTCTAATCGCCATTTCATTAGGATAAATAGCAGTTACTTTATGGCCTCTTTTAAGCGACTCATGGATAAGTCTTAGTGTAGTATCCAATTTTGGTTTCACACTATCCCAATTGTACATTACAAACCCTATATTCATAACTTTAAAATAATATCTAGAATAAAAATATAATTTAAACTCAATAATTTTGAAATTTTATTTCAAATTTTGATTAAAATAATTAGATGAAAATTTTAGTTTCTCCAACAAAGACCATGTCTAATAAGTCTTTAGTAATAAACGATTTATGCACAACTCCAAAGTTTTTATCAGAATCTAATGAAATTAATAATGCTTTAAAAAACTGGAATCAAGAAGAGCTAAAGTTAAAAATGAAACTTAGTGAAAAGTTAAAAACAGCAACATATAATCTTATTCATCAATGGACAACTGATTTTAAACAAAATAAACATGCTATTTTTTCCTATCAGGGTACGGCATTTAAGCATATGGAATTAAGTTCATGGGCTGATGAAGAATACAATTTTGCACAAAGTAATTTACTGATATTAAGTGCTTATTATGGTATCCCTTCTCCTTTTTGTCCGCCAATTGATAATTTTTCAATTAGATATAAAAAAAATGTTTACAAGTCTTATAAAAAAATTGGTAAAGCAAAATTAGTTGCTGGACAAGAAGATCTTATTCCAGATATAATAAAAACCAATTTCTAAAAATTTACGTATTTTTTATAATTCAAAAAAGGA
>PBXW01000015.1 GCA_002727735.1 Crocinitomicaceae bacterium
TATACGTATATCATTTTTAATTTTGTCAATTGTATTAGCATTTTCTTCATGTCGTAAAAAAGGCTGTACAGACCCTAATAGCTTGGCATACGATAGTCAAGCCAAAAAAGATAATGGAAGTTGTACATATCCATTAAATGTAAAAAAAGCTCTTTTTTTTAAAACTACAGGTACTTGGTGTAGTTACTGTGGTGACTGGGGAAGTTGGTATGCCGATAGTATTCAAAGTTCATATCCTGATGCAGAATTGATTGAAATCCATGTTTTGGATGAATTTGTTAATACCACTGGTAATGAGTTGTTAGCTCATTTGCAAAATATGAATTTTGGAGATGAAGGTACACCTCATTTTTATGTGGGAGATACTAGTATTCAAAATAGTTATGGAGCGTTGGAAAGTGCAGTTTCGCAGGAGCTATTTAAATCATCTGATGTTGCTATGGCTTTAAGCTATTCTATTGAGGGGAATACAATGAATGTCAAAGTTCAATCTCAAACTCATAATAATTTTGATGCTTCAAATTGTAAAATAGCTATTTATGTTTTAGAGGATAACATTATTGCGCCACAAAACACCATTCAAGTTGTTAATGGTCAGCCTATGACCTTTGTAGATAGTAATTATGTACATAATTCCGTTCTAAGAGGCAGTGCAGGCGACTTATTTGGAGATCCCATTTCTTTTGAAGATGGTAAAAGCCTTACAGAAGTTAATGTTTCATTACCCACTTCTAGTTCATGGAATTTTANTAATTGTTACCCGATGGCNGTAATATGGCAATCAGATGGAAGCGATTATAATTTTATAAACCTAACCAGGTGAGTTAGAGATCGGCTCTAATAAATGCTGATTCAAGTGATTTAGNATTAGTTNTAANAGCAATTATTTTTCCNGTTGTATTTAGCATGTTCATNTCTGAAATATCATCTTGTTTAAGTGTGAATATNTTTGAAGTTTTTTCATGGTATTTAGCTAAGTATTCTTGTTCAGTTTGTCCAGGAGTAGGAATAAGGATTGCTTTTTTTTGTAGTNTNGATAAATCCATNATATTNGAATAACCNGATCTGCATATTATTATCTCAGATTCNTTGATTAATGTTAGAAAATCTTTGGAATTAAGATGAGGNNAGAAATCAATTTTTTTTTGGGAATTCTTTTTGGCTAATGGTGCTCCTTGTATTATAGCGCAACGAAAATCTTGTTTATTAAAAAATGCACTTACTTTTTCCTCAAATAAGCTACGTTGCGGTTCTGGGCCTGAAAGAATAGCAGTGTATTTGTAGGTGTAAGATTGCTTAGTTTTTAAAGCTGTGTTAAATCTTGATTGAGGTCCAATTCTAAAGCAATTATTATTTTCATATGATGATAATTCACCTGATAAATTTATTTTTTCTGATGTATCAGGAATCCAACAAAAATCGAAGCGATTGATGTAACCTCTATTTATAAATCTAAATATTGGTTTTAAAATTAAAGGCCCCATAATTTCTGTTTGATGGCAGATGAAAATATTAGTTGTATTGTTACTTCTAAATCCAAATCTATTATCAGATATNATANNATTATATCCGTTTTTTCTAACCAATTCTTCTGCAATTTGTTGTTCTTTTTTTATTATAGAAAAGAATTTTGGAGACTGCTTAATCATAGCCCAGCCTTGTTTGTTAGTTCTGCTGTACATGGGATTGTATCCTTGAATTTGTTGATGAGGAATTCCAGGAAATTCTTCTTGGTATAATTTTTCAGCAATGGCATTGCCGCAGGTTTCCACTCGATGTCCGCGTTCTATTAATAATTTTATAATAGGAAAAGTCCTTGTAATATGTCCTAATCCCCAATCAAGCGGGGCAACAAGAATTTTTTTTTCAAACTTACTCAACTAAAGGACTGATTATGATGTGCTATAAAAGATAACATTTCTTCTTTTCCGATATCATTTATAGAAGATGTAATGAAGTACTCAGGTAATATCTCCCAACTTTCAAATAATTTATTTTCATAGGCTTCAACCATTTGGAAAATTTCTCTTTTTTTAAGTTTGTCTGCTTTAGTAAAACAAANCATAAAAGGAATTTTCTTTATGGCACAATACTCCATAAATTCTAAATCTATTTTTTGAGGAGATAGTCTTATGTCAATTAGAAGAAATAAACAGATTAAATTTTTACGATTTTGTAAATATTTCAAGGTAAAATCTTGAAAGTTAGCCCTGTCTTTTTTAGAAACCTTNGCATACCCGTATCCAGGCAAATCGGCAAANAAAAAAGCATTGTTTATNTGAAAGTGGTTAATGAGTTGTGTTTTACCAGGTTTGCCTGATGTTTTTGCTAGTTTTTTACTNTTGGTAAGGCAGTTTATTAGTGAAGATTTGCCAACGTTTGATCGGCCAATGAAAGCATATTCTGGTTGGTGAATTTCAGGGCATTTTTTCCAATCTGTATTGCTGCAAATGAACTTGGAACTATTAATCTCCATTTTTTTGACTTATGTAGGAGTTAATATGTCTTTCTTTCTTTTTTTNAAAAATATCACTAATAGATATCAATATTCCTGTTTCCTCTACTTCTCCAAATTTTTTATTTAATGCAGTCCCAAATGATTTCATGGTGCTTGATAAATTCATATAGGCTGCAATAAGTGGGGGTAATGAACAGTTTATTTCTTTAAGCTTTCGTGTTAAAATTTTATAGGCTTCCTCGTATTTCAGTGGCGAAATTTCATCAATAAAGTCAGTTGTGTCACCATGTAGTTTGAGAGGAGATTTGGGAACAACTAAGTTGTCCTTATCGCTAAAAAAATGATCAATGAAGGATAGAATTAAATCCCTTCCAGTTTTAGGATAATCTAAATACATAGTGACTTTCCCAAAGAAATATTTTACATCTGGGTTNTCAACTACAAGTGCGCCAAGCCCATCCCATAAATTATCNAAGGAGAAAATGCCTTTTCTATTTCCCGAAGCTGGTTGATAGCCAGGTTGAACAAAAGATCTNCCAAGCTCAATAGTGTAAGGTAAAAANGTATTGTTAAATGATTCTTCAAATTCAAANAGATTATTTGTAGCTAAATCATGGTATTTATTTGAATTAATAATATCAGNGCCTTTAATGAATCTGT
This sequence comes from Crocinitomicaceae bacterium, assembly GCA_002727735.1. Lineage (GTDB taxonomy): Bacteria > Bacteroidota > Bacteroidia > Flavobacteriales_D > Parvicellaceae. The sequence continues at coordinate 3,119 of PBXW01000015.1, forward strand.
ATCCTCCAATTATGGCAGATGCATCAGGGTCCCANACANTTAATTGNCTGTAGTAGGCTTCATCCCTTGTGTCAAAATCATCTAAATCTAATTCTTTTCCTGTTCCACCACCGGCTGCTCTAAAAGTGATTTCTCTCAATCTTCCAATTTCTTGCAGTGTGTTAGGCGCATTGGAATGATTAACGATATAAATTTCGTGGTTAGCAAAATTTGTGTTCCTAACAAAAGTGGTAGGATTAAGTTCATTTAGAATTTTCTTTTCTGATATGGGTTCAATTATCTTTTTCACCAAATTCAAAGTTAGGATTGTTTTCTAAATTATACACATGATTTTTTACCGCTTGAGCCCATTCTTGATTTGATTTTGTTTTATTGAAATTTGTTGGGTCAATAGGGTTACCCATTGTTAGGTGAATAGTGCTTCCGCGTTTTTTAAACATTTCATCTGCTAATAGTAGCATTTCTACATTTAATTTTAAACCTAATTTTTTTCTAAAATTAGCAGTTCTATAAAATCTTTTTGAGTTTTTACCGCTAATGAAGACAGGATATATTGGCTTATTGTATTTTTTAACTTTAGTTATAAAGCTTTTTTTCCATTCTAAATCTATAATTTTTTTCTTTTGCTTTCTTGACACTAACCCTGCTGGAAATATAACTATACATTGATCTGATTCATATAGTTCATCTATGCGTAATAAGTTTTCTCTTGAATTGCTTCCATGCTTATTGATAGGCATAAATAAGCTGTTAAATGGTTCGAATTGTGTTAAAATATCATTAACTAAAAACTTAATGTCAGTCCTAATTTTCCCAATTTCTTTAATTAGTGTGACTCCATCTAATCCGCCAAGTGGGTGGTTTGCAACAATCACGATTCCCTTATTTTTTGGAATCTTTTCAAATCCATAAGCAATGGAAGAAACATCAATTTGTTCCAGTCCTTTATTAATAAACTCTATGCCTTCAGTGCCTTTTAATTTTTGAAGGATTTCATTTATTTCCCCTTCATGAACCAATTCAGTTAATTTTTTAAGAAGAATTGAAGGTGTAAACTGATATATCCTAGGGCTTTTTTCTTTAAGTGCTTTAGCTACGTTTATTTCATTATTTGACATAAGTACAAGTCGGAAAAAATGTTGAATAAAGATAAAGAATAAATAGTAAAATAATTAATTATAAATTTATTCTCCACTTTTTACCACTANAAATTTATTTGATNAATAACCAGTTTTAAGTTAAATTTGTGAAACNATATTATTTCAAAAGCGTAAAAAGTTTTCCACAATCTATTAAAAGTGGGAAAATGTGGGTAATTATTTATTAGATTTACAATCAAAATGCTAGCCAATTGACAGGATTTATAGGAGAATATCATTGTAAGCTTGATGCAAAAGGAAGATTGCTTATTCCTTCTGAAATGAGGAAGCAATTGTCTCCAGAAGATCATGGTCAGTTCATTGTCTCCAGAGGTGTTGATGACTGTTTGTCACTATATACTTCTACAGAATGGGTTCAGGTGATGAATAAACTAAGGAAGCTTAACAGATTTAAACCTAAGGATAGAAAATTTGCCCGCATGTTTCAGAAAGGTGCAACAAAGGTTATGGTAGATGGAAGTGGTAGAATTCTCATTCCTAAAGGATTATCGTCTTGGGCCTCACTTCAAAAAGAAGTCGTGTTGGTTGCTAATGTTGATCTATGGGAACTTTGGGATAAAGAAAGGTATGAAGAACTCATGAGAGAAGATTGGGATGGTTTTGATCAGCTAGCGCAGGATGTTATGGGTGACTCTACTGATGGAGAATAACCCTTACCATATACCAGTTCTTTTACATGTTGCTACAGATGCTTTAATACAAAANAAGAATGGCTGTTATGTTGATTTGACTTTTGGTGGAGGAGGTCATTCCAAGGAAATACTTTCAAAATTAGATGATGGGAAGCTTCTAGCGTTTGACCAAGATGAGGATGCGCTAAAGAACAGCTATGCAGATCATAGATTTAACTTAGTTAGGCAGAATTTCAGGCATTTACAAAATGTCTTAAATGCTTATGGATATGGGAGTGTGGATGGAGTTTTGGCAGACTTAGGAGTGTCTTCTTATCAATTTGACACAGCAGACAGGGGGTTTTCATTTCGATTTGATGCGCAATTAGATATGCGAATGAATAGTGGTGCTTCTTTGTCAGCTTACGAGGTAGTTAATAAGTATGATGAAGAGGAGTTTTTAAAAATACTTATTTCCTATGGTGAATTTANAAAAGGTGAAGCAGTTAAAATTTTCAGAAAGATCAATGAAAAACGCTCACAAGCTNCAATTAAATCAACAAAAGATTTATGTCAAACAGTTTCTTCTNTNGTTCCTTCAAGATTTGAAAACAAGTTTTTAGCAAAATTATTTCAATCCATTAGGATTGAAGTGAATAATGAGATGCAGGCTTTAGAAGAGCTGTTATGTCAATTGCCTGATTGTGTGAGTCAAAATGGAGTAGTGGTNTTTATCACATATCATTCAATTGAAGATAGAATGGTAAAAAACTTCTTTAAATCTGGAAATATAGANGGGAATTTAAGCAAGGACTTTTATGGTAAAGTAATTAAACCTTTTGAGGTTTTGAATAAAAAGCCCATCGTCCCATCTGATGATGAAATAAGTAATAATTCAAGAGCACGTAGCGCAAAATTAAGAATGGCAAAAAGAGTATAAATGAGTGTTTTTAAAAAAATATTTTCAGGTGATTTATTCCAAAAGGGATTGGTGTTAAACAATATTCCCTTTTTGTCTTACATCACATTTTTAATGCTGATTTATGTCGCCTATGGTTACCATGTAGACAGCACAGTTCTTTCTATATCAAAAGCCAATAAAAAGGGAGAGAAGTTGTATTCAGAACTTCAATCTGCACTTGAACTTTATGATAAGGAGAGTTTACAAAGTAAAGTTGTAGAAGAAACATCAAAATGGGGGTTATATGAATCAATAGACCCACCAATTATAATAAACTCAAAACAGGTCAATGAAGAATAAAGAAACTTTAATNAGAGTTTATGTAATTTATTTTGTTGTCCTTTTATTAGGNGGTGGAATCATTTTTCAAATATTTTATCTGCAATTCTATAAGGGTGCTGAATTAGTTCAAGATGCAGAAAAACAAATATTTGTTTACAAAAACATAACTGCTCCAAGAGGCAATATATATGCTTCTAATGAACAAAAGACATCTCTAGCGCTATCTGTCCCAAGATTTAAGGTATACGTTGATTTAGTGACAATTAAGGATCAGATTTTTCAGGATAGCTTAAATGGGCTTTCAGATTCTCTATCTAACCTGTTGCCTTACAGATCTAGTGACTCTTGGAAAGAGGTTTTAACGCTTCAAAGAGAAAAGGGTAATAGATATTTTTTTATAGCAAGAAATTTAAATAATGCACAAATAGAAAGATTGAAAAAATTTCCTGTTTTCAATCTGGGTAAATACAGGGGTGGAAGAATAATTATAAAAACCAATCAAAGAATTAAGCCTTATGGTTTATTGGCAAATAGAACAATTGGATATGTTGTTGAAAATGAAAATGAAAAGCCAATTCTTGTTGGACTTGAAGGTGCTTTTAATAATTATTTGAAAGGCCAAAATGGTCAAATGTTNATGGAAAAAGTCAGGGGTAATGATTGGAAACCTGTTGATGATAATTTTTCTATAGAACCGGTACCAGGATCTGATATATATACAAGTCTTGATGTCAATATTCAAGATGTTGCAGAGGCAGCACTATTACATCAATTAAAAGAACAAAAAGCAGATAGGGGTTGTGTGATTTTGATGGAAGTGGAGACAGGGTTCATTAAAGCTATTGCAAATTTATCNTACAATAAAAAGACAGACACTTATTTTGAATCTCAAAATCATGCTGTTGGGTTGGCATCGGAGCCAGGTTCCACATTTAAACTTGCTTCTCTACTTGTAGCCATAGAACAAGGCAAAGTTAATATTGAAGATTCAGTTTACATGTCAGGTAGATATGAGTTTTATGATAAAGCGCTTACTGATGGGGGAAAGGTTTATGGGAAAAATACTGTAAAAAACGCTTTTGAGCTTTCGTCAAATGTTATCAGCAAATTAATTTATGATAACTACAAGAAAAAGCCACAAGAGTTTATAGATGGTCTAAAATCAATTGGCTTAAATAGAAAGTTAGGTATTGATATTTTGGGAGAAGGAGCTCCTTTGATTAAGGAAGCCTCTGACCCAACATTTACGGGGATATCACTTCCTTGGATGTCTATTGGTTATGAACTTAAATTAACTCCTCTTCAAACATTAGCTTTTTATAATGGTGTAGCAAATGATGGGGTAATGATGAAGCCCCAATTTGTAAAACACATTAAGAAAGGAACCTATTTAGAAAAAGAATTCGATCCAGTTGTATTAAACCCTTCATTGTGTTCAGATGAAACAATTTCGGATCTTAAAGAACTTCTTGAGGGAGTTGTTGAAAGAGGAACGGCAAAAAATATNAAAGCAAGAGGATTTAAAATTGCTGGAAAAACTGGAACCTCAAAAATTGCAATTGGGTCTAGCGGTTACGGTAAAAAATACCAAGCTTCTTTTTGTGGTTATTTCCCTGCAAAAGACCCTTTATACAGTTGTATAGTTGTAGTTCAAGGTCCAACAAAAAACATATTTGGCTCAGTAGTTTCTGGTACAGTATTTAAAGAGATAGCTGATAAAGTATATGCTCATGAGTTTAATAAAACAGATTTAGATGTAAGAGTTCCAAAACANTATCCATATTCTCGTCCAGGTTCAAAACAAGATTTTATAACTGTAGCTAACGCTATGGATATCCCATTAGAAGACCAAAGCTCTACATCCACGCAGTGGATTAATACAAGAACAGCAGAGTCAGGAATTAAGTTAAGTGAAGTAAAATCTGTTAAAGGTCTAATTCCAAATGTAGTTGGAATGGGTTTAATAGATGCTGCTTACCTGTTGGAGAAAAATGGGTTGGTAGTTCAAATTGAAGGGTCAGGTATAGTACGTAAACAATCAGTAAGACCGGGACTAAAGATAAAAAAAGGGCAAACTGTTAAACTCTCTCTAGGATGAAATTGCTCAAGGATATCATATATGGTGTAAGTATTCTTGAAATTAAAGGTAATACCAATATTGCAATTGAAAAAGTGACTTTTGACTCAAGAGAAGTTCAAAATCTATCACTATTTATTGCCATAGTAGGTACTCAGTCTGATGGTCATAAATTCATTAAAAATGCAGAAGATTCCGGTGCTTCTGCTATTGTATGTGAACAATTACCTAAGAAATTAAATGATGACATTACATACATCAGGGTTCCAGACAGTTCATTAGCTATTGGTTTAATAGCTTCTAATTTTTATGATAACCCATCAGAGAAGCTTGATTTAATAGGAATTACTGGTACTAATGGAAAAACAACCTGCGCAACACTCCTTTATGATTTGTTTAGACTACTTGGCTATAAAACAGGTTTAATTTCTACTGTTAATATAAGGGTATTACACAAAACTTACCCCTCAACACATACAACTCCTGATGCCTTACGAATTAACGAAGTCTTGCATGAAATGGTTTCTCATGGATGTACGCATGTTTTTATGGAGGTAAGCTCACATGCTTTAGATCAAAACCGAACATCTGGATTAACTTTTAAAGTTGGTGTTTTCACCAATATTTCTAGAGATCACTTAGATTATCATGATTCATTTGACCAATACATTTCTTGTAAGAAAAAATTATTTGATGGACTGTCTAATGAGGGATATGCCATCATAAATTATGATGATAAGCATGGCGAAACAATGGGTGAAGATTCCAATGCCCAAATTCTATCTTATGGACTAAAAGACAGTACTGACTTTAAATGTAAAGTGCTTGAAAACGACATCAGCGGTTTAACTGTTGAGATAGATGGCCATGAGGTTACTTCAAGATTAGTAGGCAGGTTTAATGCATATAATTTATTAACTGCTTATGCAGTAGCTAAATGCTTAGGGCAGGATGAATTAAGCATTCTTACAATACTAAGTTCTGTAAAAGCTCCCCAAGGTCGTTTTGAATATTTTGTTTCTGATCATAAAATAACAGCTGTTATNGATTATGCACATACGCCAGATGCATTAGAAAATGTATTGAAAACCATAGTTGATTTAAGAAAGGGGAAAGAGAAAATTTTCACTGTTTTTGGGTGTGGAGGAAATAGAGATAAGGGTAAAAGGCCTTTAATGGGCGAGATAGCATCAAAATTCAGTGATCAAATCATNATAACATCGGATAATCCTAGAAATGAAGATCCTGAAAGCATNATTGAAAACATTTATAGTGGTATTCCAATCAAGCATCAAGAAAAGGTGTTAACCATCAAAGACAGAAAAGAAGCTATTAGTGTCGCATGTAAAATGGCTTCATCTGGAGATATCATACTTATTGCAGGAAAAGGTCACGAAAATTATCAAATAATTGGGAGTGAAACTCTTCAGTTTGACGATATGGAAAACGCAGTAGAAATCCTTAAAAAACTCAAGAAATAATGCTCTATCATCTATTTAAATATTTAAATAATCATTTTGATTTTCCAGGTTCAGGATTATTTGAATTTATTTCATTTAAGGCGGCTTTAGCCGTAATAACTTCTTTGATTATCACCCTTGTTTTTGGGGGGAAGTTAATTCGATTTCTTCATAAAAAACAAGTGGGTGAAACAGTAAGGGATTTAGGTTTAGAAGGTCAATTGGAAAAATCTGGAACCCCAACTATGGGCGGTATTATCATATTAGCAGGAATCCTTATTCCCACAATACTTTTTGCTGATTTATCAAATATTTACATCCAGTTGATGCTTGTATCCACAGTTCTCTTGGGCGCTATCGGATTTATTGATGATTACATTAAAGTTTTTAAAAAGAACAAGGAAGGGCTTGCGGGTAGATTTAAAGTATTTGGTCAAATAGCCGTGGGGTTAATTGTAGCCTCATCATTATACTTTCATAGTGATGTTACCATTAAATCTAAAGTTGGTGAAATCAATAATCCAGTTGGGATTGAGCAGAGTGAAGTAAATGGACTTTTATCTTTTGAGGATGAATCCAATTGGGTTGAGACAAGATCTACAAAAACTACTATACCATTTATTAAAAACAATGAATTTGATTACAGTTGGTTATTGACCTGGATAAGTAATGATTTAGAAAAATATACCTGGATTATATTTATTCCTCTGGTTATAATCATAGTAACAGCGGTATCAAATGGTGCAAATATAACGGATGGATTAGATGGATTGGCAACGGGAACAAGCGCAATTATTGGTACAACGTTAGCCATTTTTGCATACTTGTCTGGAAATCTAGTATTTGCTGATTATCTCAATATCCTTTTTATTCCAGAATCTTCAGAGTTAGTAATTTTCATTAGCTCATTTGTTGGTGCATGCATTGGATTTTTATGGTATAATTCTTATCCAGCCAAAGTTTTTATGGGTGATACCGGTAGCCTNGCTCTTGGTGGTATCATAGCAGTATTTGCTATTGCAATAAGAAAAGAATTATTGATTCCAGTTTTTTGTGGCGTCTTTTTAATTGAAAACTTAAGTGTAATTCTTCAAGTAAGTTACTTTAAATACACTAAGAAAAAATTTGGTGAAGGAAGAAGAATCTTCTTAATGTCTCCCATTCACCATCATTATCAGAAAAAGGGAGTTCATGAAGCAAAAATTGTAGCAAGATTCTGGATACTTGGAATTCTACTTGCGGTTCTATCTATTGTAACACTTAAAATTCGATAATTGACTAGTACCCAAAATATCGTTGTATTAGGTGCTGGAAAGAGTGGGGTAGGTGCTGCTGTCTTGGCTCATTTGAATGGTCAAAAAGTTTTGGTCTCAGATGCTTCATCCATTAAAGAGGAGTCTAAAAAAACACTAAATAAGTATGGTATTTCGTGGGAGGAAAATGGTCATAGTGAACAAATTTTACAAAACACAGATAAGGTTGTAATTAGCCCAGGAATTCCAATTACTGCTCCTTTTGTAAAAGAAATTGCTTCAAGAGAAATTCCTATTGTTTCTGAAATTGAATTTGCTTACCAATATTGTAAGTCAAAGAAAATTTGCATTACTGGAAGTAATGGAAAAACAACTACNACATTACTNATTGCTCATTTATTAAAATCCGCAGGTTTAAATGCGAGAGCTGTNGGTAATGTTGGAGAAAGCTATGCGATGTCAGTNGCTATTNATCCNCCNGATTATCAAGTCATTGAGCTAAGTAGTTTCCAATTAGATCAAATGTTTTCTTTCAAAGCTGATGTTGCTCTTTTACTAAATATTACACCAGATCACTTAGATAGATATCAAAACTCTTTTGAATTATACACCAAAAGTAAATTCAGAATTATACAAAACATGAAGGAGGGNGATCACTTCATTTATAATTATGATGATCCTGTAATCAAATCCACTTTTTCTTCTCAGAAAACAACATTTAAATCACATCCAATTTCCATTTATGATAACCCTGGTAATGGAGCTTGGGTGGAGAACGAATCAATAGTAATCAATATAAACAATAAAAAACAAACAATTATGTCAATACATCAACTGGCCCAGCAGGGCAAACACAATTTATTCAATTCTATGGCNGCTGGAGTTGCAGCCAAAGTCTTGGAAATTAGAAAAGAAATCATTCGTGATAGTTTAAGTGATTTTCAAAATGTGGANCACCGTTTAGAAAAAGTAGCTAAAATTCATGGAATTGATTTTATCAATGATTCTAAAGCTACTAATGTTAATGCTACTTGGTATGCGTTAGAAAGCATGCAAAAACCAACAATTTGGATAGTTGGAGGAGTTGATAAGGGAAATGACTATTCTTCTTTGAAGGGATTAGTAAAACAAAAAGTATTGGGTATTATTTGTTTGGGAAAGGATAACGAAAAGATTAAAAGTGAATTTGGTGATGTTATATCTCCTATATATGAAGCTAGTTCAGCTTCACAAGCAGTTCAAATTAGTTACCGAATTGCAAAAAAGGGATATGCAGTACTTCTTTCTCCAGCTTGTGCCAGTTTTGATTTATTTAAAAATTATGAAGATAGAGGTCATCAGTTTAAAAAAGCAGTAAGATCACTCTAAAAATTATAGCTATGAACAAGACTAAAATTGCAAATTCAAATAAACTTTTAGAGGGTAGGTTAAATTCTTTGGCTTCTTTTTCTTCCATAGAACATCGATTAGAAGTGATAAGAGAATGTAATGATGTCATGTGGGTTAATGATTCTAAATCCACAGATATGGGTGCAGCTGCCTATTCACTAGAAAATTTAACTGGTAATATCATATGGATTGTAGGTTATGATGAGAATAAAAGAAATCTTGACATCATCAAGGAAGTCGCCTTAGAAAAGGTAGATCAAATTATTTGTTATGGAAATTTTGAAACAGAGATAAAATATTATTTCGCCTCCAAAATCAGATATGCGTATAAGAAAGAACTCAAAGAAGCCATTCAATTAGCTCATGAACATGCTAAAGCTGGAAATACTGTNCTATTCTCTCCNGCATGTAACAGTTATACAAATTATGAAAACTTTAGAGAAAGAGGAGCACATTTTAAATCACTTGTAAATCAACTTTAATTAGTGCAAAATTTTATTGAGAAATATATTAAAGGAGATAGGGTGATTTGGACCATCATTGTAATTTTATCCTTGTATTCATTAATTATGGCCTATAGTTCTAGCTCTAACCTAGCATTTAGGTTAGCAGGAGGTAATGTTGTGCCTTTTTTAATGAAACATCTTTTAATATTAGTTATTGGAATTGTGTTAATAATTTACTTACAATTCTTTAATTTCAAATATTTCTCAAGATTATCCCAAATTGGTATTTTCATTTCAATTGTACTGCTTTTTGTTACCCTTTTGTTTGGGGTGAATAAAGGAAATGCTTCAAGATGGATTATGGGTTTTCAGCCGTCTGATTTTGCCAAATTAGTATTGGTAATATATGTTTCCAGAATGTTAGTCTATAAAAAGGAAGTCATAAAAGATTTTAAATTAGGGCTTACCCCAATTTTATGGCCCATTGGAATAATTTGCGCCCTTATTTTACCTGCTGATTTTTCTACTGCAGCAATGTTGTTTATTGTTTGTTTTATTATGCTGTTTGTAGGAGGGGCGAAATTAAAACACCTCTCTGCTATTGTAGGAGTTTCTATTGCAGGTTTTGGAATTTTAATATTATTAAATCTTGCATTTCCAGGACTACTACCAAGGGTTGACACTTGGCAAAAAAGAATCACAAGCTATGAAAGTGGTAGTCAAAAAGAAAATTATCAAGCTGAAATGGCTAAAAGAGCAGTTGCCAATGGNTTTTTATTTGGCAAAGGCCCCGGAAANGGACATGTTAAAAATGATTTATATTCTGCACAATCAGATTTTATTTATGCTTCATCNATTGAAGAATTTGGCTCCATATTNGGAGGAGTTGGGTTAGTGATATTATACACCATTCTATTTTTTAGATCAATTCGAATAATGAATAAAACGGAAAGTTTATTTGGATCATACGTTGTTTTTGGCTTGAGTTTTTTGATGGTTTTTCAATCCCTAATTAATATGGGAGTTGGTGTAAATTTATTTCCTGTTACTGGACAACCGTTACCTCTTATTAGTATGGGAGGTACATCAATAATTTTTTCGTGTGTTTCGTTAGGTATCATTATTAATATAAGTCGCACCGTTTACACTGATGTTTAAATGAAAAGAAAAAAATTTATCATAAGTGGTGGCGGAACAGGTGGTCATATATTTCCAGCTCTTGCCATAGCAGAGGAATTGAAATTAAAATATAGTGATTGTGATATTTTATTTGTTGGAGCCAACGGTAGAATGGAAATGGAAAAAATTCCTGACGCGGGCTATGAAATTAAGGGTTTAGATGTAGTTGGAATCCAACGTTCATTTTCTATAAAAGCAATTTTCAAAAATTTATCATTTCCCTTTTTACTTTACAAAAGCTTGTTGAATGCTAAAAGAATTATTTCATCCTTCAAGCCAGATGTAGTAATTGGAGTGGGAGGTTATGCTAGCGGACCAACATTGAGGATGGCCAATAAACTGGGTATACCGACTCTAATTCAAGAACAAAACTCATATGCTGGATTAACTAATAAGTGGTTAAGTAAAAAGGCCAATTGCATCTGTGTTGCTTATCAAAATATGCATCAATTTTTTCCTGAATCTAAGATTGTTGTAACTGGAAATCCTGTAAGACAAGACTTAATCAATATAGCTTCTAAAAGAGACGAAGCAATGAATTTTTTTAAACTTAAAAAAGATCATAANGTCATTCTAATAATTGGTGGAAGTTTGGGGGCTAAATCAATTAACGAAGGAGTTCTTTCAACTCTTGATGTAATAAAAGATAAACCTGTTCAGCTATTATGGCAAGTAGGTAAAAGATACCAAGAGAAAATAGAAAATGAATTACAACATACTAAAGTAGATAATGTATTAAATAGGGCATTTATTAAGCGAATGGATTTGGCTTATGCTGCTGCAGATGTGGTGATTTCAAGAGCTGGAGCTTTATCAATTAGTGAAATTACTTTAATTGGCAAACCAAGTATACTTATTCCTTCACCTAATGTTTCTGAAGATCATCAAACAAAGAATGCTTTATCGTTAGTTAATCAAAATGCCGCATTATTAATTAAAGATGATGAAGCAAAAAAAGCTTTAGAATCTGCTGTTAAATTAATTGATGATACCAATCAAATGGATGTAATTTCCTCTAATGCAAAATCTATGGGTAAGCCCAATGCTACTAAGGATATAGTTGTGGAAATTTCAAAATTAGGAGAGAAGTTTTGAATATAGATAGCTTAAATAGAGTTCATTTTATTGGAATTGGNGGCATAGGGATGAGTGCTTTAGCAAAGTTTTTTCTTTTTAGAAATATTGAAGTTTCTGGATATGATAAGGTTTGTTCATCCATAACAAAATCTCTTTCCAAAGATGGAGCAAACATCATTTATGAAGATGATCTTTCTTTGATAAAGTCAAAAGATGAGATTGACCTTGTTGTATATACTCCTGCCATTCCATCAGATAATAGGCAGCTTGATTACTTTTCTTCATCAAGAATACCTTTTCATAAGAGAGCCTACATATTAGGTCAAATCACTAAGTCGTATCATACAATTGCTGTTGCAGGGACTCATGGAAAGACCACAACCAGTTCAATAATTGCTCATATTCTACAATACAATAAACTTGGTGGAGTTTCATTTCTTGGGGGTATTTCAACAAATTATAATTCTAATATTCTTTTACAAGATGGTAATAATGCTGTTGTAGAGGCAGATGAATACGATCGATCGTTTTTAAAGTTATTTCCAAATATGATTTTGTTGACTTCAATGGATCCTGATCATTTAGATATATATGGTGACAATCAATCTTTAATTGAGGGATTTAAATTGTTTACTGCATTACTTGAGAATAAAAATAAACTAATAGTACAAGAAGATTTAAATAGTCATTTCAATGATTGTTTGACATATGGATTTCATAAAAATTCTTCATTATCTATACAGCATATTCGTATTCAAAAAGGTGGATATTTTTTTGATGTGCTTTATAATGATAAACTGTATTCTGACTTTGAATTTTACCTACCAGGGAAGTATAATTTATTAAATGCTGCTGGAGCCATTTTATGCGGATTCGAAATGGGTTTAGATGCTCAACAAATTAAAAGTGGCTTAGCAAGCTTTAGCGGAGTTAAGAGGCGATTTGAAGTTCATTATGATAAAAATGATATTGTTTACATAGATGATTATGCCCATCATCCAAAAGAAATAACTGCTTTGGTAAATGGATTAAGAGATTTCTACCCTAAGCATAAAATAATAGGNGTATTTCAACCNCATTTATATTCAAGGACAAGAGATTTTATGCATGGATTTCAAGAGGCTCTTTCCTTACTTGATCAACTTTTTTTAATGCCCATTTACCCTGCTAGAGAAAAGCCAATAAAAGATGTTAGTTCAGAAAACTTATTAATTGATATAGCCCTAGAGTCAAAATCTGTGCTTAACAATGAAGACGATCTTTTCTTATCCCTAAAACAGGAAAATAAATTTGTTTTGGTAACAATTGGCGCAGGCGACATTGATTTATTAATCAATCCAATAAAAACATTTTTGCATGAAAATTTTTAAAAGAATATTAAAAGTGTTTTTGTGGAGTTGTTTNNTCCTTNTNTGGATATTTTTAACNGCTTTTGCTAATTCAGAATATGNAGAAATTNNANTAAANNAAGTAAATATTGNTTTCATAAAAGANAATCAACATCATTTAATAACNAATGATGAGGTNGTGGATNTTGTNAAAGATTTAGGNTTGGTTGAAGGAGTTTCAATAAAGAAAGANATACATGTAGATCAAATTGAAAAAACCNTNAGAANCCATTATGCTGTGGATAAAGCAGAAGTGTATTTTTTGAATAANGGGGATTTACANATNAATATNTTNAAGAAAACNCCNATNGCNNGATTATTGGGTAATACANCAGATGNAAATTNTTATTTGGATTATAATGGNCGACTCATGAAAACTAGTGATTCATATGTGGCTAAACTACCTATTTTTTCAGGNGAGATCTTTTCAATTAATGANGANTTTGANNCAAAAANTTCAACGTTAATAATNNNTGANATATATGAAATGAGTCAACTAATTAACAATGATGCGTTCTTAAAATCTCAAATTGTTCAAATACACATACGTAATAATGGGTACTTTGAACTCATTCCAAGAATAGGNAACCATAAAATACTTTTTGGNTCACCTGAAAATATGGAAGAAAAATTAAATAAAATAAAACTCTTTTATACCAAGGGACCAGACCCAAAGGAGTTGAATTTGTATGACACTTTAAACGTAATGTATAACGATCAAATAGTTTGTTCAAAAATTAATTAATATGGATGCACCAGAAATTGTTGTTGGATTAGATATTGGTACTACTAAAATTGCATGTCTNGTNGGAAGAAAAACAGAACATGGTAAAATTGANATTTTAGGTGTNGGTAANGCNCCGAGTTTAGGAGTTACTAGAGGTGTAGTTTCTAATATAGAAAAAACAGTACAATCTATACGTGCTGCTGTGGANGAAGCGGAAACTAAATCTGGTGTTGAAATAAATGTGGTTAATGTTGGAATTGCTGGTCAACATATTAAAAGTTTACAACANCGTGGTATGATTACNAGAGATACCATTGATGAAGAGATCTCACAAAAAGATGTAGATGAACTAATTGATGATATGTATAAGTTAGTCATGATGCCCGGTGAAGAAATTATTCATGTTCTTCCCCAAGANTATATTGTTGATAGGGAGCCTGGAATCAAAGATCCAATAGGAATGTCTGGAGTTCAACTAGAGGCTAATTTTCATATTATNACTGGACAAATTGCGGCTGCTAAAAATATTTTTAAATGTGTAAATAAAGCAGGTCTTGAAGTAGCAGAACTCATTTTAGAGCCATTGGCATCATCCTCTGCTGTGCTTAGTGATGAAGAAAAAGAGGCTGGCGTAGCCCTAGTAGATATTGGTGGGGGTACAACTGATATTGCTATTTTCCATGATGGAATAATAAGACATACAGCTGTTATTCCTTTTGGTGGAAATGTAATTACAGAAGATATTAAAGAGGGATGCACTATTATGCATAGACAAGCAGAGTTGTTGAAAACAAAATTTGGAGCAGCATTACCACAAGCTACTCAAGATAATGAAATCGTTTGTATTCCAGGATTGAGGGGAAGAGAGCCAAAAGAAATATCTGTTAAAAATTTGGCAAATATTATAAGCGCTAGAATGTCTGAGATTATAGAGCACATATATTATGAAATTAAGAATTCAGGTTTTGATAAGAAATTAATTGGTGGCATAGTTGTGACAGGTGGTGGTTCACAATTAAAGCATATTAATCAATTAATGGAGTTTACAACTGGAATTGATTCTAGAGTTGGTTACCCAAATGAACACTTAAGTGCCAANACNAACATAAATGTAACATCACCTCTTTTTGCAACTGGTGTTGGACTAGTTTCCAAAGGTTTTGAAAAATTTGAGTTATTAAAAGCTAGAAACGAAAAAATAAGTACACGAATGCACTCTCAAAAATTTAAGGGAGGATTTTTTGAAAAGATTAAAACATTTTTTGACGAAAAAGTAGATTAAAATTTAAAACAACAATTATGATGAGATTTGATATGCCCAAAGAACAATCTTCAATTATTAAAGTAATAGGTGTTGGAGGTGGAGGAAGTAATGCTGTAAACCACATGTATAGACAAGGAATAAAAGGAGTAGACTTTATAGTTTGCAATACCGATCATCAAGCCCTTGATATAAGTCCGGTACCAACAAAAATTCCATTAGGACAAAGTTTAACTGAGGGAAGAGGTGCAGGTTCTATCCCAGAAATTGGAAAAAATGCAGCCATAGAGGATTTGGATGAAATAAAAAACATTCTTGCTAAGAACACAAAAATGATTTTTGTTACTGCTGGTATGGGCGGTGGAACTGGTACAGGGGCAGCACCAGTAATTGCTCAAACTGCAAGAGATATGGGTATTTTAACCGTTGGAATTGTAACTGTTCCATTCACGTTCGAAGGCAGAAAAAGAAGAACACAAGCAGAAGATGGTATTGAGCAAATGCGAAATGCAGTTGATACCCTTTTAGTTATCAATAACGATAAATTGAGAGAGATGTTTGGAAACCTTTCTTTGGTTAATGCTTTTGAACAAGCTGATGATGTTTTAGCTATTGCCGCAAAAGGAATTGCAGAAGTTATATCAGTTACAGGACAGATAAATGTTGATTTTAATGATGTAAATACAGTCATGAAAGATAGTGGAGTGGCTATAATGGGTTCTGCTGAAGCTGAAGGGGATGATAGGGCTACTAAATGTGTCGAACAGGCATTAAGTTCTCCATTGTTAAATGATAATAATATTGAAGGTGCAACCTATGTNTTATTAAATATTACATATGGAGATAAGGAAGTGTTGATGGATGAAATTTCNGATATCACTGATTATATTCAAGAAGAAGCTGGCAGTACTGCCGATGTTATTTGGGGGCATGGNCATGANGANACACTTGGAGATAAATTATGTGTGACCATCATTGCTACTGGATTTAAATCAACACCACATACTGGTCTTTCGTATAAAGCCCCTAAGAAAAAATTAATGAATCTTGAGGATGAAAGACCTACCGAAATTACGCAAGAAATAGATTCTCCTGTTGGGGGTGTAGAAAATCAGGATATAGCAGAAAATGAATCAGCTGATGNAACACCTATTTCATCAGAAAATCAAGAAATTGAACCAAAGAAATATTATTTGGAAGAAGAAGATGTTGACCATTCACCTGTTCAGGACAGCGATAATTTAAATGTGTTGAANGAATCCAATATGGATACTGCAATGCCAGCACCATCCTCAGAATCAGAACAAAATGATGGAAAGGTTATATTTTTCTTAGAAGATGAATCAGTTGAAGAGGAAACGGAAGAAAAGGAGCCAGAAATGAATATTGAGCTTAAGCAAACAGAATCTGAANCTNTTAGTCAAAAAGAAGAGGAAGCTAAATTAGCTGAATCAAAGGAAATAATTGATGAAAGGTTAGAGAGAATTAAAAAAGCTACACAAAAATTGAGATCACCTTTAGGACTTAATGAAATGGAAAATGTTCCAGCATATAAGAGAAGAAATGTAGAATTAGATGATGTAAATCCATCCTCTGAAGCAGAAGTTTCTAAATATACGCTCTGGGAAAGTGAAGATGATAATGGGGAAAAGAAAACTGGTCTAAGTGACAACAATTCTTTCCTTCATGANAATGTAGATTAACTGCAATGAGTCTGGAAAATCAAATTATGGCCGACATTAAATCAGCTATGTTGGCCAANGATAAGGTACGCCTAGAAGCCNTGAGAGCNATTAAATCAGTTATTCTTTTAGAAAAAACAAAAACAGGCAATAAGGAAGATTTAAATGACGACTTAATTCTTAAATTAATTGGAAAATTGAATAAGCAGCGNTTAGATGCTTATGAGATATATAAAGANCAAAATAGAGCTGATTTAGCNGAAGAAGAGCTTGCGCAATCCAANNTATATAAGGAATACTTGCCAAAACCTATTTCAACAGAGGAGCTTAAAGAGGAAATAAACCAAATTATTATTTCTACTGGAGCAAGTGGTATGAAAGATATGGGAAGAGTTATGGGAGCATCAATGAAAAAATTAGGTGGTAAGGCTGATGGTGCTGTAATTTCAGCTATGGTTAAACAACTTTTATCTTGATTAAATGGATTTTCTAGATCCAAAAATTGAGTCCTACGCTTTAGATCATACAGAGAAAGAAAGTCCTCTTTTATCCAATTTGAATAGGCAAACACATTTAAAAGTGTTACAGCCAAGAATGCTATCCGGTCATTTACAAGGTAGGATTTTGAGTTTTTTATCAACGGCAGTAAAACCAAAATTTGTTCTTGAAATTGGGACCTACACTGGTTATAGTGCATTGTGCTTAGCTGAGGGCTTGGATGATAATGGGAAGCTAATAACTATAGATAAAAATCCAGAATTGGAACCCTTTGCAAGTAGTTATTTTAATGAATCTTCATTTAAGGATCAAATTGAGTTCATTAATGGTGATGCGTTGGAAGTTATTCCTACATTGCGATATAAATGGGATCTAGTATTCATTGATGCTGACAAGGAAAATTATATCAATTATTTTGATTTGGTAGTTAACAATGTTAATTCTGGTGGATGGATTATTGCTGATAATGTTTTGTGGAGCGGAAAAGTATTAAAAGAGGCTTCTTCAAATGATATGGAGACATCAATAATACAGCAATTCAATGAAAAGGTACATTTGGATGATAGGGTAAGAAATGTGTTGTTTCCTGTAAGAGATGGTATGATGGTTATGATCAAAAATTAAGAGCTGTTTTTTTAATTTATTTAGTACATTTGGCTCGCATTTTGATAAATCCAAACCAAAAAACCAATCAATGAAAACTTTCAATAAAATAGTATTAAGCGTAGTATTAACATTCCAATTAGTAGTAGGTAAGGCTGATGAAGGGATG
The DNA here is from genome assembly GCA_002727735.1 of Crocinitomicaceae bacterium. Taxonomy (GTDB): domain Bacteria; phylum Bacteroidota; class Bacteroidia; order Flavobacteriales_D; family Parvicellaceae. The sequence goes on from PBXW01000015.1 coordinate 21,342, forward strand.
TGGTTGCCCATGTTATTGGGTGAAGAAACCTATAAAAATATGGTTGAATGTGGAATAAGATTATCCGCTAAAGACATATACGATGCTAATAATTCAAGTTTAAAAGATGCCATTGTTGCATTAGGAGGAGGTTTTTGTACTGGAGAAATTATTTCTGAGCAAGGCTTAATGTTAACTAATCATCATTGTGGTTATGGTACCATCCAAGCTAATAGTACTACGGAGCATGATTATTTAACTGATGGTTTTTGGGCTATGAAAAAATCTGAAGAAATTCCTGCTGATTTTGGAGTATGGTTTTTAGATAGAATTACAGATGTTACTGACAAAGTAATGGATGGTATTAACGATGATATGTCTGAACAAGAACGTTCCAAAAAAATTAGATCAAATATAAATGCACTTACTAAAGGAGCTAAAGAGGGTAAATCAGATGATACCTTTTCTGTAAAGGTGAAATCATTTTACTATGGAAACTATTATTACATGTTTACCTACAACATCTTTAATGATGTTAGACTAGTTGGAGCACCTCCAAGTTCAATTGGAAAGTATGGTGGAGATACAGATAACTGGATGTGGCCTAGACACACTGGTGATTTTACTTTATTCAGAGTTTATGCTAATGATAGCAACGAGCCATGTGCATACGATGAAAATAACAAGCCTTATGACCCAAAACATGCCCTACCTGTATCTATTGCTGGAGTAGAAGAGGGTGATTATGCTATGATCATGGGATACCCTGGAAGTACAGATAGATACTTAACATCTTGGGGGGTTAAGGAAGCCGTTGAAGTTGAACAACCAGCAAGAGTTAAGATTAGACGAAAGAAATTAGATTTGATGGAAGAGGAAATGAATAAGAGTCAAAAAACTAGAATTCAATATGCCTCAAAACATGCAAGAGTTAGTAATTATTGGAAATATTTCATTGGTCAAAGTGAGCAATTGGTCAATAATAATGTCCAACAAAAGAAAGAGGTTATCGAGTCAAGTTTTTCAGAATGGTATAC
>PBXW01000016.1 GCA_002727735.1 Crocinitomicaceae bacterium
CTTTTCTTTTCAAGTTATCGGGCAAGAAGACTCTGCTGCGATACAAGAAGATTCAGCTGTTGAACAAACTACAATGGTAGAAGAAGAAGTTACAAATACAAATACAGAAGAAGCTGTAGAAGAATCGGCGTCTTTTCATCAAATAATAAAACAAAAATTTATTGAAGGAGGTCCTGGTTTTATGGGGATTGTACTTGCTTGTCTTATTTTAGGACTTGCTATTGCTATTGAAAGAATCATCTACTTAAATTTTGCTACAACTAATACTGAAAAGCTTACTGCTGATGTCGAAAGTGCGTTAAAATCAGGTGGAGTTGAAGCTGCTAAAGAGGTTTGTAGAAACACTCCTGGTCCTGTTGCTTCAATCTTCTATCAAGGTTTGGATAGAGCAGGTGAAGGTGTTGAAAGTGCTGAAAAGGCAGTTGTTGCATATGGTGGAGTACAAATGGGACAATTAGAAAAAAATGTTTCATGGATTTCATTATTTATTGCTCTTGCTCCAATGCTTGGTTTCATGGGGACAGTTATTGGTATGATTCAAGCATTTGATAAAATTCAAGCTGCTGGTGATATGCAACCATCTTTAGTTGCTGGAGGTATTAAAGTAGCTCTTTTGACTACAGTATTTGGTTTAATTGTTGCTATTATCCTTCAGATATTTTACAATTACATTGTATCTAAGATTGATACCTTGGTTAACCAAATGGAAGATGCTTCTATTTCTCTTATTGATGTATTAGTAAAACATGATTTAAAGAAATAAGTNTAACACTTATAATTTTNTAGCATGGAAAACAATAGACAAAATTTAATCACGAAAATTATAACATACCTTGTTATTTTCCTTGGCGTGTTGTTTACCCTAATTGTCATGACCGATGACAACCCAAAGGAAATGAATCCAGAGCAAATTAAGGTTGCTGCATTCAACAATGATCAATTTGAATTTGAGAAAGATGATAAGGGGAGATTTATAAAGGATAAGTTTGGAAATTATACTTANACTGATCTTGAAAATGATTCTACATACAGTAAGTCTGAGGGTGAAATTCTTAGAAATTACCAAACTTCTTTAGAGGAAAATTTAGATGGTCATGTATTTACNTTAACNTTNTTCTCTATAATCACAGTTTCTGCAACGTTCTTATTATTGTTGTTAGGCTTNGGTTATTTAGCTTATATAAANTGGGCAAAAGCCAAGAAGATTCTTGCTGGTGTTGGNGTNTTNGCATTGTTCATGATNATNGTTTACTTTATNTCNGTTGATGAAAGAGGTACTGATTGGACACTAGCTAATACTGCAATAAATTCAACTGTTCTATTAATNATAGTAGCNTTAGTAAGTTGGATNGGAGGTTCTGTTTTAAAACTTAGAAAGTAATGGCTAAGAGAGAAGTTGAGGAAATTAACGCAGGTTCAATGGCAGATATAGCATTTTTGCTATTGATATTCTTCCTTATTACAACTACTATGAATTTGCCTCAAGTCCAAGAGGAAAGGTTACCTCAGAAATCTGATGTTGAGTTTCTATTGAATGAAAAAAATGTTCTCCAGATTATGGCGAATAAAAACGATAAAATTGGAATTGAAGGAGAGTTTGCAGAAATGGAGGATATAAAAGATGCTGTAATTAAATTCTACCAACATGATGAGGGTGCTAGGAATTTACCAAGCTATATTGAAGTAGATAAGGCAACTTGTGAAGATACCATTGAGTCTTTGGAAGCAGCNTTAGCTNTATACCCAGATGCAGCCTTATTCAAAATTGAANTAGATGCTTGGACAAGGAGATTAGATGCAGTTAATGCCTTTGGTGGAACAGGGTTTAAAACTTTACCAAACAACGCTACTATTTCTATCCAAATGGATAATTCTACTAAATATGAAACTTATATGAAGGTGCTTGATCAAATTATGCTTGGGCTAAATCATTTAAGAGACAGCTTATGCAAGGATAAGTTTCAAGGTATTCCTTTTAGTANATTGAATGATAAAGTTGAATCTGACAAACAAAAGATTTCAGCTATTAGGCAAGTTTATCCTAAAAAGATAATGAAAGAGAAAAACAGATCTGTACAATAGTAACTTATTAATTATGTCTAAATTTTCTAAGGGTAAGAAGAAAAAAGAACCAGGAATATCAACNGCAGCGCTNCCTGATATTGTATTTATGCTTTTATTCTTTTTTATGGTNACAACNGTATTTAAAGAAAAAGANACCAATAAGTTAGAAATNGACAAAGTNGCTATTAAAGAGACCATTGATCTAGAAAAAAACATCAAAGCTTCTTACTTTTGGATTGGTAGGGTTCCNGGAACTCTCGATGATTTTAGAGTTCAATTGGATGATGATTTGATCAATGATTATGAAGAAATAAGAAATTATCTTATTAAACTTCGTAAGAATCCAGAGTATTCTCAAGTTTGGGATTCACGATTCTTTAATGTTTTTAAAGTAGATAAGAAAACAGAAATGAGAATTGTGAAAAAAGTACAAGATGAGCTCAAAGAGGCAGAAGCCTTTAAAGTTGTTTACTCTGTCAACAAGGAGAAGTAAATTTCTTCAATTAAATTTCCAGTCCCCTTTCTTTAGGCTATATAAAAAGCAAAGAATACCTGCGGGTATTAAAGCGTAATTTAGAAGATATTCTAATTTTTCTTCATTTATAATTTCATTTTTTATGATGAATATGGATATTAAAGAAAATGCATTGAACATAAAGTGAAGAAGCATATTTAATTTAATGTTGTTTCTTTTTTCATAAATTATTCCAAGTATCAAACTTGCAAAAAATATGGCTAGAAAATTTTCTATTTGAAAATGAAGAATACCGAAAATTAATGAGGTAAATAGGATACCAATAAACTTGTTTTTAACTATTCCAATAAATAGTTTTTGTAATACACCTCTAAAAAAAAGTTCTTCAGCTACAGCTGGTAAAATAGCCATAAGAAATAAATTAATGGCTAGGTTGCTTACATCTTTAGTTACAAAATATTCTTGAATTTTGGTATTAAATAATTGTTCGTTTGAGAGGTAAGATTTAATTCCTTCAGGAAAGTAATCATAGCCAATGGATAAGCTTATAAGCACAAGCAGATTGGAAATACCAAGCAATAAAATAAAGTTTATAAAAACAAATAGATAGTCACTCTTTATAGTTTTCTTTTGCAGCAGTTTTATCTGATTAAATTTCCAAAAAATNAAAATAGATGGAACTAAAAATGTCCCTATTTGAGAAAAAAAGGTCAATAATTTTAGAATTTTAATTACGCTAGAATGAATATCAGGCTTCGAAGTGAAATGCTCATCTAGAAGCGATGGATTGGTTTGATAAATAGTAATTTCGGACAATAACTCAACTCCGTTATCCATGAAAATAGAAATAATAAACATGGGTGTAAGCTGAAAAACTGTAAATGACACTACTGTAATAAGAATAACAAGTAAGAGGGTTCTTATATAAGATGTAGAATCAATGCCAAAACTATTTTTCATGAACGAAATATAGGAATTAGATGGATATATCTACCTTTGCAAAGATTAATCATGGTTAAAATTGGTGAAATAAATCTTGGTGAATTCCCACTTTTACTAGCTCCTATGGAGGATGTTAGTGATCCACCATTTAGAGCTTTATGTAAGAAATATGGAGCTGATGTTATGTACACTGAGTTTATTTCATCCGAAGGATTGATAAGAGACGCAACAAAAAGTGTTCAGAAGCTCGATATATTTGAATATGAACGTCCTGTTGGTATTCAAATATTTGGTGCCGATGTAGAATCCATGAAAAAAGCAACAGAACTTTGTGAGAAGGTAAATCCAGATATTATAGATATTAATTACGGATGTCCTGTGAAGAAAGTGGCATGTAAAGGAGCTGGAGCGGGAATCTTACAAGATATTCCTAAAATGGTTTCCATGACTAAGGCTATAGTGGATTCAACTCACCTTCCTGTAACAGTTAAAACTAGATTAGGGTGGGATGATAACACGAAATATATTGTTGAAACCGCTGAAAGATTACAGGATGTTGGTATAAAAGCTATTTCGATCCATGGTAGAACACGATCTCAAATGTATAAAGGAGAGGCTGATTGGACACTTATAAGTGAAGTGAAAAATAACCCAAGAATGCATATTCCTGTATTCGGAAATGGAGATGTAGACTCTCCACAAAAAGCAGTGGAGTATAAAGAGAAATATGGTGTTGATGGAATTATGATTGGAAGAGCTAGTATTGGAAACCCATGGTTTTTTAATCAAGTCAAGCACTTTATGAAACATGGTTATGAAGCAGCTAAGCCAACATTAGCTGAACGTGTAAAAGTAGTTCTAGAACATTTGGATTTCAGCATAAAGTGGAAGGGGGATCGAGTTGGAATAGTTGAAATGAGAAGACACTATGCTAACTATTTTAAGGGGATACCTAACTTCAAGCCCATTAGAAATCAACTGGTTACTTTGGATGATAAAGAAGAATTGTATGCTGTTATCAAAGATATTACAACAAAATTTGATGTTGCATTAGTATGAAAATATACACTAAATCAGGNGANAAGGGGAAAACNTCTCTTTTTAGCGGTAAAAGAGTAGAAAAATACAATTTAAGTATTCAAGCTTATGGTACTATTGATGAGCTTAATTCATGGATTGGATTAATAAAAGATGTAATTCCTCAAAGTGCTGATATAGATTTTGTCGAAATTCAAGAAACCCTTTTCACNTTAGGTTCTTATTTAGCTACTGGTGGAGATGAAAAAATGATAGAAAAGCTTCCAGTNTTATCNGNTNCACCTATTACTTCTTTAGAAGAAGNTATTGATGAATTTCAATCNGATCTTCCAGAAATGAAAAATTTTATACTNCCTGGTGGACATGTTAATTCTTCTTATTGNCATGTTGCNAGATGTGTTTGCAGAAGAGCAGAAAGATTAGTTGTAGAGCTGAGTGAANGCATTNATATTGATNCAATTATNGTCATGTACNTAAATAGATTATCNGATTTTCTATTTGTTTTANCAAGAAAGGTTTTGCATGATGANAACATTGATGATATTCCNTGGAAACCTAAAAAGCAATAATTAATTATTAATTTTTTTCTTTTTGGTTTGTCAAATCAATAAAAAATTTACATTTGCGAAATCTAAAAATTAGATAATCGTATGTATTGGACATTAGAACTTGCATCATATTTAGAAGACGCTCCTTGGCCAGCATCAAAGGACGAACTTATAGATTTTGCCATGAGAACTGGCGCTCCGTTAGAAGTAGTTGAAAATCTTCAAGCATTGGAAGATGAAGGAGAAATCTATGATAGAATTGAAGAAATTTGGCCTGATTACCCTACTAAGGAGGACTTCTTCTTTAATGAAGACGAGTATTAAATAAAGTTTATTTAATCCTCTTCATTTAACTTTAATCTTTTTTAAGATTATAGTTTACGCTTGTTTGAACTATTCGATTATTTTTATCATCCGAAAAATTAAGTCATGCTTGATGGAATCCTTAAAAAACTCTTTGGAGATAAATCTCAAAAAGATTTAAAAGAGCTATCGCCTATAATAGATCAAACTGCTGGTGTATTTAGTGAAATACAACAATTATCAGATGATCAGCTTAGGGATCAGTCACGAATTTTCAAAGAGGAAATAATATCATCTTATAAAATGATATCTGATGAGGTTCATGAACTTAAACAAAAAGCTTCATCTGCAAACATGTCCATTCAAGATAAAGAAGCTTTATTTGAAAAAGTAGAATCATTAGAGAAAGATGAAAACGCTCTGATTGAGGAAAAACTGCTCGAATTAATGCCAAAAGCATTTGCTGTAGTAAAAGAAACGGCAAGAAGGCTAACAACAAACGGTTTGTTAAAAGTTAAAGCCAATGATTTCGATAAAATTTTAGCCGAAAAGTCAGACTTTGTTAAAATTGAAGGTGATCATGCTATTTGGTCAAACACCTGGGATGCAGCAGGGTCTGAAATACAGTGGTCAATGGTGCATTATGATGTTCAATTAATGGGTGGCGCGGCATTGCATAAAGGGAAAATTGCAGAGATGATGACTGGTGAGGGTAAAACTTTAGTAGCCACCTTACCAGTTTATTTAAACGCACTAGTTGGTAAAGGTGTTCATGTGGTTACAGTAAATGATTACTTAGCTAGAAGAGATGCAGAATGGATGGGACAAGTTCACCGTTTTCTAGGTCTATCTGTTGGTTTGATTCAGCAAGATATGAGTCCACTCGAGAGAAAGAAAAATTACGA